>VXWI01000030.1 GCA_009835985.1 Acidobacteriota bacterium | reverse complement strand
GGCGGGCCGGGCCGCACTGGTCATCGGCGGCGGCGGGAACATGGGCCGCTGGTTCTGCCGATTCCTGACCGCGCAGGGATATGAGGTCCGGGTGGCCGACCCCTCGGGGGGGCCGCCGGACGTTCCGGCGACCGCGGACTGGCGGGAGACGCCGAACGACTTCGCCCTGACCGTGGTGGCGGCGCCGCTCCACATCAGCGCCGGAATCCTGGAGGGAATCGCCGCGGACCGGAGGCGGGGCCTGATCTTCGACATCGGGTCCGTCAAGGCGCCACTCGCCCACGGACTGCGGGCGCTGGCGGAAAGCGGCTGCCGGGTCGCTTCGGTGCACCCCATGTTCGGGCCCGATACCCACGTGCTCCACGGCTGCCACGTGCTCGTCATGGACGTGGGCCACCCCGAGGCCGCCGAGGAGGCGGCTCTCGTGTTCGGAGGGACGATGGCCGAGATCCTGCGAATGCCCCTGGCGGAGCACGACCCACTGATCGCCTACGTCCTCGGGCTCTCCCACGCGCTGAACCTGGCTTTTCTGACCGCGCTCCAGGAGAGCGGCGAGCAGGCGCCCCGCCTCGCCCGGCTGTCGAGCGTGACGTTCGACCGGCAGTTGCGGGTGGCCGCGGCGGTGGCGCGGGAGAACCCGCACCTCTACTACGAGATCCAGCAACGGAATCCGCACGGGCCGGCAGCCATCCATAGCCTTGCGGCCGCCGTTTCGCGTCTCGCGGCCGTCATCCACGACGACGACGAAGATGCCTTCGTCCGGCTCATGAAGGCCGGGCGGCGCTACGTCTCGGGCCGCGGCTAGCGTTCCGCGCCGCCGGCGGTAGGCGGCCGGCGCTAGGACCTGCCGAGCAGATCCCGGAGCGTACGGACCGCGCGCACCGCCTCCGCGCCGGAGGCGAACGCGAGCGGCCGGAACGTTCCCGCGTCCGAGATCCGCAGCAGGCCGAGTTGCGCCGCGACGGCGACCGCTTCCCGATACCGGTGGTCGGGCGGCACGTCGCTCAGGTCCAGCCGGGAAGAGTCGGCCGCGGCGCCCCGGAGCGCCTCCGGGTCGAACTTCCCGAACACGGCGGCCAGGGACTCGGCGAGTTCGCCGCGGGTCACGAGGCCCCGCGGTTTGAAGGTGTGGTCGGGGAACAGGCGGAGATAGCCCGCGCCGACCGCCGTCTGGATCAGACTGGCCGCCCAGCTTCGCTCGAGGTCGATGGCGATCACCGGGTCCGTGTTGCGGTCGTCGTCCGGTTCGCCGATCTCGGCCGCGAGGAGCGCGGCGAGCTGCTCGCGGGTGATGCGCTCCGCTTCCCGGATCGTCGTGTAGCGCTCCGAGAGCCGCGCGACTTCGAGCCGTCGCTCAAGCCCTTCGGCGCGCTCCACGAGGTCCGCGAAGCCGCCGAGCGCGGGGTCCCGGAGGATCCCGTCGAGACGGGTCAGGCTCTCGGCGAAGCGGCGCCCGTCGGCCAGCAGCTCGGCGGCCGCCAGCCCGGAGAGGAGCGCTTGGCGTTTGCTCGCCGCCGGGCTTCGAGCGACGGTTTCGAACCACTCGCGCGCGCTCTGCCGGTCTCCGGCGGCGAACGCCGCCTCGGCCGCTTCGAGGAACAGGTCCGCCGAATCGGGCATCGCTTCCAGCGCCGCCCGGTACGCGCCCGCGACCGACGGACCCGATTCGCCGGCGCGCGCCAGTTCCCGGGCGCGCGAGAGGCGGTTCTCCGCCACCTCGAGCGCCAGTCCCGGCAGCCGCTCGGCTACCAGGGAAGCGTCCGGATCGAGTTCCGACAAGCGCTTCAGTCTGGTGAAGAGCAGTTCCTGGTCCGCGCTCTCGAGAATCAGGAGGAGGGCCCCGAGGGACGCCAGGACGTCGTCGGGCGCCGCACCGAGGGCCCGCTCGAAGAGTTCTCCCGCCCCCGGCCGGTCGCCGCTCCGCAGGGCGAGGAAGCCGGCCGCCGCGAGGATCCCCGGGTCGCCCGGGGCCAGGGTCCGGAGCGGCGCGAGTTGCAGGTCGGCTTCGCCGAGGCGGCCCGCAACGATGAACCCCCAGCTCTCGTTCAGGTCCCGTGCCGCGCGCTCGGGAAGATCCGGGCCGGGAACCGGCGCCTGGTCCTCGACGTACGCCCATTCGTCCAGGGGAACCACCGGGATCTCGGGCAGGGGCTTGCTGGCGCAGCCCACGGCCAGGCACCACGGGACGATCCAGAACGCGACCCGGCCAGGAGATCGGCCACCGGATTCCGCTACCCGCAACACGCCGCCGAGTCTATCCATCGGGTGGCTCGGCCGGCACCCTCCAAAGCGTACTCCGGGACAAAACTACAATGCGCCGATGCGCTTCCTCCTCCTTTCCCTCGTTCTCCTCATTGGGGCCCCGGCCCCGGGCGCCGCCCAGGCGCAGGACGCCGAACGGCGCATCCTCGAACACGTCCGGGACACGCTGCAACCGGGCGAGCGGCTGCTGCTGTCGGCGCTCGTGGAGCGCTTCCAGGCCCCCGACGAGCAGCGGGCGCTCGGACGGCTCAACGACGTCTTCTTCCGGACCCCGCTCTTCATCCTCGAGTTCGAGGGCCGCGAGGGACGGTTGCCCACCCTGTCGGAGATTTCGGGGCAGTTCTCGCTCTACGGTGAGGAGGGGGCCGACATCGTGCTGCGGATCATGGAATCGGACCCCCGGGTCCCCAGGTTCCTGGTCCGCGACGGTGACGGGAACCTCGTGTCCATCAACGAGGAAATGATCCGCGCCGACCAGCGGTTCGCGGTCGCCGTGGACCGGAGCCTCACCGGCTGGGAGGGACGCACGCTTCCGGAGGTCGCGGGAGAGCGGCTCCTCGGCGGAGACGCGGCGCTCGGCGACCTGATGGACGACGCAACGCTCGTTTACGTGTGGTTCACGAACTGCCCGCCCTGCGTCCAGATCGCGCCGGTGCTGCAGGCGCTCCACCAGGACCTCGGCGATCAGGGGCTCACCATCGTCGGACTGAACGCCGACCGGGTCCTGAAGCTGCCCTACACCGACGCGGACCGCGCCGCGCACCAGGAGAAGGGCGGCGTCACCTTCGAGAACCTCCACCTCACCGAAGAGGACCGGGCGGAACTCGGGAACGTCAACATCTTCCCGACCCTGTTCCTCGCGGGGAGCGACGGGACGATCGTCCGGCACTTCGTGAACTTCCAGGAGCGGGAGACGCTCGAGCCCGCCATCCGCGAACTTCTTCCGTAGAGGGCGCCGTCCACTGGGTCCGCTTCGTGGCGGTTGTGTTGCGTGGTTTGCCTTGACAAGAGATCACTCATATCTTATACTTCGGCCTAACTAAGGGCTCGCGTTGCCCGGCCTCTGTGTTTCCACTTTCGTCAGGAGTCTTGAAGGTCCATGAGCAAGATCATCGGTATTGATCTGGGGACGACCAACTCGGTGGTCGCCGTGATGGAGGGCGGACAGCCCACCATCATCCCCAACGCCGAAGGCGGCCGCACCACCGCGTCGGTCGTCGGCGTTTCGAAGTCGGGCGAGCGCCTGGTGGGCGAAGTCGCCAAGCGGCAGTCGATCACGAACGCCGCGAACACCGTGTTCTCCATTAAGCGGTTCATGGGCCGCCGCTTCGACGAGGCTTCCGACGAGCGCGAATCCGCCCCGTATCAGGTCCTCCGGAAGGACGACGGCGGCATCGAGGCGCTGCTCGGCGACAACAGGTACACGCCGCCGCAGATCTCGGCGATGGTGCTTCAGAAGATGAAGGCCTCGGCCGAGGCCTACCTCGGCGAGAGCGTCGAGCGGGCGGTCATCACGGTGCCCGCCTATTTCAACGACTCGCAGCGGCAGGCCACCAAGGACGCCGGCGAGATCGCCGGACTGGAGGTGGTGCGCATCGTCAACGAACCGACCGCTGCCGCGCTCGCCTACGGGCTCGACAAGCAGAAGAGCGAGAAGATCGCGGTCTACGACTTCGGCGGCGGGACGTTCGACATCTCCATCCTCGAGGTCGGCGAGGGGGTGGTCGAGGTCCGTTCGACGAACGGCGACACCTATCTCGGCGGAGACGACCTCGACAAGCGGGTGATGGACTGGATCGTCGCCGAGTTCAGGAAGTCCGACGGGATTGACCTGGCGAGCGACCGGATGGCGCTGCAGCGTCTCAAGGACGCCGCGGAGAAGGCCAAGATCGAACTCTCGACGACCCACGAGACCGAGATCAACCTCCCCTTCATCACCGCCGACGCCTCCGGGCCGAAGCACCTGGCGCTGACCCTCTCACGGGCGAAACTCGAGGCGCTCATCGGAGATCTCCTCGAGCGCACGCGCAAGCCGTGCCTCCAGGCGCTCGAAGATGCCGGCCTCGCGGACGGAGCGATCGACGAGGTCGTGCTGGTAGGCGGCTCGACCCGGATTCCCCGGGTTCACGAACTCGCCAAGGAGATCTTCGGAGCGGAGCCGCACCAGGGCGTGAACCCGGACGAGGTGGTCGCACTCGGCGCCGCGATCCAGGCGGGAGTGCTCGGCGGCGACGTCAAGGACCTGCTGCTGCTGGATGTGACGCCGCTGTCCCTCGGGATCGAGACGCTGGGCGGGGTGTTCACCTCCCTCATCAAGCGCAACACCACGATTCCGCACCGGGCGAGCGACGTCTTCTCCACGGCGAGCGACAACCAGACGCAGGTCGAGGTGCACGTCCTGCAGGGCGAGCGCTCGATGGCCGCCGACAACCGCACCCTCGGGAAGTTCAACCTGGTCGGCATCCCGCCGGCTCCCCGTGGGGTACCGCAGATCGAGGTGTCCTTCGACATCGACGCGAACGGCATCGTCAACGTTTCAGCGAAGGACCGGGCCACCGGCCGGGAGCAGGCGATCACCATCACGGCCTCGAGCGGGCTCTCGAAGGAAGAGATCGAGACCATGAAGACGGAGGCCGCCTCCAACGAGGAGGCCGACAAGGCGCGGAAGGAAGAGGTCGAGTTCCGCAACGAAACGGACTCCCTGGCGCATCAGGTCGAAAAGATGCTGAACGAGAACCGCGACAAGATCGAGAGTTCGGACGCCGAGGAGATCGAGAAAGCGCTGGCGACGGTCCGGGCCGCCCTTGCCGATGGCGACATGGAACGGGTCCGGACCGCGCGCGCCGAGGTCGAGAAGGCGAGCCACCGGCTCGCGGAGGTCATGTACAAGAAGTCCTCCGACGGTGACGGGGCCGCCCAGGCCCAGGATCCCGCCGGCCCGCCGCCGCCGCCTCCTCCACCGGGTGGAGGCAAGCGCAAGGGCAACGGCGCGGCCGACGACGGCATCATCGACGCGGAGGTCGTGGGCGACAACTGACCTGATCGACGGACGCCCCGTTCCCCGTGCCCCCTCCCGCCGACCACTACGCGGTCCTGGGGGTCGGGCGCGACGCCGACATCCTGCGGATCCGTCAGGCGTACCGGCGCCTCGCGCGGCGCCTGCATCCGGATCTGAACCCCAACGACCGCGTCGTCGAGGAGCGTTTCCGGCAGATTCAGCGGGCCTTCGAGATCCTCGGTGACCCCGAGCGCCGCGCCGAGTACGACCGGCACGGCGGGACGGAACCGGCTCCCGCCCGGGTCCAGCGGATCCACTACGGATTCGCGGGGTTCGACTTCGGCGAGGAGCCCGCGAAGGAGGAGTGGGCGCTCCACGAGATCTTCGGAGCGTCCGAGGGCGCCGACCCCGAACCCACCGCCGCCGATCCCGACATCCACGCCCGGGAACGGATCTCCTTCATCGAGTCGCTGGAAGGGAAGCAGGTGCGGTTGCGCGTGAACCGCCGGGAGATCTGCGGCCCGTGCGGGGGACGTGGCGAGCTCCCCGTGGGGGAAGCGACGCCTCAGGGAGTCGAGTGCGCCCCCTGCGGCGGCGCCGGCCGGCGGCTCCGGCGCTACGGGCACATGGTGTTCTCCCGTCCGTGCCGGCGCTGCGCCGGACAGGGGATGCTGTTCCACACCGCCTGTTCCCCGTGTCGGGGGAGCGGGAGCCGGGTCCGCTCCGTCCGGGTGGTCGCGCGGGTACCGGCCGGGGTTTCGGATGGGGCGACGGTGGTCGTGGACGGACAGGGTCACGAGCGGCTTCCGGGCGAACCGGCTGGAGATCTCCGGCTGCACGTCGAAGTCACTCCGCATCCGGTGGTCGAGCGCCGCGGAGACAACCTCGTCTGTCCCCTGCCGCTGACGCTCGCGGAAGCCACGCTCGGGGGCCGCATCGAGGTCCCCACGCTTTCCGGGAACGTCGCGGTGCGGTTGCCGCCCGGAGTCCAGCCGGGCACCCGGCTGCGGCTTGCCGGGCGCGGCGTCCCCTCGATCCGCGGGGACGGCCGCGGCGATCTCTTCCTCGAGGTGCGGATCCACATCCCGGAGATCCGGGACGACCGGTCGCGGGACCTGGTCAGGGAGTTGGAGGAGCGCTACCCGGAGTCGCCTCGCGACGCGCTCCGTGAGAAGCTTCGCCAATGAGCGCCGAGCGCCGGAAGGGCGTCTACATGATCAGCGCGGTGGCCGAGTTGTTCGGAATCCATCCGCAGACGCTGCGTCTCTACGAACGGGAGGGGCTGCTCCAGCCGTCGCGCACCGAGGGGAACACCCGCGTCTATACGGACGAGGATCTCGAACAGTTGCAGACCATCCTCAACCTGCGGGAACTCGGAGTGAATCTCGCCGGGGTGGACATCATCCTGAACATGCGCGTAAAGATGCAGCGGATGCAGGAGGAGATCACCCAGTTCACCGACTTCATTCACAGGGAACTGTCGCGGGAGGAAAACGCCCTGAGCGAGCGCGCCAGGAACGCGCTGGTACGGCTTCCGCGGAAGGACATCGTCCCGGCCGGTTCGGGTGCGGACGCCGGATCCGTGGGCGGCGCCGCGCCCTCTCGCGCCGGAAGTTCATAGGAAACGACTCTTGCCGGCGGTGCTGAGCTGTCCCGAGTGCGGTGACACGGGATGGAAGCCGACCTCCCGGCCGGACGGGTCACCCGCCGTGGCCGTCTGCTTCTGCCGGGATGCCGCACCGGCTCCGGCCCGCCTCGAGGACATCGGGGTACCGCCCTACTTTTGCGAGCGGGCGCGGTTCGACTACTTCTTCAAGGTGTCTCCCGCCCTCGAGCGCGCCCGGCAGACCGTCTTCAAGTGGGCCGACGCGTATCCGGACGTCAAGTCGGGACTGCTGCTCACCGGGCCGGCCGGAGTCGGCAAGACCCACCTCGCGGTGTCCCTGCTGCGCCACATCCTCCTCGAGCGGCGAATCTCCGTGGCCGCCCGCTTCGAGTACGTGCCGCGGCTCCTCCGCGAGGTCCAGCGGGTGTGGAACGACCCCCTGCTGATCGACGAACGCCGACTGGCGGAGGTCACCCGCGCCGAGATCGTGGTCCTCGACCAGCTCGGGGCGGACACCGGGTGGGACAAACGGGTGCAGGAGCGGCTCCTCTACATCCTGAATCGATGCATTCTGGGTGAGTGCGTCCTGATCTGCACCACGACGTTCCCCTTGCAGGCGGCCGAGCAATCGACCCTTGCCGATCAGATCACCGTACGCGGGGTCTCGTTGCTGCACGAGGCCTGCCGGGCCGTTCCGATGCCGGGCGAGGACTATCGCGATAAGGTCATCAACCCTGGGTTGAGTGTTTGACAGTTCATTTCAGCCCGAAGCACCATCGAAGGAGATTTCAGGTCATGCGCACCCTTCTCACCGCACTCGTCCTTTCCGTGGGAATGCCGGTTCTGGGACTCGCCCAGAGTCCGGACCCCGACAAGCCACGTCCGATCCCGATCCGGGACAGCGTCTTCATCGAGGACCTCACCTGGATGGAAGTGCGCGACCTGATCGCGGACGGCAAGCACACCGCCATCGTGGCGAGCGGCGGCGTCGAGCAGAACGGTCCCTATCTGGTCACCGGCAAGCACAACGTGCTGCTCCGGGGAGTGACCGAAGCGATCGCCCGGGATCTCGGGAACGCGCTGGTGGCCCCGATTCTCAAGCTGGTGCCCGAAGGCGACTTCGATCCGCCCACCGGTCACATGCGCTATCCGGGCACCGTGGGTCTCAGCGAGGAGACCTTCCGGGCGGTGCTTCGGGACGTGGCCTCGAGCCTCAGGGCCAGCGGCTTCGACCACATCATTTTCCTCGGTGACAGCGGTGGCAACCAGGAAGGAATGAAGGCGGTTGCAGAGGAAATGCATGCCAAGTGGAACGGATCTCCCGGCGTTCACTTCATTCCCGAGTTCTACGACGTGATGGGCCTCCGTACCTGGCTCGCCGACAACGGCATCAACGAGGAGCCGGAGGGCATTCACGACGAGTTCGCGATGGCGGCGATGATGGCGGCGGTGGACCCGAACTCCATCCGCCCCTCGGAGCGCCGCCAAGCGGACCTCTTCCGGATCAACGGGGTGGACCTCGATCCGCTCGACGAGACTGTCGCCTGGGGCCTTCGTCTCTTCCGGCACCGCTCGGAAACCACGGTGAAGGCCATCAAGGCAGCGATCGCCTCCCACACGACGAACTAGGGAAACGCCGGCCTCGGAGCGCCGGCCTCCGGCCGGCATCGTCCCGCTGAAGGCGGGACGAAAGCCTGCGCGGACCGGCTTGGAACGCCGACCTCTGGTCGGCACAGCGGGCTGCCGGCCCGCGGGCGACGTGCCGCTGTCCGCCGTGGGTCTCTTCACTGGCTGCTAGCGGCTGGGCATGACCTTCTTCGAGAACCACCGGGACCGCTTCGCTCGCGCTGAGTCGAGCTGCCGCCGATTGACGGTGGCGCCGGCGGTCCTCGGCGGCATCGCGCTCGCGGCGCTGCTCGGAATCACCGTGGCCGAGGTCTTCTGGCGCTACGTCCTGAACGATTCCCTGCTCTGGATCGAGGACGTTTCCACGATGTCGCTCGCGGTCGTGGTGGCGGCCGCGATCGCCCACGGCGCGCGTGAGGGCTCCCACGTGTGCGTGAACCTGATCGCACGCGTTGCGGGCCGGCGCGTCACCCGCATCACCGACGCGGCCGCCCGGCTGCTCGGCGTGGCGGCCACCACGATCGCGGCCTACGCCCTGTTCGTCCACGGCAGTTGCGGCCTTCCCTGCGGCGCGGTGACGGGCAGCGTGTCCATACCGCATACGCCGTTCTACTACGCGCTGGGCGCGTCGGTGGCCATCTACGGACTGCTGCTCGCGTCCCAACTGCTGCTGGGGCTCGCCGTGTGGAACGGCGAAGACCCCAACGAACCGGACGAGTGATGGGCGGGACCGAGATCGCCCTGTCGGGCTTCGCCGCCCTCCTCGTCCTGCTCCTGATCCGCGTGCCCGTGGGGCTCGCGATGCTGATCGTGGGCCTGGCCGGAATCGCCGCGATCCGGCCGGGCGCTGTCGTGCCGGTGGTGGCCGGAGAGATGTTCGCGGTGTCTTCCCGGTATCCCCTCACCATCCTGCCGCTCTTCATGTTGATGGGTCACCTGGCCGTGGTCTCGGGGATGAGCCACGATCTGTACCGCGCCGCGCATGGCTGGCTCAGCCGCGTCCGGGGCAGCCTCGCGTCCGCGTCGATCGTCGCGTGCGCCGGGTTCTCGGCCCTTTCGGGCTCGTCGCTGGCCGCCGCCCTGACCATGGGCCGCGTGTCGCTTCCCGAGATGCGGCGGTTCCGGTACGACGACTCGCTGGCGACGGGGGCCATCGCGGCCGGTGGAACGCTCGGCATCCTGATCCCGCCCTCGGCGGGACTCGTCATCTACGGGATCATCACCGAGGAGAGCATCGGCCGCCTGTTCATGGCGGGGGTGCTGCCCGGGATTCTGCTCACCCTCCTGTTCGTTCTCACGGTCTGGATCGTCGTCAGACGCGACCCGGACAAGGCGCCGTACTCCCGGGCGCCCGTTTCGTGGGGAGACCGTCTCCAGGCCACCGGGAGGGCGCTGTGGATCCTGGGGATCGTCGTCGTGACCATCGGCGGCATCTACGCCGGCATCTTCTCCGCCATCGAGGCGGCGGGCGTGGGAGCGATGCTGACGCTGGTCGCGGCCTTTGTGCGGCGCGCACTGAACCGGGAGACCGTGGTCGAGGTGGTTGGCGCCACCCTGAAGGCGAGTGGCACCGCCTTCCTGGTCCTCGCCGGCGCGTTCGTGTTCAAGGTCTTCCTCGGACTCAGCGGAATCGCGTTCGTCGCATCGGAATGGGTCGGGCAGCAGGGGTTTTCGGGTGCGCAGGTCGTCGCGCTGGTGCTGGTCATGTTCATCGTGCTCGGCACCTTTCTCGACGGCTTCGCGATGCTCGTGCTGACCGTTCCGCTGGTGCAGCCCATTCTCGAGTCGCTGGGCGTGGACATGATCTGGTTCGGGGTGATGATCGTCATCACCCTCGAAATGGGCCTGATCTCCCCGCCGGTCGGGCTGAACATCTTCGTCGTCAAGGGCGTCGCCCCCGACGTGCCGGTCCGTACGATGTTCCGGGGCATCGCGCCGTTCTGGCTCGCGCTGCTCGCCGCGCTGATTCTGATCGCGCTCCTGCCAGGACTGGCCACCGATCTGCCGAACGCCATGTACGGGTGAGCGGAGACTCCCCTCGGAATGCGGTGCTCCATAATGGAGGGTCCCGACAGCAGCCGTCCCATTCGATGGGTACGGCGTCACGACCGGGGGTGAGGATGGGCGCACACAAGTCGGATTCCCGCGCGCAACGCGCCGGGAGGGCGGTACCGGAATGACGGCGGGCCGGGGCGAGGACCTCCGCTACGAAGTCCACGACCGGCCTCCCCGGCCGATCGAGCTGGCGCTCGGTCTGCAGTTCGCGGCCCTGTGCGTGAACGGGACCGTACTCCTGCCGACGATCGCGTTTCGCGCCGGCGGCGCCGAAGCGCTCGTGTCCTGGGCGGTTTGCGTTTCCGTATTGGTGTGCGGCGTTTCTGCGATCGTGCAGGCCCTGCGCGTGGGCCGGATCGGGGCGGGTTACGCGTTGACGCACGTCAGCTCGGCGATCTTCGTCGCCGTCTGCGCGGAGGCTCTGATCCGGGGAGGGCCGGGGTTGCTCGCCACGCTGGTCGTCGTTTCCGCGGTTGTCCAGGCGGTGGTCTCCGCACGGCTCGCGCTGCTCCACCGGCTCTTCACCCCCGTCGTCACGGGGACGGTCCTCATGCTCCTCCCCGTGACCGTCATGCCGATTCTCTTCGGCATGCTGAACGAGTTGCCCGCCGGTGCTCCCCCGCTGGCCGCGCCGCTGAGCGCCGGCGTGACGATCTGCGCCACCGTGGGGCTCTCGCTCCGGGGGAGAGGAGCGCTGCGCCTCTGGGCCCCGGCGACCGGCATCGTCGCCGGTTCGCTGGTCGGCGCATTCTTCGGCATCTACGACACGGGACGGGTCGCGGATGCCGCCTGGATCGGCCTTCCGGCCGGCCGGTTCCCCGGCCTGGACCTCGAGTTCGGGCCCGCGTTCTGGGGACTGCTGCCGGCGTTCCTGTTCGTGACGCTGGTCGGCTCGACCAAGTCGGTCGCGGTCGCGGTCGCCGCCCAGCGGGTGGCGCGGCGCCGGTCCCGCGCGGTCGACTACCGGGCGGTGCAGCGCGCCCTGACCGCGGAAAGCGCCGGCAGCCTCCTGGCGGGCGTGGCGGGAACGATGCCCGCCACGTTGTTTCCGGGAGCGGTGGCCGCCATCGAGGTCACGGGCGCCGCAGCGCGCAGTATCGGCGTGGTGGCCGGATCGGCTTTCGTTGTCCTGGCCTTCCTGCCGAAGGCGCTCGCTCTCGTTCTCGCGATCCCCGGCGCCGTCGTGGCCGCTGCCATCGCCGTGGTCATGGCGACGCTGTTCACGGTCGGGATGCGGGAAGTCGTGACGAGTATGGGGACGAACACGCGCAACGGCCTGATCGCGGGCCTCTCGTTCTGGACGGGCGTCGCTTTCGAGTTCGACATGATCTTTCCCGAGACCTTCGCGGTGTTCGCGGGCGGTCTCTTGAGCAACGGATTGATCACCGGCGGCCTGGTCGCGTTCGGGCTCACGGTGCTGACGGTGCGCCGGAAGAGCCGGCTCAGGGGCCGGCTCGACGGTTCCGAGTTGCCCAGGATCACCGAGTTCGTTCAGGGGTTCGCCGCCTCGAACGGCCTGGAGGCAGCGCTGGGACGGCTGGAAGCCGCCACCGAGGAGGCGCTGCTCACGCTCCTGCAGGCCCGCCGGGAAGCGGAGGAGGCGGAGGAATCAGCGGACGGCGGGAGACGCGAGCTGCTGGTGACCGCCTGCCGGGAGGACGACGAAGCCGTTCTGGAGTTCCGGGTCGGGGCGGGAAGCGGCGACGAGTTCAATCTTCAGGACCGCCTCGCCTGGCTGGGCACGCCGACCAGGGCGGAACGTCTGGATCAGGAGATATCCCTTCGGCTGCTCCGGCACTTCGCGTCCTCCGTGCGACACCGGCAGTTTCACAACACGGACATCCTCACTCTCCGTGTTTCGGCCACCTCGCCGCGTGCGTCCTGAAGCGGCGCCGGCGAGGCGGATTCTCGTTCTTGCGGCCGGATTGCTCGCCGCCTCCGGATGCGGAGGAGCGCCGGATACCAGGGAGCTGTCGCTGGCGCATTTCCTGCCGGCGGATCATCCCCTGAACGAGGCCGTGTTCACGCCCTTGGCCCAGGAACTCGCCGAGTTGTCGGACGGCACGCTGACGGTAAGACAGTTCCCCGCGGGCGCCCTGAACTCGTCGCCCGCGGCGCAGTACTCGATTCTGGTCAGCGGGGTGGCCGACATCGCACTCGCGGTGCCTTCCTACACCGCCGACCTCTTTCCGAAGACCGACCTGATCGGTACCCCGGGCATCTGCAAGACCGCCAGGGACTGCACCGAAGCTCTCCGCCGCGCCCTGCCGGTCCTGGAGCGGGAATACGACGCGAAGGTCCTGGGGATCTGGTCCAATGCCGCCCCGGTGCTGCTCACCCGCGACACACCCGTCCGGACCCTCGAAGACATGCGCGGGCTCAAGATCCGTGTCTCCTCACGGAGCCTCATTCCTTTCATCGAGGCGCTCGGCGCCAGCGCCGTGATGCAGCCGGGAACGGTGGTCCACCAGAGCCTGACCACCGGGGTCATCGACGGCGTCGCCATCTCGCCTTCGGGGATCGCGACCTTCCAGTTGCACGAACCCGCCAACTACCTGACCGATTGGCTTCCCGCTTCGGGGCTGCCGTTCGTCCTGTTGATGAATCGAGGCGTGTACGCGTCCCTGACTCCCGAGGAGCGAGGCTGGATCGACGAGGCCACCGATGCCTCGCTGTCCGCAGCGGGGGCCGAAGCGTGGCGCAGCGCCGGCGCCGAGGCCTTGCGGATGGCGCGGGCCGCCGGTGTCGAATTCATCCGTCTCGCCGATGGCGAAAGAGGTCGCTTCGAGCAGGCGGTCGCCTTCGTCCGTACGGAAGGGCTTGAGCGCCAGGTGGGCGACATGACCGCCGGCGAGGTCCTCCGCCTGTTCGGCGCGACGCCCTGAGCGAGCCGCGATCGTCCCCTCCCTGGGCGGCGTCCTACGTCGTTGGGGGCTTGTGACTCGTGGCCCAGCCGGGATCAGGGTCGCCGGCCATGGCGTTCCGCATCTCGGCGCTGGCGGGCCCGGCCGTTCCCCAGCGGTCCGCGCTCTCGGGCGATCGCTTCCAGACCGTGGGTTTGTGGGTCTCCTCGTCGCTGTGCTCCATGTCGCTCGTGTACTCGCAGACGTAACCTGCCGGGTCCCTGAAGTAGGCGAAGATGTTGTTGCCCGGTCCGTGACGCCCGGGTCCCCAGCCGGGCTCCTGCCCGCGGGCGCGAAGGTTGGCGAGACCGGTCATCACGCCGTCCACGTTCGCCATCACGTAGGCCACGTGGTTGACGGATGCGTGGTCCGCGCGGCTGAACGCGAGAACGTGGTGTTTCCGGCTGCAGCGCAGGAACGCCATCCGGTCTTCGATCCAGTCCGAGACCCGAAACCCCAGAACCCCGGTGTAGAACCCGACGACCTGATCGAGCCGCGCGGTGTTCAGGACCACGTGACACAGCCGGCGGGGCTCGACCCGGCTGGCGGACCAGCCGTTCGCGTGGCCGGCGATCCCGGCCGACAGCTCGATGCAGCGGTTCTCCGGGTCCAGCAGCCGCAACCCGTAGCCGCCGCCAGGTTTCTCCAGCTCGTGCGGCGGCGCCACGATGCGGACGCCGCGCCGCCCGAGTTCGGCGGCTGCGGCGTCGACCGCCTCACGGCCATCGACACGGAAGGCCAGGTGGTGCAGCCCGCGCCGGTCGGCCGCGTGCAGGCTGAGGATGTGGTGCTCCGGCGACGACCCGCGGAAGTACTGCGCGTGGGGGTCCTTGCCGGCCGATTGCAGTCCCCAGGTCTCGAGGTAGAACGCGGCCTGGTCCACAATCGCGGGCGACAGCAGCCCCACGTGACGGAGTTCCCTGATCTTCATCGGGGGTACGCAGCTCGCATCAGGCATCGCCCCTCCGGGTCAGCTCGATCCCCAGGTCCCGTCGGATGTAGACCTCGAAGAACTCACGCAGCCCCGCCTCCTCGGTGACTTCGAACCGGTCGATCAGCTCCCGCTCCGGCCTCTCGGTGAGATAGACGATACGCCACCGGTTGAGCGGCCGGGATTCCGCTCCTCCAGCCGAGTGCTCGACGTGGAATACGGGCTGTCCCCTGCCGGCTCGCAGCAGCTTCCCGCCCTCGTCGAGGAGCTCCGCTGCCCCGATGAAAGTGGCGCTCTGGCGCATGGGGTTGAGGAAGACCCGCTCCAGGACCAACCCGCGCCTCGATGGCTCCAGCCAGAGGCGCTGCTCGGAACATCGGACGAAGGACTCGGCGCCGCCGTTGGCCGCCCGCCGGCCCCAGGCGCGGGCGCTTCCCCCGGTTACGACGGACGGGAGGTAGAGGTCGGGCCGGAACGCCTTCTTCACCTCCATGTCCCACATCATGGTCCGGGTGAACGTGAGCGGTTCCCCGGTTCGGTAGTGCTTGGCGAGCACCCGGTTGACGTCAACGGGCGACAGCTCGATCCGCGTGTTGTCCCGGTCGGTCCAGGCCCGGTCGAACTCTTCCTCATGATTCAAGGGAGCGACCCGCGTCGTCATCGGCCGCTCCGCTGGTGAAGCGGTCCGGCGCTCGAGGCTGTCCGCGCCGCCAGCATGGACACGCTATCCCCGTTTCTTCCCTCTCCCCAGGATCGCCGTTCGGCGCGCCTTCGATTCCCCGGAAAACCAGGTGTCCAGGAACCGCTCCCGCTTGGCCGCGGCCTGGCTCAGGGCCCGGTCGGCAAACCCGCCGCGAAGCTCCCGCTTCGTGTGGGCGTAGGCCTCCCGCGGGAGGGCGCCGAGCTCTTCGGCGCGCTCCGCCGCCCGTACCGCCAGGGACTCCGGTTCGGCCAGTTCGTGGAGGAAGCCGTTCGCGAGGGCGTCCTCGGGCCCGGTGAGCCGGCCGCGCAGGAGGACCTCCGCGGTCCGCTCCGGCGGAATGGCCGCCCGCAGGACCTCGAAGGCCACGGCCGGAAAGATGACCCCGAGCTGCACTTCGGAGACACCGATCCGGTAGGCGCCGGTGGCTCCGATCCGCACGTCGCACGCCGTCGCCAGGATCGCGCCGCCCGCCACCGCGTGGCCGTTCACCGCCGCGACGGTGGGGCAGGGGAAGAGGAAGAGCCGGCGGACGAGTTCGTCGAAGGCGTCGACGAACGCACCCATTTCGCCCCGGTCCTCCGGCAGTCCGGCGAGGTCGAGGCCCGCCGAAAAGAAACGGTCGTTCCCGGTCAGGACCAGCGGCCGGCCGCTCGCTTCCGCCTCATCGAGGCTCGCCCGCAACCGGGCGACCAGCACGGGGTCGAGGGCGTTCGCCGGCCCGTGGCGCATGGCGACCACGAGGGCCGACGACGCGGGCGACACGGGCCGGGAAGCCGGACGGTCTCGGAAGGCTCGGCTACTCGAGCCCGGCGAGCACTTCCATCAACGGTTCGTAGTCCTCACGGATCTGGTAGTCGTAGTTGACGTACTGGAGGATGCCCTCACGATCGATCACGAAGGTCGCGCGGGACGCGTAGGTCGCGCCGTTGATCTCGAGCGGCGTCACGCCATAGGCCCCTACCACTTCCGCCTGGCGGTCCGACAGCAGGACCAGTCCCGGCAGGTCACCCTCGGTGGCCGGCGCCACCATCATGCCGGAGTCCTGGCCGACGTCCTGGAGCCAGTTCCACTGGGAGAAGGGGGTGTCCACGCTGATGCCGAAGACCTGGGTGTCCGCATCCAGAAACTTCTGGATGTCGTCCTTGTAGGACGAAAACTGGAGCGTTCAACCACCCGTCCAGTCGGCCACGTAGAAGGCCAGCACGATGTTCTTCTTGCCCAGCGCGGCGCTCAGGTCGAGCTTCGTCGCGCCCGGGGATTCGCCCGCGGTGGAAGGCAGCGGGTTCGGGAACATGGGAGCCTTGTCTCCGACCCGGAGCGAGACGTCCTGCGCCACGGCGTCAGGAGTACCCGCGACCGCGGCCAGCCCGGCGATGAGCCCGAGGGCCACGACCCCCGACAATCGGCGGTTGTTGGTGTGTTGCATGGAGAACCTCCCTCGGTCGCAACATCTGGTTCGGAGTGCGGATCATGCCCGCTGGCCGTGTCCGCCGCAAGAGCGCCGGTCTTGCGCGGTGCGGCGCCGAGCCCTCCCGGACGCGCGGACCGGGCGCCGGCGGTGCTATTCTGATTTTGATCGGTTCTCGTTCCAGAAAGGCTCCCGGCTACCCGTGACACTGTCCTTCCGCGCCCGCCTCGAGGCGGAAGTGCGCGAACTCGAGGAGGAGCTGCACCTGCGGCTTCCGAAACAGATCAAGGAGGCCCGCGAGCACGGCGATCTGTCCGAGAACGCGGAGTACGAGGCCGCGAAGGAGCGGCAGACCTACGTCGCCGTCCGCCTCGCGCAACTCAAGGGCCGGCTCGCCGACCTGTCCATGGTCAGCATGGACAACATACCGGCGGACCGGATATCGCTCGGGAGTCAGGTCGCGGTCGTGGATCTGGACACCGACGAGGAGTTCCGCTACGAACTGGTGGTCAGCGAAGACGTGGACGCCGCGGCGGGGAAGGTGTCCACCGGCTCCCCGATCGGGCGGGCGCTCATGGGAGCACGGGTGGGAGACGAGGTGAGCGTGCACACGCCGCTCGGCGAGCGGGAGTTCGAGATCCGCGAACTCCGCACGATTCACGACCGGGATTCCTCATGAGACCGTCAGACCCACGCCGCCGGGCCGTCATCGCGGTCGGGCTCTGCCTTGCGGTCGCGGGACCGCCGGCCGTCGCGGCGGCCGCTCCCGATGTCCACCAGGTGGACGTGGTGGACATCATCCACTCGGTATCCGCCCGCCGGGTCCTGACGACGATCGCGGCGGCGGAGGAGGCGGGCGCCGGCCTCGTCCTGATCCGGCTCGACACCCCCGGGGGCCTCGACACCGCGATGCGGGAGATCATCGAGGCGATCCTGAACAGCGCCGTGCCGGTCGCCGTCTTCGTGGGTCCCTCCGGCTCCCGGGCCGCCTCCGCCGGCTACCTGATCACCCTGGCGGCCGATGTCTCGGGGATGGCGCCGGGGACCAACATGGGCGCCGCGACCCCCGTCGCCGGGACGGGCGGCGAGATGCCCGAGACCCTGAGCCGGAAGGTCGAGTCCGATGCCGCGGCCTACCTGAGGTCCATCGCCGAGCGCCGGGGGCGCGATGTCTCGCTCGCCGAGCAGGGCGTCACGGAGGCGCGCAGCTGGACGGCCTCCGAAGCGCTCGAGGCCGGCCTGGTCGACCTCATGGCCGACAACACCGAGGCGTTCCTTACGGCCGTACACGGCCGGACCGTGACCCGGATCGACGGGGCCGAGGTCACGCTCGATACCGCCGACGCGCTCGTCGTCGAGACCGAAATGAGCTTCCGGGACCGGGCCCTCTCGGTGATCGCCAACCCGAACCTGGCGGTGTTGTTGGGAATGATCGGCCTTCTCGGGCTCTACCTCGAGTTCTCGAACCCCGGCCTGCTCTTCCCCGGCATTCTCGGGGGCATCGCGCTCCTGCTGGCCGCCTTCGGCCTCAACTTCCTGCCGGTCACCCTTCTCGGGGTGCTGCTCCTGCTCGCCGGGATCGGCCTCCTGACCGCGGAGGCGCTCACGCCGTCGTTCGGCATAATGGGGCTGTCGGGAGCGGTGGCTTTGGTGATCGGCCTTCTTTTCTTCTTCGAGGAGCAATCGCTCCCGACTCCCGCGCTGCAGTTGACCTGGGGACTTGTCGTGCCGTCCGTCCTGGTGTTCGTGATCCTCGTGTTCTTCCTCGGTCAACTGGTGGTCCGCGCCCAGCGGCGCCCCGCGGTGACCGGCCGGGAAGGAATGATCGGCCTGGTGGCCACCGTACGCAGCGACATCCCGTCCGGCGGTGAGGGCAAGGTGTTCGTCCACGGTGAGTTCTGGGACGCCGTGGCGGCGGGTCCGGTGAGCACCGGCGAGCGCGTCCGGGTGCTCGCGGTGGAGGGTTTGACTCTCCGCGTCGGACCGGCCTCCGAAAACTCGCCCGGGCCAGACAACAGCCTGCAAGGAGCTGACTCATGACATTCGGACTTCCCCTGGGAGCTCTGGTAGCCATCGCTTTCGCGGTGATCTTCATCCTCAACTGGATCAAGGTCCTGAACGAATACGAGCGCGGCGTGATCTTCCGCTTCGGCAAGCTGTTGCCTCGGCCCCGGGGCCCGGGCCTGGTGCTGGTCTTTGCGCCCATTGATCGAATGGTGCGGATCAGCCTGCGACTCATCGCTTTCGACGTTCCACCGCAGGACATCATCACCCGTGACAACGTGTCGGTGAAGGTGAATGCGGTGGTGTTCTTCCGGGTGGTCGACCCGACGAAGGCGGTCATCGAGGTCGAGGACTTCCTGTACGCGACCTCGCAGCTTGCCCAGACCACGCTCCGGAGCGTCCTCGGACAGGTGGATCTGGATGATCTGCTCTCGCAGCGCGACCAGCTGAACGTTCAGTTGCAGGGGATTCTCGACAAGAGCACCGATCCGTGGGGCATCAAGGTTGCCTCCGTCGAGGTCAAGCACGTGGATCTCCCGGGCGAAATGACCCGGGCGCTCGCGCGGCAGGCCGAGGCGGAACGCGAGAAGCGGGCCAAGGTCATCCACGCCGAGGGCGAATTCCAGGCTTCCACCCAGCTCGCCAGAGCGGCCGAAGTCGTGGGCCAGCATCCGCTGGGGGCCCAGCTTCGCTACCTCCAGACCCTGACCGAAATCGCCACCGAGAAGAACTCGACCATCATCTTCCCCCTCCCGCTCGACCTGGTGAAGCCCTTCCTCGAACTGCACACGGGCAAGGACTCCTCGAAGGACTGACCCGCTTCCGTTCCCCCGCGTTCTTGCGGGGAGGCTTGGGAAACCTCAAGCATCGCTTTAGAAATCTTCCGTAACTTCTGTTAGTGTCATGACAGAAGCTCTGGGGAGACGCTCCGCGCAGAGCGTCTTGACGCCCCATTCCTCCGGGAGGTTTCCATGCACGGCCACCACGACAGCGACCACTACGACGTCCAGTTCACGACGCGGCAGCTCGTCCTCCTGTTCGGCCTGCTCATCGTGATCGTGGTGGGCGTCTTTGTCGGAGGCATCGTCATCGGACGCGGCATGGCTCCCGAAGCGGCGGAAGCCATGATGGCCCGCCGTACGAGCCCGGTACCGGCTCCGCCGCCGGCGGCAGCGGCCCCCGTTTCCGTCGCCGAGGCGCCCGCGGAAGACACGCTCCGCTTGCCGATCCGCTCCGAGCCGAGGCCCGTCGCGAGGACGGCGGCACGGGTTCCGGCGCCGGAGAGGACCGCACGCGCCGAGTCGGCTCCGACTGCCCGGCCCGCGACTCCGGCTGCGCGGCCTCCGGCAGCCACGGCCTCCACGAGCCCCGAGCAGCTCGCGAACCGGACCCTCGGGGCCCCCCAAGCCCGCCCCGCCCAGAACCCGCGGCCCGCCGCGGCCGCTGACCCGCCGAAGCCCGCCCCCCGCGGCAAAGTCACCATTCAGGTCCCC
>VXWI01000103.1 GCA_009835985.1 Acidobacteriota bacterium | reverse complement strand
GACACGGACATGATGGAGTTGCAGCAGAACCTCGCGGACGTCTACTTCGCGTACGACGAATCCGAGTTGACCGATGCTTCCCGGAGCGCGCTCCAGGCCAACTCAGCCTGGCTGCAGCGGCCCTACGTCTCCGCGACGATCCAGATCGAAGGACACTGCGACGAGCGCGGCACCGTGGAGTACAACCAGGCGCTCGGTGAGCGCCGGGCGCGCGCTGCCTACGACTACCTCGTATCGCTCGGGGTTCCGGACAGCCGGCTCGAAATGATCAGCTACGGGAAGGAGCGCCCGCAGTGCACCGAGAGCGACGAGGACTGCTGGCAGCGGAACCGTCGCGCCCACTTCAAGATCACCGCGAAGTAACCCACCCGTTCCGGAGAGCGCCCCGGGTCCTGCCGTTGCAGGATCCGGGGCGTTTTTTGTTTCCGCCGAGCCGCCGTTAGCCGGGCTCGCTCCGGCGGCCGCCGGCTCCTTGTGACTCGGGACTTCCGCCGGCTCGGCGCAAGAGTCCGTGGCGCTTCATCTTTTCGTGGAGCGTTGTGGGGTTCATCTGGAGGAAACGGGCTGCCCGCTTCTGATTCCCCCCGGTCCGCTTGAGCGCCCGCTCGATCAGCCTCTTCTCGATCCCGGCGATCACTTCCTTGAGGGGCCGGGAACCGGTGCCCGGGGTGGGCGTGGGACCGCCGTCGGGTGGCGCACAGAGGTTCTCCGGCAAGACGGAGCCCGAGAACCGGGATACCCGCGCGGTGGCCACCGCTCGTTCCACCCACATGCGGAGTTCCGCTGTGTTTCCCGGCCAGTCGTAGCCGCCGCACTCCTCGACCGCCTTGCCGGAGATCCCGAACGGCGGTTCGCCCGAGGTCTCCGAGGCCAGCTGCAGGAAATGCAGGAGGAGGGCCGGGATGTCTTCGCGGCGCTCCCGCAGGGGCGGGATCCGGATGCTGGAGGCCTCGAACCGGTTCAAGAGGGCGCTTGAGAAGGTTCCGCTCCGCACCCTCGCGCGGAGATCGGGAGTGGCGGAGACGATGAGCCGAAACGGCGGCGGTCGCCGCAGGGCGTCCTCGAGCGCGGCCTGATCCCTCGGGCGCAGGTGTTCCGCGCCGCTCAGGTAGAGACTCCCCGGCCGGGAACCCGGCGCGTCGGTCCCGAACTCCCGGCCGCCGCGCCGGAGTCTCGCGAGGATGGGGCCCAGTCCCGTCGCCAGGCTTGCGGCCTGGAGCGCGAGGAACGGAAGCGACGACTGCCGTCCCAGTCGGTGAATGAGCTCGGCGGCAAGGCGCCGGCCGCTGCCAGGCTCCCCGACGACCAGGACCGGACCGTCGGAGAAGGCGGTCGTGACGATCGCGCTGCGGATCCTTGCGGCCTCGTCCGAGCATCCGACCCAGTCCTCGAGGCGGGTCGCCGCGCGGAGCTGGTGCCGCAGAATGCGGTTCTCGCGCAGAAGTCCCCGATATCCGATCTCCGCTTCGAGTGACGTCAGCAGCGACTCCCGCTCGACGGGAACGGGCACGATCCGCGGGCGTCCGGAGCCGAGTCCGGGGAATTGCGGCCGGGGTGTATCGGCCGCGGGGAGCAGGATCGTTGCCGCCTCGGGACACACGCGTTGCAGGTGTTCGATCGTTGCCTGCACCGGTTCGGGGGCGGCCGTCGCGTCCACGATCACCGCGGAGGCGTCCCGGAGGAGTTGCTCCGCCGCGTCCTCCAGGACAGTGGACAGCCGCTCGACGCGCCATGACGTCTCGGTCAGGAACCGGGCCGCGTGGCGGGCCGGCTCGCCGTCGCCGACCACGACCGCCATCCGGTCGCCTTCGGCGGACGGTGTTTTCGAGACCAGGGCGGGCGCGGCGAGGGGCATGGAGACGCGGGTGAGCCCGGGCCCCCTCCTTCGCGATTCCGCCGCCCGCTTGGAGACCCGAAGCCCGGAGAGGCTTCCAACCAAGAGAACGCTCTCAGGCGGCAATTGGTTCCGCCCGGCGGGGATGATGACGGGGTAAGCGCCGAGGCTGCGCTCTCCCTGCTAGCGGCTACGGACGGGGCGGCTGTCCACCAGCCTCGCCGGTCGCGCCAGCGGCTGGCCCGGAGGCATCCGGACACCGGCTGCATCCCGCGCGCTCACGGAGTCAATGGAGGCCGCAACGAAATGGCCAGTCCCCCGGTCCCGCGTCGAAGCGGAGACGCGCCGCGGCGTCCGATCCCGCGCGCCCGGCGGCCACCCGCTCCCAGAAGGGGTTGTGGGCCGTGTCGAGGCAGTCCGCCCGCCCGTGTTCGAAGTAGTCGTCGCGCCCAACGTCAATGGCCACATTCCCGACACCGTCTGCGGGGTTTTCGTAGAGGCCCGCGAACATCAGGTCGTCTCCGGAATCGGTGACGTGAAACCCACCTCCTTCGTTCGGGGCGCAGGTGGGGACGGCCCCAAAGGTGTGAAACAGTTCATGAACCATGACCGCTTCCCAGTAGCCCGCTCCCTCCGGGTACCGGCCGGGCAGGACACGTTGGCGTCTGGTGACCGTATCTACCATCGTGACGGCCAGCCTTGGCTGCACGGCCCCTAGTCCGCCAAACACCGACTCCCCGAAGTAGTACACCGCGTAGGTCTTCTCGCTCCTCACGCCGACCTGGTCCGCGATGCCGCTGTAGACGAAATCCATCACTTCAAAGAAACCCGCGTTTCGGATCTCCATGTTCGTGAACGGCAGTCGCAAGTAGCTCACGTCCAGTTCTCCGGCATGGGTGTCCAGGCGGAGGCGGTACCCGATCGCGTCAACCAGCCAAGCCTGGATATGCTCGAACGACCGGGCGATGTCTCCGTAACGGTCGAGGTTCAGGTCCTCGGCATTGCTCGGCAGCGCATAGACCACGTGGATCTGCGGGCCGGCGAAGTCGTCGGGCTGGTCCCGCACGGTTCGGACGTTCGGCTCCTCCACCTCCAACTCGATCGTTTCGGTGAACGCCTCGAATGAAGCGGTGATCGTGGTCTTGCCCGTCCCGATGCCCGTCACGGTGCCGTCCTCCGCTACCTCGGCGATCGCGGGATCGGAAGAGGTCCAGGTGACGTTCACGGTTCCGGTGGTGCCGTCGTCGTACTGGCCGTACACGACCAGCGGTCCGATCGCCTGTCCGACCCGGACCAGAGTCTGCTCGGCGAAGATCTCCATGCTGGTGAGTTGACGGGCGGGCCGGGGGGCGGGGG
>VXWI01000117.1 GCA_009835985.1 Acidobacteriota bacterium | reverse complement strand
GCCCCGGGTACGGAGGGGGATCGGGCGGCGGCGCCTATAGCCCGGGCGGTTACGACGTGGAACCGACGCTCATCTACGAACCACCGGAGCCGCCGTATCCCGAGTCGGCGCGCCGCCGCAAGATCACGGGCGAGGTGATGCTCCAGGTGCTCGTCAAGCTGGACGGGACCACGGAGGTCCTGGGCGTGATCAAGTCCGGCTGCCGGGTCTGCGTGGAGACGGCGCGCCAGCACGCGCGCCTCTACCGCTGGAAGCCCGCGCTCAAGGACGGCAAGCCGGTCGAGGCGATCGGGGTGATCAGCGTCACCTTCGGCCTCTTCCCGACCGGGTAACAGCCTGTGGACGAAGTGACGCGAGTATCGAGACCGGTGAGGCGCCCGGCTGACAAGGCGCGCGAGGGAGGAATACCCCGTGTATTTCGACCGAAGCGCAACGACGAACGACACGAAGCGGAGTGGTTCAGCCGGGATGCATCGCCGGTCGAATGCCGCGTGACTTCGTTCACAGGCTGTTGAGTCCGGCCCTCGCGGTTTGGCTCCCTCCGGCCGCGAGGCGGCGCCGAATCCTCCCGAGGTCCTCTCGGCGGGCGCCATCGCCGCCCGCGTGAAGTCCCTCGCAGAGGAGATCGCGGCGGCGCACGCCGGCCGGAAACTGCACCTGCTGGTGGTGCTGCGTGGCGCCTTCGTGTTCGCGGCCGATCTGGTTCGCGAACTCCACGCCCGCGGAATCGAGGTCACGGTGGATTTCTGCCGGGTGGCGTCCTACGGCGACGGCACCGAGCCCGGGGTCCCGGCGGTCGAGCTCTACCACCCGGAGACCCTCACCGACCGCGACGTGCTGATCGTGGAGGACATCGTGGACACGGGGATCGCGCTCGAAGCGCTGCTCAAGGCGGTGAACTCGGCGGCGCCCCGGTCCGTCGCCTGCGCGGCGCTGCTCTCGAAGCCGTCCCGCCGCCGGGTCACGATCCAGGCCGACTTCACGGGTTTCATCGTGCCCGACCGGTTCCTCGTGGGTTACGGTCTCGACTACGCCGGCCGCTACCGCCACCTCCCGTACGTCGGGTCCCTCTAGGAACTCGGAGCGCCGGCCTCGGGCCGGCCCGGTTCCCCCGGTTGGGGCCGACCGCCGGCAGGCGGTCGAGACCGCGCCCCGTCAGGCTCCTCGGAACTCCGGCTCTCCCGCCGCGGCGTTCAGCAGCCGCACCAGGTCCGGCACCGCACGGGCGGCGGCCTCGTTCACGTGCGCCGCATCGAGCGGCCCGTCCCCGATCCCGGCGGCGAGGTTCGAGGCGAACGCCAGTCCGGCCAGCCGGATCCCGAGGTGCCGGGCCGCGATGGCCTCGTGCACGACGGACATGCCCACCACGTCGGCCCCCAGCGTCCGCAGCATGCGGATCTCGGCGGGGGTCTCGAACTGCGGACCCCGCACCCCGGCGTAGACCCCGGAGAGCAGCGGCATCCCGAGCCGGCCGGCGGCCCGGGTCAGCGCCGCTCCCAGTTCCTCGTCCCAGGTCCGCGTCAGGTCGGGAAACCGTGGTTCGGGTCCGGGCTCCGGGCCTTCGAGCGGACTCGCCCCGGTCAGGTTGAGGTGGTCTTCGATCCGCAGGAAGTCCCCGACCCGGAGTCCCGGGTGGATGGCCCCCACCGCCGCGGTGAGCACCAGGCGCCGGACCCCGAGGACTCCCAGGAGCCGCACCCCGAACACCGCCTCGTCCGGCGTCCAGCCCTCGTAGAGATGGTGCCGCCCGAGCAGCATGGCGACCGCTGGCCGCGTTCCCGATTCGCCGTCCAGCTCGCCGGCCACGAGGCGGCTGCGGTGCCCCGGGGCTGAGCAGTCCCGGAGTCCAGGAATCTCGCGGTAGGGCAGGGAGCGGGCGTTCAGGACCGCATCCGCTGCCCCGGCGAGCCCGGAACCGAGGACGACCCCGACTTCCGGAAAGCGGCGGCCCGCTCCCCACCACCGGCGCACGGTTCCGGCCGCCTCCCGGAGCCGGGCGGCCGTTTCGGCCTTCATGCCGTCCCCGCGAGCATTCCCGCGATCGCCGCGGTGACCAGGGTGGCGAGCGTTCCGCCGGCGAGGGCACGCAGACCGAGACGGGCCAGGTCCTTCTTGCGTCCCGGCGCGATCGCTCCGATGCCGCCGATCTGGATGCCGACCGATCCGAGGTTTGCGAACCCGCAGAGCGCGAAGGTCGCGATGACCTCGCTCTTCGCGGACAGGGTTCCCGCGGCCGTGAGCGCGGTGAGGTCGAGGTAGGCGACGAACTCGTTCAGGATGACCTTCTTCCCGAGCATGGCGGCGACGATACCGACCTCGCCCGCCGGAACGCCCACGAGGAAGGCGATGGGGGCGAAGACCCATCCAAGAATGTCCGAGAGCGACAGGCCCACCGCGCCGAGCGGCAGGTTGACGAGCGCCACGATGCTGAGGAACGCGATCAGCATCGCCACCACGTTCAGCACCAGCTTCATGCCGGCGGAAGCGCCCGTCGCCGCCGCATCGATCAGGTTCACCTCGGTGCGCTCGACCTGGTACTCGACCTGTCCGGCGGTTTCCGGCTTCCCGGTTTCGGGCACGATGATCTTGGCCATCATGAGCGCAGCGGGGGCGTTCACGAGGCTCGCCGCCAGCAGAAAGCGGGCATCCACGCCCAGCGCGATGTAGGCGGCGAGCATCCCGCCGGACACCGTCGCCATCCCCGAGACCATGACCGCGTGGAGTTCGGACCGCGTCATCCGTTCAAGGTAAGGGGCCACCAGCAGCGGGGCTTCTGTCTGACCCATGAACACGTTGCCGGCGGCGGCGAGCGTCTCCGCACCGCTGGTCCCGAAGGTGCGCACCATCACCTTGGCCATTCCGACGACGGCGAGCTGGAGGATGCCCAGGTAGTAGAGGACAGAGAACACCGACGCCACGTAGACGATCGCCGGGAGCGCCGAGATCGCGAGGATGACGCCGAAGCGCTCCCGGTCGGCGAGCGGCCCGAAGAGCAGCTCGATGCCGGCGTTCGCCTGCCGGAGCGCGAGGTCCACGCCGTTCGCGACCGTCGAGAGCACCGCGGCGCCCGCCGGGCTCTTGAGGACGAGCAGGGCGAACGCCACCTGGATGGCGAGCGACCAGGCGACCACCCGCCACGGGAAGCGGCGCCGGTCGGTGGAGATGGCCCAGGCGATCCCGATCAGGACCGCAATCCCGAGGACCGGGAGCACCGCCATGGTTCGAAGGACGGTGGGTCGATCAGCCGCCCGCCAGATACATGATCCAGCCGATTCCCACCGCGAACCCCACGAAGCTGAGGAAGGCCCAGGCGGTGAACCGCAGCCGCGCCGCCCATCCCTCGCGCATGAGACAGGCGAAGGCGGGCGAAACCAGCGCCGCGAACAGGACGAGCGCGCCGAAATGACTCATCGCGCGGGGCCCGATGCTTCGCCGCCGGCTGCCCCGTCTTCCTCGGATCCCTTGTTCCCCGTCGCGATGTCCCAGGCGTCGAGGACGACGAGCATGTTCAGGAGACCCGCGACGATGAGAAAGGCGTACCCGTACTCGTAGGTGGGCGCTTCGGGATTCCCGGCGCCGAGTCCCAGCATGCGGGCCGCCACGTAGAAGGCCCCGGCCCCCAACTCGGCCATTCCGGCGAGCAGCGTCAGCGGGGCGGCGGCCTCGAAGGGGAAGAGCTCCCCCTCCATCCCGATGCCGAAGACGAAGAGCAACCCGATACAGACCAAGAACACCGCGCCCGTGCCCCGCCGGCCCAGGACGATGTGCCCGAGTCCGGGCACCATGAGGCCCAAGGCGCAGTACAGCAACGGGTTGGACTCCTCGCGGCTGTCGGCCCGGGGGTGCTGTCGGGCGCCCGCCCGCGCCGGTGCCTCGGCCATCCCGGAATCGTAACCGGGAGAGAAGCGGAACCGCCCGGATGTCGCACCGACGTGCCAAGCCGTTTGCCCCATGTGCGCCGAGGGGGTTCCGATGCGGCCGCGACCTGACGCGGATCCGTGGTGCCGCGATACGCTTTTCCCCGCCATGAGCCCGCCCAGAAACGCCGCTGCTCCGGCGTCGGGAATCTGGTTCGTGGCGGGGGCGCGGACCCCCATGACGCCCTTCCTCGGGGACCTCGCGGGCCTCAGCGCGATCGAGCTGGGCGCGGAGGCGGCGAAGGGCGCGCTGGGCCGCTCGGGCGTGGAACCGGACCAGGTGGACCACGTGGTGATCGGAAACGCCCAGCAGACCACCGCCGACGCCATCTACGGCGCGCGGCACGTCGGTCTCGCCGCCGGGGTGCCCGATTCCGTCCCGGCGCTGACCGTGAACCGGCTCTGCGGCTCGGGGATCCAGGCGGTGATCTCCGCGGCGCACCAGATGCTCGCGGGTGAGGCGGACACCGTGATCGCCGGCGGGATGGAGTCCATGAGCCAGGCGCCCTTCGTGGTGCGGGGGGCGCGCGCGGGGCTCCGGCTCGGCCACGGGAAGCTCGAGGACAGCCTCGTCGCCGCGCTCACCGACGGCCGCTGCGGGCTCTCCATGTCCGACACCGCGGAGAATGTGGCCGAGCGGACCGGGGTCACCCGCGAGGACTCCGACGAAGTCGCCCTCCGCAGCCAGCAAACCGCAGATCGCGCGTACCGGGCAGGGTCGCACGCCGAGGAAATCGTTCCCGTGACCGTGAAGACCCGGAAGGGGGAGCACGTGGTGTCCGAGGACGGACACCGGCGGCCGCAGACGACGCGCGAGGGTCTCGCGCGGCTCCGTCCCGCCTTCCGAAAGGACGGGCTGGTGACCGCCGGGAACGCGAGCGGCATCGTGGACGGCGGCGCCGCCTTCGTGGTCGCGCGCGAGGACACCGCCGCGGTGCGGGACGGATCTCCGCTCGGCCGCATCGTCTCCTGGGCCACCGCCGGGGTCCCTCCCGAGATCATGGGGCTCGGGCCGGTGCCCGCCAGCCGGGCGGCGCTCCGGGCGGCGGGGCTCGACCTCGAGGACATGGACCGGATCGAGGTGAACGAGGCGTTCGCTCCCCAGTACCTCGCCGTCGAGCGCGAACTCGGCCTCGACCGCGAACGGGTCAACGTCAACGGCGGCGCCATCGCCCTCGGGCATCCGCTCGGCGCCACGGGGACGCGCCTGCTGCTCACCCTGCTCCTGGAGCTGCGGCGTTCCGGCGGCCGCTACGGTCTCGCCACCGCCTGCATCGGCGGTGGCCAGGGAATCGCCATGGTGGTCGAGGCGGCGGGGGACGCCGCCGGCAACGGAGCGTCGGCGTGACGGAAAGCAGCACCCTTCTGGCCGAACGCCGGAAGACCGCGAACGGACACGCCTACGCCCTTGTCACCGTGAACCGGCCGAAGGCGCTCAACGCCCTGAACCGGGACCTCGTGGAGGCCCTCGCCGCCGCCTTCGAGGACCTCGGGTCGGCCCCGGAGCTGGACGGCATCGTCCTCACCGGCGCCGGCGACCGCGCGTTCGTCGCCGGGGCGGACATCTCCGAGCTTTGCGACCTCACCCCCGAAGCGGCGTTTCAGTTCGCGCGCCGCGGCCAGGAGGTCATGCGCATCATCGAGGGGACGGGGAAGCTGGTGATCGCCGCGATCGGGGGCTACGCGCTCGGCGGCGGGCTCGAACTCGCGCTCGCCTGCCACCTGCGGGTGGCCGGCCCGAAGGCCAGGCTCGGGCTCCCGGAGGTGAAACTCGGCGTCATCCCCGGATACGGCGGCACCCAGCGGCTCCCCCGCCTGATCGGACGGGGCCGGGCGCTCCGCATGATCCTCACCGGTGATCCGGTGGGGAGCGAGGAGGCCCTTGCGGCGGGCCTCGTGGACGCGGTCCATGAGGACGCGGTCGGAGGCGCGGCGGCGCTTCTCGACCGGGTGCTCGCGAACGGGCCGCTGGCGGTCCGCAACGCGCTCCTCGCGGTGGACGCGGGCCTGTCGGGCCTCGAGGACGGCCTGCTGTCCGAGGCCTCGCTCTTCGCGGCGCTCGCCGGCACCGAGGACATGCGGGAGGGCACGGGCGCGTTCCTGGAGAAGCGCCCGGCGCGGTTCCGTGGCGCCTGATCCGGCGGCCGGGCGGGACGGCGGGGGGGTGGAAGCCGGCCCCCTTGCCGGAGTCCACGTCGGGATCGTGCTCTCGGAGCGGGACGGGGCCTCGGCCCGCCTCGCCGATGCCGCCGAGCGCTGGCTCCGGGGGGAGGGGGCCGAGGTCTCCCGGCATCCGGCGCCGGCGGCCTTCGAGGTCGCCCAACTCGCCGGCTGGCTCGCGGACTCGGGGCGCGTCGACGGCATCGTCGCCTGCGCTTCGATCATCAAGGGGGAGACGTCCCACGACCGCCACCTGGCCGAGGCGGTGACCACCGGGCTCCTGGAGATCGGCGTGCGCACCCGGATCCCGGTGGGGAACGCGGTGCTCACCGTGGACACCGCGGATCAGGCCGACGCCCGTTCCGGTGGCGCCAGGGGGAATCGCGGAGAGGACGCGGCGCGGGCCGTGGCCGGCCTGCTGCGCGCCCGGAAGCGTCTTGGAGAGCGGCCCGGCGCCGACCTCGGCCCGGTTTCCGCGCCTCGGGGAGGCTGACGTGGACCCGCGGACTGCGCGCCAGCGCCGCCGGGGGCGCGAACTCGCCGCGCAGATGCTGTCCTCGTGGGACGCCAACCCCGAGTCGCCTCCCGCCACCGTGGCCGGCGTGCGGGACCTCACCCGCGCCAGCGAGGCGCACCTGGAATTCGCCGAGGTGCTGGCGAACGCCGCCTGGGAGCGGATCGAGGAGATCGATCGCTGCCTCGACGAGACGACCAAGCCCTTCTGGAAGGAGAACATGGGGCGGGTGGAACGCAGCGTGCTGCGGGTCGCGGTCGCCGAGCTGCTGACCGCGACCGCGCCGCCCCGGGTAGTGCTGAGCGAGGCCATCGAGGTGGCGCGCCGCTACGCCGGCGAGGACTCCACCTCCTTCGTCCACGCGGTGCTCGACGGGGTCGTCAAGCGCCTCGGCAAGACGGACGGCGACGCGGCGCCGCAGGCCTCCGGCTCCGGGGACGGACCCGGTTCATGAGCGACGACCCCACGGACCGCGACCCGGCCATGCACCGGGACGAGCGCGACCGCCGCCGGAAGCTGACCGAGATCCAGGACCTCGGCGTTCCCGCGTGGCCGAGCCGGTTCGCCGCCTCCCACACCCTGGAGCAGGCGGCGGAGACGTTCGGCGATCTGGACGGGGCGGGGCTCGAAGCGATCCCGGAGGCGGAGCGGACGGTCCGGGTCGGCGGCCGGGTCGTCGCCATCCGGTCGTTCGGGAAGGCCGCGTTCCTGCGGCTTTCCGAAGGACCCGGGACGCTCCAGGTCCACGTCCGGCGGGACGTGCTCTCCGAGCGGGATTTCGCGGTCTCGAAGGCGCTCGACCTCGGGGATTGGGTGGGCGCGGCCGGCCCCGTGTTCCGGACCCGGACCGGCGAGCTCACGGTTCGGGCGGACTCGCTGGTGTTCCTCGCGAAGGCCCTGCTACCGCTGCCCGAGAAGTGGCACGGCCTCGCCGACCGCGATACCCGCTACCGGCAGCGCTACCTCGATCTCCTCGGGAACCCGCGCACCCGCGAGGTATTCCGGAGCCGCGCGGCGATGGTGTCCGCGATGCGCCGCTTCATGGACGGCGAGGGGTTCCTCGAAGTCGAGACCCCGATGCTCCAGCCGCTCGCCACCGGCGCTGCCGCCCGGCCGTTCCAGACCCGGCACCGGGCGCTCGGGATCGACCTCTACCTGCGGGTGGCGCCCGAGCTCTACCTGAAGCGGCTGGTGGTCGGCGGGTTCCCGCGGGTCTACGAGATCAACCGCAACTTCCGGAACGAGGGGCTCTCCACCCGCCACAACCCCGAGTTCACGATGCTGGAGTTCTACCGGGCGTTCAGCGACTGCGCCGACATGATGGAGATCACCGAGCGCCTGGTGATCGCGGCGGCGCGGGCGGTGCGCGGCGGCGAGCCGGCGGTCTTCGGGGACGAGGAGATCCGGTTCGAGAAGCCCTTCGCGCGGGTCTCCCTGCTGGAGGTCACCGGGGCGGCGCTCAAGGAACACGGAGTGGCGCTCGAGGACGACGACCTGCGGTCGGCCCCGCCGCTTGCCGAGGCGCACCGGCGGCTGGATCTCCCCCTGCCGCCCGACGAGAGCGCCGGCAAGCTGCTGCTCAGCCTTTTCGAGGCCCTCGCCGAGCGACGCCTCGTCCAGCCCACCTTCGTGACCGGTTATCCCGTCGAGGTCTCCCCGCTCTCGAAGGCGAGCCCGGACGAACCGGGGATCACGGAGCGGTTCGAACTCTTCGCCGGCGGCCTCGAGATCGCGAACGGGTTCTCCGAACTCAACGACCCGGACGAGCAGGCGGCGCGCTTCGGCGAGCAGATGGCGAAGCGCCAGGCGGGCGAGGAACACGCCATGGACTGGGACTACATCGAGGCCCTCCGCCACGGGCTGCCGCCGACCGGAGGCTGCGGGGTCGGGGTGGACCGGGTCGCCATGCTGCTCACGAACTCCCCGGCGATCCGCGACGTGATCCTCTTCCCGCACCTGAGACCGCGAGAAGGGCGGTGAGCCCGAAAGAGAGCGAGCGACCCCCGCGGGGCCGCCTCGCCTCCCTCCCGTTCGAGCTCCAGATCGCCGGCCGCTACCTGATGCTCCGCAAGCGGGGCCTGTTCATCTCGGTGATCTCCGCGATCTCGGCGCTCGGGGTGGTGCTCGGGGTCGCGATCCTGCTGGTCGCGCTCGCCATCATGACCGGCTTCCAGGGCGAGCTCCGGGCGCGGATCCTCGGGGCGCTCTCCCATCTCACGGTATACAGCCTCTCCGCCGACGGTTTTACCGACTACGCCGAAGTCGCGCAAGCGATCGAGGCGGTGCCGGAAGTCGAGGGCGCCGCGCCGGTGCTCTACGGCAAGGCGATCGCGCTCGGCCGGCGGGACGCGCTCGTGACCCTCAAGGGGGTGGACCCGGCGCGGGAGCCCGATGTCACCGAGTTCGCGTCCCGGATGACCGCGGGGCGCTTCGCCGACCTGGAAGCGTTGGTTCCGGGCGAGCCGCCACCGGTGCTGCTGGGCGAGGAGCTGGCCCTCGGTCTGGGGGTCGGCGTAGGGGAGACGATCCGCCTCATGGTGCCGGGAGGCCAGCTGACGCCTCTCGGCACCGTTCCCACCACCCGGCGCTTCCGGGTGGCGGGGTCCTTCCGGCTGGGCCTCTACAACTACGACAACGCCTATGCCCTGATCCCGCTCGGGGAGGCGCAGCGGCTCACCGGCCTAGACGGCGAAGCGAGTCAGGTGGAGGCCCGGATCACCGACATGTTCGAGGTGCGGGAACGGGAGGCCCGGGTACTGGAGGCTCTCGGTCCCGGCTACTCGGCGCTCAACTGGATCGACCTTAACACCACCCTGTTCTCGGCCTTCTGGCTCGAAAAGCTGGCGACCACGCTCTTCGTCAGCTTCATCGTGGGAGTGGCGGCGCTCAACATCGTCGCCGGCCAGATCGTCACGGTGACGGAGAAGACGCGCGACATCGCCGTCCTGCGGTCCATGGGGGCCACCCGCCGGAGCATCATGGCGCTCTTCATGGTGCAGGGCGCCGTGATCGGGACCGTGGGGACCGGACTCGGGGCGGTGCTCGGGATCACCGCCTGCCGGATTCTCGACGGCCGCATCCGGATCCCCGAGGATGTCTACCAGATCACCGCGGTGCCCTTTACCCTGCTTCCGGGGGACGTGGCGCTGGTCTGCCTCTTCGCCCCCCTTGTCTGTTTTCTGGCCACCCTCTATCCGGCGCGCCGGGCGGCGTCGCTGGTGGTCACCGACGCCCTGAGGTTCCAGTGAGCCTGCAGCTGGAAGCCCGCGGGCTCGACAAGGCCTTCGGGAGCGGCGCCGGACGCATCGCGGTGCTCCGGGGCCTCGATCTCGAGGTGCGGCAGGGCGAAATGGTGGCGATCACCGGCGCCAGCGGGGTGGGGAAGACCACGCTGCTCCACGTCCTCGGGGCGCTCGACCAGCCCGACGCAGGTTCGCTCCGGCTGGCCGGTGAGGAGGTGGCGCGGCTGTCGGAGCGGGAGGCCGCGGCGTTCCGCAACCGGCAGGTGGGTTTCGTGTTCCAACACCACCGGCTGCTTCCCGAGCTGACCGCGATGGAGAACGCTTCGCTCCCGCTGCGCATCCGCCGGGTTCCCCGGGGAGCGGCCGAGGGCCGGGCCGCCCGGCTCCTCGGCGAGCTGGGACTCGCCCAGCGGCTCCACCATCGTCCGGAAGAGTTGAGTGGGGGCGAGCAGCAGCGGGTCGCGGTGGCCCGGGCGCTCTCCGGGGGCCCCGCGCTCCTCATTGCGGACGAGCCGACGGGGAACCTCGACGACGCCGCGAGCGGCCAGCTGCTCGAACTCCTCGCCGCGCTCCACCGGACCTACGGGCTCACCGCGGTCATCGCGTCGCACAGTTCCCAGGTCGCCGCGAGTTGCGACCGGACCTTCCGGATGGAGGCGGGAGTCCTGCACGACGGGACGTAGCCCGCGAGCCCGAACAACAGAACCGGCCGGCGTTCCAGGCCGTGCAAGCCCCGAGGGCGGGCGGAGTTGCGACGTGCGCGGCGCGGAGCGCCGCGGTGCCGGTCTGGAGGGCCCCACCGGGAGAACTGCCCGGCGCTCCAGCCGCCTGCTAAATTGCGAGCCTTCCAGGGAAGCCACGTTGTTCGAGCGATACACGGAGCGCGCCAAGCGGGCGATCTACTTCGCGCGGCACGAGGCGTCGCAGCTCGGCGGGGACGCCATCGAGCCCGAACACCTGCTGCTCGGGCTGCTCCGGGAGCTCCCCGCGGCCGTCGCCGGCCGGCTCCACATCTCGCTGGAGCGGGTGCGGAGCGACGTGCAGAGCCACGTCCTGCTGCGGGACACCGTCTCCACGTCGGTCGGCATTCCGCTCTCGGCCGAGTCGAAGCGGGTCCTCGAACACGCCCGCGAGGAAGCGGACCGGATGAACCACGAGAGCGTGGGGACCGAACACCTGCTGCTCGGGGTGCTCCGCGAGCCGGGGTCCGCCGCCGCCGCGATCCTGGCCCGGCAGGGGGTGCGGGCGCCCGCGGTCCGCGAGGCGATCGCTCTCGATCACGGACGGCGGAAGTCGAGCTCGCGGGCTCGTGAGACACCGCTCCTCGCCGAGTTCTCCCGGGACCTCACCCAGGCGGCGACCGACGGGGCCCTCGACCCGCTGATCGGCCGGACGGAGGAACTGGACCGGGTGATCCAGGTCCTCTGCCGCCGCACCAAGAACAATCCCGTCCTCATCGGCGAGCCCGGCATCGGGAAGACCGCCATCGTCGAGGGACTCGCCAGCCGCATCGCCGCCGGCGACTGTCCCATCTTCCTCGCCGACCGGCGGATCGTTTCGCTGGACATCTCGCTGGTGGTCGCCGGCACCAAGTACCGCGGCCAGTTCGAGGAACGGCTGAAGGCCATCATCAAGGAACTCGAGGAGTCCCCCCAGTTCATCGTGTTTGTGGACGAGCTCCACACCCTGGTGGGGGCCGGGTCCGCGGAGGGGTCGCTGGACGCCGCCAACATCCTGAAGCCGGCGCTCTCCCGCGACGGCATCCAGTGCATCGGCGCCACCACCCCGGCCGAGTTCCGGCGTCACATCGAGCGCGACCGCAGCCTCGAACGGCGTTTCCAGGGAGTGGTCGTCAAGCCGCCGAGCGATGACGAGACCCTGGTCATCCTGCAGGGCGTCCAGGAGCGCTACGAGCGCTACCACCACGTCCGCTACACCGAGGAAGCCATCGACGCCGCGGTGCGGCAGGCACAGCGCTACATCACCGACCGTTTCCTGCCCGACAAGTCGGTGGACCTCCTCGACGAGGCCGGATCGCGGGTCAAGCTGCGCGACAACCAGTACTCGCAGGAGTTCGCCGAGATCCGCAAGCGCATCCAGGACATCCGCAAGCGGAAGGACCAGGCGCTCGACAACGACGACCTCGAGCGCGCCTCCCTCGCCCAGGACCAGGAGAACGCCGAGCGGGAGAGCCTGGCGCTCGTGGAAGGCCGCTGGAAGGCCCGGGACGGCGAGCCGCCGCAGGTCACCCGGCGCGATGTGGACGAGGTGGTGGCGCACTGGACCGGCATCCCTCTCGGCTCGATCGAGGAAGAGGAGAGCCAGAAGCTGCTCCGCATCGAGAGCGTGCTCCACGAGCGCATCGTGGGCCAGAGCGAGGCGGTCACGACGGTGGCGCGCGCCATCCGCCGCGCCCGCGCCGGGCTCAAGAACCCGGAACGGCCCGGCGGGGTGTTCCTCTTCCTGGGCCCGTCCGGGGTCGGGAAGACCGAAGTGGCGCGTTCGCTCGCCGAGTTCCTGCTGGGAACGGAAGCGTCTCTGCTGCGTTTCGACATGAGTGAGTACATGGAGCGGCACTCCGTCTCCCGCTTCATCGGTTCGCCGCCGGGCTACGTGGGGCACGAGGAAGGCGGGCACCTCACCGAGCGCGTCCGCCGCAACCCCTACTCGGTGCTCCTCCTCGACGAGTTCGAGAAGGCCCATCCCGATGTCTGGAACCTGCTGCTCCAGGTCTTCGAGGACGGCCGGCTCACCGACGGGCTCGGCAACACGGTGGACTTCCGGAACTCGATCATCATCATGACCTCCAACCTCGGCGCGCGCCACATCCAGAAGCAGGCCTCGCTCGGGTTCGCCTCCGCCGAGGCCGGGCACCGGAAGCGGGCCATGCGCGAGTTGATCCAGGGCGAGGTCAAGAAGACCTTCAGCCCCGAGTTCATCAACCGGCTCGACGCGGTCGTGATCTTCGACATGCTGACCGAGGACGACCTCACCGAGATCCTGCGGCGCCTGATCGGCCGCATGAACCGCGAACTCGGCGACCGGGGGCTGACCGTCGAACTCGAGCCGGAGGCGGAGGAGTTCCTGGTTCGGGAAACGCTGCGGGACCGTTCCTACGGGGCACGGCCCTTGCGTCGCGCGCTCCAGAAACATGTCGAGGATCCCCTGTCGGAGGCGGTGCTCACCGGCACGGTGGGCCCCGGCGACCCGGTGGAGATCATTCTGCGGGACGGGGAACTCGTGGTGCGCCGGGTCGGACCGGCGCTCCTCGAGGAGGCGGAGGAGCCCGTCGAGGAGGCGGTGGCCGGATGACGCGTAGAACGGTATTCGCCGGGATGATCGTGGCGGCCGGGCTCGCTGGCGCCGCGTGGGCGAATGCGCCCGCTGCTGTTCCCGCGCCGCCGGCGGCAATCCAGGCGGCCGAGACGGTCGAAGCCGTGCTCATCGAGGGCAACGACCTGATCGCGGCCGACGCCTGGCTTGCCCACCTGACCGTGAAGCCCGGGGACCCGGTGGATCGCGAAGCGCTCCGCGCGGAGTTCCGGACGCTGTGGAACACCGGTTTCGCGGACGACATGCGGCTCGAGCTGCGGGACGGGTCCCGGGGCGGCAAGGTGGTGGTGTTCGTGGTCCACGAACGTCCCCGGGTCGTCACCCTCGAGTTCCTCGGGTCCGAGGAACTCGACGACGACGACATCCTCGAAAAGCTCGAGGAGGAGGATTCGGTGATCGGGGTGGGAGCTCCCTACGACCCCGACAAGGTGGTCCGGGCCCGGGAGATCATTGAGGAGATGCTCGTGGACAAGGGCCGAACCGAGGGCGCGGTCGCGAGCCAGATCACGGAAGACGACACCGGAGTCAAGATCGTCTTCAACATCAACGACGAGCAGCAGATCCGGATTCGCCGGGTCCGTTTCGAGGGCATCGAGGCGCTCGACGAGTGGCCGCTCCGCTGGGCGATGAAGAAGACGCGCGAAAGCCACGCCCTCGGGGCGCTGCTCGGGGGGTCCACCTACACGGAGGAGCAGTACGCCGAGGACATCGAGGCGGTCCGGCAGGAGTACCTGAAGCAGGGGTACCTCGACGTCTCGTTCGGCCCCCCGCAGTTCGAGTACGAGGACGGCTACTCGCGGCAGTTCCTGTTCTGGAAGCGTCAGAAGCGCTGGATGGACGTCACGATCCCGGTGGTCGAGGGGGAGCAGTACCGGGTCGGCGAGGTCACCGTCGAGGGCGCCGAGGTGTTCCCCGCCGATTTCGTCCGGGCGTTCTTCCCGATCCAGACGGGCGAGATCTACGACGAGTCGAAGGTCAACGACGCGCTCGAATCGCTCCGCGAGGTCTACGGCTCCCGCGGCTACGTGCAGTTCACCGGTTTCCCGACCTGGCACCGCCGTCCCGAGGAAAAGATCGTGGACGTGGTCATCAACCTCGCGGAAGAGGACCAGTTCCTGGTCAACAAGATCGAGTTCCGGGGGAACTCGACGACCAAGGACCGGGTCATCCGCCGCGAGATGTGGCTGAACGAGCAGGACATCATGAACATGGAACTGCTCAAGGCCTCCATCCAGCGGATCAACCAGCTCGGCTACTTCCGGCCCATCGAGCAGCCGGTCATCGAACCCAGCCCAAGCGACGAGACGAAGCTCGACATCACGCTCGACGTGGTCGAGGAGAACCGGAACCAGCTCACCTTCGGGGCCGGGGTCTCCGGGCTCGAGGGCCTGTTCGTGAACGCCTCCTTCGGGACCACGAACTTCCTGGGACGCGGCGAGACCGCGAACTTCTCGGTCCAGACCGGCAGCCGCACCCAGAACTACCAGATCGCGATCACCGACCCCTACTTCATGGACAAGCCGCTCACGCTCGGCTTCGACGTGTTCAGCCGGGTCCTGAAGCTGCGCGAGTTCACGCGCGGCGACATCGGGGGACGCATCGTCTTCGGCGTGCCGCTCGGCCGCTGGTCGCGGGCGTTCCTGAACTACGGCTACTCGGTCATCACGGTGAGCGAGCCGGACCCCGACATCGTCCTCAACCTCTACGACCTCTACTACAACTCCACGTACCTGGATCCGCGCTTTTACGGACTGTCAGGCAACTTCCGGGAGAGCAAGATCAGCCCTACCTTCGTCTACAACACCGTGGACCACCCGATCTTCCCGAGTACCGGCCGGAAGCTGACGGGCTCGTTCGATATCGCCGGCGGCCGGCTCGGCGGTAACGTCCACTACTACAAGCCGACGCTGGAGTTCGTGCACCACATGCGCGTGATCGGCAACACCTCGCTCGGCATGCGGGTCATGGGCAGCTACCTGCACGGCTACGGCGGCGTCGATCCGCCGGAGGGCGAGGAGATCGACATCTTCGACGTCGAACAGACCGGGGTGCCCTACTACAACCGGTTCTTCCTCGGCGGGGAGTACCAGATCCGGGGCTACTACATCCGCTCGGTGGGCCCGCGGAACGCGCGGGGCCAGCTCCTCGGCGGCGACAAGATGCTGCTGTTCAACGCCGAGTACGCGATCCCGCTGGCCGGCCCGCTGCGCGCCATCCTGTTCTTCGATGCGGGGAACGCCTTCGCCGAGGAGGACAACTGGAGCTTCTCCATGCTCCAGGATTTCCGGACCTCGACGGGCATCGAGATGCGGGTGTTCATCCCCATGCTGAACGTGCCCTTCCGCCTCATCTTCGCCTACAATCCCCATCGGGACTACTACCATCGGCCCACGGCCTTCGTCTTCGGGATCGGAACCACCTTCTAGCGGCCGCGGGAAAGCGCCGCGTTCCCCCGATCGAAAAGCGTGTCCGAGCAGAGTTTCAGGGAGTTGACCAACGTCATGAATCGTCTTGTCCGCCGCCTCCGGAGCGGCTTCTGGGGAGTGGCGCTGATCGGGTTGCTGCTGGCCGCCCCTTCCGTCCTTGCCGCCCAGACCGCCGAGCCCACCCGGGTGGCGGTCATCGACATCGACCGCGTCGCCCAGGAATCCGCCCGGGGACAGGCGATGTTCGCCGAGTTGCAGACGCTGCAGGAAGAGATCCTGCGCGGCCGGCAGACGCGTGAACAGGAGCTCCGGGACCTGAACAACCGGGCCCAGTCGCAGCTGCTCTCCGCCGAGGCGCGCGCCGATCTGACCCGCGACATCGAGCGCAAGAACACCGACCTCCAGCGTTGGCTCGAGGACCAGCAGCGCGCCTTCAACGAGAAGCAGACCACCGGATTCGGCGCCCTCGAGGCGGACCTCGGCCCGGTCGTGGAGGAGGTGGCCCGAGAGCGGAACATCCAGTTGATCCTCCGCGTGACCCCGGGACTGACCTTCATCATGGATCCCGCGCTCGACATCTCGGCCGAGGTGATCGAACGGTTCAACGCGCTGGGCGGCGGCGGCGAAGGCGAGGAAGAGGGAACCGACAGCGGGCGTTAACAGCCCGCAACCGGCGGGGCCGGGATGACGAGCCTGGACGGGGCCCCACCCCTCCTCGACGAAACGCCCGCGGTCGAGGATGAGGCGCCCGGCGCCATCACGGGGCGCCGGCGCGTCCCCGAGGACGAGCCGTTTTTCGCCGGACACTTCCCGGCGATGCCGGTGGTTCCGGGCGTCTTCATGGTGGAAGCGCTCGCCGAGTGCGCCCGCCGCTCGCTGGCGCCCGGCGCGACGCTTGCATCGGCGCCCCTCGTGCGGTTCCGCCGCCGGGTCAGCCCCGGGGAGACTCTCGAGTTCCGGGTCACGCCGGCCACCCCGGAGGGAGACCGGCGGCGCTTCGACGCGGTCGCTTCAGTGGAGGGGCAGGCAGCCGTTCAGGCCATCCTCGAGTTCCGGGTGGAGGCCGGGACTTCGGAGCGATGAGTTCCGACTTTCAGGGGCTCGGACTGATCGACCCCGAAGAACGCAAGACCTCTCCCGGCGGGGGAGGCAAGGCCTCCCGCCGGCCTTCCGGCGCGCCCCCCTTCCGCCGTTCGCGTTCCGGCCTTCCGCCGGGGCCCGGCGCCCGTGGTCCAGATCCGCTCACCGGCCGGCTGTTCACCGGCCTGAGCCGCGGCGGAACCCTCGACGACCTCACCGGCGTCTCCGTCCGGCGGCGCGCGGCCGTCGCCGCCGCCTCGGCCGGATTCCACCTGTTGCTGCTGCTCCTGTTCGTGGGCGGGTTCGTTCCCGTGGCGGCGGAGCCGGGTGCGGTGGAACCCGAAGAGGAGCCCCTCCTCTACGCCTTCGAAGCGCCGCCGCTCGAGGAGCCGGAGCCGCTCGAGGCGTTCGTCGAGCCCCTGCCGCCGGCCCCTCCTCCGGAGGAAGCGCTTCCCGAGGCTCCGGAGGCGCAGCCGGCGCCGCCGCCGCCTCCGCCGGCGGGTGGGCTCGTCATCCCGGAAGCGCAGATCGCGGTCCCCAGCACCGGCTTCCAGAACGACCTGCCGTTTTCCGAAGGCGAGGACGAGGAGTTCTATATCGACCACGAGATGGGAGACGAACTGACCGCCGAAGACGATGCGAGCGCGAGCGCAGACGAGCCGGAGCTGCTCGCCGAAGCGCCGGCGACTGAGGAAGCCGCCGACGCGCCCGGGGAACCGGCGCCGGAGGTCCCGGGGTTGGCCGCTGAGGAGCCGCGTCTCCGGTTCGACGCCGAGGCCTTCCGCCGGCTCATCAACGACCCGGCCGCGGACGTGCGGCGGCTCGGCAACGAACTCGCGATGCGCGAGGCCCGGGCGCAGGCGGAGGCGGAGCGGCGCCGCCAGGGGGCGCCCACCGACATCTGGCGGTTCCTCGAGGGGAAGCGGTTCCGGAACCCGGAGGGCGGACTCGTTTCGAACCGCAACAACACCCTCTACTACGACGACCGGGGCGCCAACCTGGTGCCTTGGATCAGCCGCCTGATCGCGGAAGTGCGCCGCAACTGGTACATCCCCTACGCGGCCAGCTACGACCGCGGCCACGTGGCGATCGCCATCAGCGTCCTGCGGAGCGGCGAGATCGCCTGGTTGCAGGTGGTGGTCCCCTCGGGCGTGCCCGGTTTCGACAACGCCGCGGTCGGGGCGCTGCGGGGCGCCCAGTTGCTGCCGCTGCCCGACGACTATCCCGGCGCCGACTTCGAGATCATGCTGGTCTTTTGGTACAACGAACAGCCCTACGACCTGTTCTCGACCCAGGACTGACGTGACCTCGGGCCAGGCAAGTGCACGCCGGGCAGTTCGCCCGGTGGGAGCCTCCGCTCTTCATCTGCTCTGCCTGGTGATCCTCGCGCCGGTCCCGGCCCTCGCCCAGACCCCCGGCCCGCGTGAGATCCGGATCGGCCTCGCCGACGCCGTCCCGGCGGCCCGGATTTCGGCCGCCGCCCCCTTCGTTCTGCGCGCTGGCGAACTCACGATCGAAACCACCGATGCGCTCATCTCGCCGGAGACGGGAGCCGGGGAATCCGTCCTCGCGCTCGGCTCCTTCGCGGGTGAGGCCCGGGCCCGCCAGGTCGCCGAGGCGTTTCGCGAGGAGCGTCCCGACGGCCCCGGGGTCCGCGTCCGGCGCGATCCGGAGACTGGCCGCTATCTTGCCGTCCTGTCGACGGGCTCCGGCGCCGGCGCCGCGAGCCTGCGTGACGCCGGTTTTCCCGAGGCCGGGACCTTCCGGATTCCGGCGCCGAGGGGGGAGGCCCTCGTGGTCCGCCCCTTCGGCGGTTCGCCGATCCGCTTTGCCGCCGGGGTGTCCCTGACCGCCGACCCCCCGGCGAGCGGGTTTCTGGAGTGGGAGGGGAGCCCGTACCGCGGCTCGTTCACGGTATTCCGCAGCGGGGAGGGGGTGACCGTCGTCAACCGGACGAATCTCGAGGAGTACCTGTTCGGCGTCGTGCCGCGGGAGCTGCCGCCGGATCTCTTTCCGGAGATCGAGGCCCTGAAGGCGCAGGCCCTCGCGGCCCGCACCTACGCGCTCACCCCGCGGGACGCCTACCTCCGCCGCGGCTACGACCTCTGCGCCGGACCGGCCTGCCAGGTCTATGGCGGGGTGGCGGCCGAACACCCGCTCTCCACCGCCGCGATCCGGGAGACCGCGGGCGAAGCGATCTTCCACGACGGCCAGCTCATCGACGCGCTCTACACCGCCTCCTGCGGGGGGTACACCGAAAACGCGGAGAACGTCTTCTCGAACCCGACCCCCTACCTGGTGGCCCGGGCCTGTATCCGGGAGGGTGGGGGCGTCCGGCTGGAAGGCGCCCCGGCGGACGGTCCGCTGGATGCCGCCCTCGTCCGGCTCACGGGAGCGCCGATCTCCGGCTGGAACGGGGCCGGACTGTCCGGGCCGGCAACCCGTGAGGATGCCGCGAGCGTCGTTTCGGCGGCGGTCCGGTGGCTCGGGCTCCGGTCGTGCGATCCGGGCGGCACCTCTGGGGGAGCGCTGTCCCTCGGCGCTTTCGGCCGGCTGGTGGAGGAGATCCGCTGCCGGGAGCCGGGGGTACCGGCGCTCGGCCCCGGTCCGGACGGCGGCGAGCTGGCCCGCGAGGGGGAGCCGGCGCTCGGCCGGCTGCTCGCCGAAGGCCTGCTGGATCCGAGCGAACGGGGGCTCGACCCGGCAAGGTCCGTGAGCCGCCGCGAGGTGATCCGGGTCGCGGCGTCGCTGCTCCGGCGGGACGGGGCGCTCTTCCGGCGCGGCCAGATCCGCGAGGTTGCGGTCCTGGACGGCTGGGTCCGCATCACGCTCGAAGAGGACGCGGGTGGAATCGCGCGTGACGAGCCGCCGCTGATTCGCCTCGAGTCACGCGGCGGCGCATTCCTCTTCCGGGAGATCCGCCCCACCCGGACGCCGGGGCGCGACGATCCGCCGCCGCTCGCGGTGCCCACCGGCGTGCTTCGGCTCCGCGTTGGGGACTTCGTGCGCTATCACGCTGCGGCCGGGCCGGCGGCGGACGAGCCCGTCCCCTTCGACCTGCTCGTCCTGGAAGACCTCGGCGATGCCGAGGACCGCTTTTCGCGGCAGAGTTCGTGGTTCGTTCCGAAGAACAACACCGATCTCTCCGCGGCGGTGAACGAAGTGAAATCCATCGGCCGGATCGTCGCCCTCGAACCACTGGAGTTCGGAGCGTCGGGCCGGATTGTGCGCCTCGAGATCGTCGGCACCGCGGGGAGTCTCGAACTGCGGGGACTTCGCATCCGGCGCCTCCTCGGTCTCGCCGAGAACCTCTTCCGGGCCGAACCCCGGCGCGGCGAAGACGGCGAAGTGACCGAGTGGTGGTTCTCCGGACGGGGCTGGGGCCACGGTCTCGGCCTCTGCCAGGCGGGGGCCTACGGCATGGCTGCGGCCGGGGCCGACTACCGGGAGATCCTGGCCCACTACTACCCGGGGACCGAGATCCGGCCGGGCCCGTGAGCTGGCGGGCCGGGTTCGTCTTCTCGCCGGGTCAGTTGCGCGCCGGGGGCGTGCTCGTCCTCGTCCTGCTGCTGATCGCCCTCCTGCGCCGTCTTGGTTAGCCCGTCGCCGGAGCCCGCCCCCGGGCCGGTCGTGCTGGCGCTGGTGGGACCGACCGCCAGCGGGAAGTCGGACCTCGCGCTCGAGGTCGCGGACTCGCTCCCGTTTCCGGTCGAGATCGTCTCCTGCGACGCCTTCCAGATCTACCGGCGCCTCGACATCGGCTCGGGGACACCGACGACGGAGATGCGCGCCCGCCGGCCGCACCACCTCCTCGACGCGCTCGAACCCGACGATCCGTGCACCGCCGGCCGCTACGCGGAACTCGCGGCCGCCACGGTGCGGGACGTCTGGCGGCGGAGGGCGGTCCCGCTGGTCGTGGGCGGCAGCGGGCTCTACTTCCGGGCGCTCCGCGACGGGATCTTCGAGGGACCCGCGGCGGATCCGCGCCTCCGGGCGAGGCTCGCCGCGATCTATCGCCGGCCGTCCGGGCCCCGCTGGATGGAACGGCTCCTGGCTCGCATCGATCCCGCGGTGCACCGCCGGGTGCATCCGAACGACTGGGTTCGCCGGGTCCGGGCCCTCGAGGTGGCGCTGGCCGCCGGGGAGCCCATCTCACGGCTCCAGGCGACCCGCCGTCCGCCGCTTGCGGAGGCGGAGTGGCGGATCGCCGGGCTCGACCCGCCGCGCGATCTCCTCGAAGTGCGGATCGGCGGCAGGGTCCGGGGCATGTTCGCCTCCGGCTTGGTCGAGGAGGTCCAGGGCCTTTCGGAACGCTATCCGGGGGAATGGCCGGGCCGGCTCGCGATCGGCTACCGCGAGGTGCTGGGAGTGTTGGCCGAGGAGCCGGGACCGCGGGATCTCCCGGACCGGTTACGGACGGCCGAGGAGCGGGTGGTGATCGCCACCCGGCGTTACGCGAAGCGGCAGCTCACCTGGTTCCGCGCCGAGCGGGGGGTGGCCTGGGTGCGCGCTGCGGCCGGCGACCCGGCAGCGCTCGAAGGCGTAGAGCGCGTGTTCCTCGGACCGGCTTAGTCCCGCGAACGTCGCAACCTCATTCCTCCCCACCGCGCGTACGGCTTGGAACGCCGGCCGGTTCTCGCGGTAGCGGCCTCCAGACCGGC
>VXWI01000101.1 GCA_009835985.1 Acidobacteriota bacterium | reverse complement strand
CACCGGTAGCGCCGCGGGAGGCTCCGCTTCCGCCGCCCCCGCCGCCGCTGCCCCCGCCCGACGCGGTGGACATCGGCTGCGACGACGGCGACACGGCCTCGCCGGACCTCTTCCTCTCCATGCTCCCGCAGTGCGGCGACCGGGTCAACGTGGTCGCGATGGGCGGGACGACCCGCGAGCTGGCGCGCCTCCTGCGCGAACGGACGCCCACCAACGTCCTGGATCTCGAGGCGCCGGACCGGCTGACCGATGTCCTGAGCAGGTCCCGGGACCGGATCACCTTCCTCGTCCTGTCGGACCGCGACGGCGACCCCGCGACCATGGAAACTGCCTTCCGGGAGATTCTCGAATCCCGCGACGCCCGGTCGCCCAGCGCCGTCGTGGTGGCCCATTTTCCCGAGCGGTTCGACGACGTCATCGTGCGCCTGACCTCGGGCACCCAGGCCCTCGAGCGGAGGATCATCGTCGTCCCGGAGGGCGACGAACCCGCGGCCCGGATCATGGACGCCATCGCCACGCGCTGCGGAGATTCCCTCACCGACGGGACGGGCGGCGCCCGCCGCTGCCACCTCCGGCCGTAGGGCCGGGACCGCCGGTCTCCAGACCGGCACGCGGCGCACTCCGCACCGCGCACGGCGTAACGCTGGGCGGCCTTGGCGACGCCGATCGTTCCAAACCGGCAGCCCTTCCGGGACGGTCTGGAGACTCCGACCGCGCGGACGCGTCTACCGCGCCGCGAAGAACCGCTGGATCCGCCCCACGCCCTCGTCGATCACCGCGTCCGAGGTGGCGTAGCTGAGCCGCAGATGGGCGTCGTGCCCGAACGCCACGCCCGGCACGGTCGCGACCCGCTCCTGATCCAGCAGCGCCGCGGCGAGTTCCCCCGACCCCTCACCCGGTCGGAGTACCGCCTCGAAGCTCGGGAACAGGTAGAACCCTCCGTCCGGAGCCCCGCAGCGCACCCCCTCGATCGCCAGCAGGCCGTCCCGCATCCGCACCATGCGGCGGGCGAACTCCTCGGTCATCCAGGCGAAGCCGGCCGGATCCGCGGTCACCGCGGCGAGCGCCGCCTTCTGTGAGATCGAGCTGGCGTTCGAGGTCATCTGGCTCTGCAGCGAGACGGCGCCCTTGATGACCTTTTCCGGACCGATCGCCCACCCGAGCCGCCAGCCGGTCATCGCGTAGGTCTTGGAGGCCCCGCCGGCGACGACGAACCGGTGCCCCAGGATGTCCTGCATCCGGCGGTAGCACCCCTCCGGGGGCGGCTCGAAAGTGAGCCGCGCGTAGGTGTCGTCCCACAGCAGGTAGGCGTCCGCCTCGAGCGCCAGGCTCGCGACGTCCTCCAGCTCGGCCGGCGAGAGCATCACCCCCGACGGGTTCCCCGGAATGTTCAGGATGATGCAGCGGGTCCGGTCGGTTACCGCGGGCTCGATGACGGCCCGGGTGGGCCGGAACCAGCCCTCCTCGCCGGCGCGGGCCAGCACCGGGGACGCCCCGGTGATCTTCACCTGCTCGGGGAAGGTCGGCCAGAACGGCGTCGGGATGACCACCTCGTCGCCCTCTTCGCAGGTCGCGAGCAGCAGTCCGGTGAGCGCGTGCTTCCCGCCCGACGTGATCAGGACGTTCGCGGCCCCGAAGTCGAGGTCGAAGTCCCGCCGGTAGCAGTCGGCCACCGCCGTCCGCAGGTCGGGAGCGCCCGGATTCGGGGTGTAGCGGGTGTAGCCCGACTCGATGGCATCGATCCCCGCCTCCCGCGCCACCGACGGGGTGTCGAAGTCGGGCTGTCCGGCGGAGAAGTCCACGACGTTCTCCCCGGCGGCCTTGAGGCGCATCGCCTCCGCCATCACGGCCATGGTGGGCGAGGGCGAGATCGCGCCGACGCGCGCGGAAACGTGGATTCCGGAATCGGTCATGAGCAGGGGCGGGGACGGTCAGCCATTCAAGGCGGACTCGGGGGCGGCGGGGAACTTCTCGGCGAGGCGGCGCGCCACCGGCTCGGGAACGAGGCCGCTCACATCACCGGAAAGCGCCGTGATCTCCTTGATCAGGCGCGAACTGACGTAGGAATACTCCTCCGCCGGGGTCAGGAAGACCGTCTCCACCTCGGGCGCCAGCCGGCGGTTCATGAGGGCCATCTGGAACTCGTACTCGAAGTCCGAGACCGCCCGGATGCCGCGGACGATCGCGGCGGCGCCGCGCCGCCGGGCGTAGTCCACGAGAAGCCCGGAGAACGCGTCCGCCTCAACCCGCGGGTTGTCTTCAAACGTGGCCCGGATGAAGTCAAGGCGCTCGGGGACGGAGAAGAGGGGCGCCTTGCCGGTGTTGTGGAGGACCGCAACGACCACCCGGTCGAACTGCCGGGCCGCCCGCCGGATGATGTCCACGTGCCCGAGCGTCAGCGGGTCGAAGGACCCCGGGCAGATGGCCAGGCGGGAGGTTGGTTCCAAGTTCAGCGCGGGTCCTTGAGATCGCGTGGAGGCGCGGGCGAAACCTAGCATATGGGCCGCCGTCGGTCGCGTTGCCGGGTTGGCCACCCCCTTCCAGACGGTCTCGTACGGGCCGATCCGCCGACCGTTAACTGCCGCTTCGCTTCGACTTTTCCACATTTGGGCCGAATTGGGTGCCGAAGTGGGAAAAAACCGGGCGGATTTACGTCTAGGTCAGTGTGTCCACTCTCTCGTTCCCCTCTGCCCACCGGTACAGGGAGAACGCGCCGTCCCCGGCGGCCGTCGTCCGGGTCTTCACCCCGGAGGCTGGACACTCTGGAGACTGGGGCTCGCGTTCCGGGCGGACGACGATGCTCGACGGCGCCGTCCACGAAGAGCGGTGCTCCGCAACCACCAGCGGTGCGAGGCCCACGGCCCCCCGCAGCAACGCCATCCCCTCCTCGGACTCCCACATCTCCCAGGGCGGGTCGAGGAAAGCCACGTCGAACTCTCTTCCGGCCCTGAGAAGCCGGCGCGATTCCGCGAGCGCATCTCCCACCACCAGCTCGAAGGCGTTCGTCCCGAGGCGGGCCGCGTTCCGCTCGATCAACCGGCCCAGCCCCGGGGACCTCTCCACGAACACGCACTCGCGGGCGCCGCGCGAGAGCGCCTCGAAACCCAGGGTCCCCACCCCCGCGCACAGATCGAGGACCCGGGCCTCGGCCACCTCCTCCGCCAGCACTGCGAAGAGGCTCTTTCGCAGTCGCACCGCACTCGGCCGGGTCCGGTCAGCCGCCGGCGCCCGCCCGCGCCTCGAATCAACGCGCGGAGGACCGGTCAAGCCCCGGCCCCGAAACACGCCACCCGAGATCCGCACGCTCATCGTCGGACGTCCCGTTCGCGCGCTGGCAACCGGCTCTTCCCGGGTCGGGCGCCTCGCCCCCAGGAGAAATCATGCCAACCTCCCCACCCCTCCCTGACCC
>VXWI01000047.1 GCA_009835985.1 Acidobacteriota bacterium | reverse complement strand
GTGGGAGGAAGCGGGGCCGAGGGCCGCGGGCTGGCGCGCCCGGGTGCCGCGCGGGGAGGGCGGAGAGGACCTCGAGATCGTGGCCGCCTTCGCGGGCGGGACCAGGCGGCGGCCGGTGCCGGGAGACTCGGGCCGCGAGGTGGTGTGGCGCCTCGAAACCGGGGCTGGGGTCGCCGCGCAGGTGGCGATGGTCGCCGCCTGGGGAGGGGAAGGGACCGGCCGCCTCCTCGGCGAGGTCGACGCCTGGATCGACGAGGCCCGCGCGGCGTGGGAGCACCGGCGCCCCCGGGTGCCGGGCCACCCCGATCTGGCGGAGAGCATCGCCGACAACCTGTTGTGGACGGTCCTGATCCAGCCGGAAACCGGCAGGCTCTACACCCCCGCCGGCCGGCGGTGGATCTTCCCGATCCCGGATAGCGGGACCGGGCCCGGGGTGCCGGAACCGGACGACTGGACCATCTTCGGCTGGGACACCTTCTTCAACGCCCTCCTGCTCGCGACCGTGTCGGGCGACCTCGCCTGGTCCACGCTGCTGGCCGGAACCGGGACGCAGTACCCGAATGGGAACATTCCCAACTGGCGGAGCCGCCGCGGCGGCACCCCGGACCGCTCGCAACCGCCGGTCGGTTCGTTCGCCGCGCTGCGCCTCTACCGCGCGCACCCCGACCCGGAGGCGCTGGCGACCGCCTATCCGGCCCTCCTCGCCTGGGCGGATTGGTGGGTCGCGGACAAGAAGGGACGGCCGCGCCGCGAAGGGCTGACCCCCGAACTGCTCGCCTGGGGTTCCGACACGGACCTGGTGCCCGGTCCCGGCCGGGTACCGCCGTGGGAAAAGGGCGCGACGGGCCACCAGCGCGCCGCGTGGGAGTCAGGCCAGGACGATTCGCCCCTCTGGGACGAGGCCGCATGGGATTCCCGGCGCGAGATCCTGGCCATGTCGGCCGTGGACCTTTGCAGCTACCGGGCGCTGGATCTGGAGAGCCTGTCCCGGATCGCCCGCATTCTCGGCGACGGTTCCACCGCGGATCGGCTGGCCGCCGAAGTTCACCGGTTGGCCGCGACGATGAACCGCGTGCTCTGGTCGGAAGCGGCCGGGCTCTACCTCGACGAACTTCCGTCGGGGCCCTCCACCCGCGTCGCCGCCTCGAACTTCCTGCCGCTCGCCGCGGGAATCCCCGACGCGCGGCGGGCCGCGCGCATGATCGAAACCCTCTGCGATCCCGCCCGCTTCTGGGGCGACTGGGTGCTACCCACCATCTCCCGCGATGATCCTGCCTTTCCGGACCAGCAGTACTGGCGCGGCTCGATCTGGCCGCCGATGAACTACCTGGTGCTGCAGGGACTCCGCCGCTACGGCTTCACCGATCTCGCCGGCGAACTCGCCCGGAACGGTGCGGAAATGTTCCTTGCCGACCGGCGCCGGACGGGCGGGTGCCGCGAGAACTTCGACGCTCGCACCGGCGAAGGATGTGGCCAGCGCTTCCAGAGCTGGGGGCCTCTCTTCGCGCTGGGAGCGCTCGAGGAGCCGGGCGACGGCGCGGGTCCGTGACTCACGCGTCGGGATCGCGGTCGGGCGGGCGCGCCTCTTTCCTCCGGATCCGGACGGCGCCGGGCGCCACCGATATCGTCAGCGCTTCCCGCCAGCGGACCACCTCCCCGTCGACCTCGGCGAGCAACTCCGGTGCGCCGCCCGCGCCGGGCAGCGAGCCGATCGTGGCGCGGGTGATTCGATGGTGCTCGATCTCGCGGCGCCCGAAGTGCGCTTCCCGGGTCAGGCGGAAGACGGCGTCCATGAGCGCCACGGGGCCGAGCGGTCCGATCAGGACCGCGTCCAGCTCGCCGTCACCGGGATCGGCGGGCGGGGCGAGCGGAATCCCGGCGCCGAACCGGCGCGAGTTGAGGACGGTGAGGTTCAGGAGCGTTCGAGGCCTCGCGGGACGTTCGTTGAGGCCGACGCGCAGCGGCACTGGCTGGAACGCGACGACTTCCCGCGCCGCGGCTGCCGCGTAGGTGGCCCGGCCCAGGCCTCCCCCGGCAGCGGCCCTCTCGGCGACGGAGGCCGCGAGGCCCAGCGAGAAACTGTTCAGGAAGAAGCGGGACGCTCCGGCCCCATCCTCGACACGGCCCAGATCGGTGGCCCGGGCCGGGGTGCGGCTCAGGAACCGCGCCGCTTCCGGAAGGCGGGCGGGGATTCCTGAAGCAGCGGCAAAGTCGTTGCCCGTTCCGCTGGGGAGAAGACCCAGCTCGGCGCTTCCTTTCGAGACGGCAAGACCCCGAGCCACTTCAGAGGCGGTTCCGTCGCCGCCGTAGGCGATCAGCAGGGAGCGCGCGCTTCCCTCCGCCCGGGCAATCCGTTCCGCGTGACCCGGAGCTTCGGTCCAGACCAGGTCGTGCGGACCAAGCCGCTCGGTGACGGGCCCCGACGCGGCCCACCAGCGGTCCCGGCTGGTTCCGCCGCCGGCCTTTGGGTTGGCGATCACCAGCGGAAGACCACTCATCCCATTGCGGCTCCGAACATGCGGCGGAACGCGAATATGCTACGGGTCTCGCGGCGCGGCGGGGCGAGACATCCGCCGCCGTTCCGTCCGAGCGCCCTTGACCGCATCCCTTCCGAAGGCGCCCGTCCCGGCCCCCTCGCCACGCCCCGAGCCTCTCCGGCGCCGGGCTCCGTTCCCGCCCGAGGCCACATGAAGAAGCTCTTCTCCCGACTGGGCCGCTTCTGGGAGGTCGTGCTCGAGTGGATCCGGGACGGCATCGCGCGCGGGATCATATGGGCGCGCGTTCCCCCGAACGCCCTGACGCTCTCGGGCCCACTCGTCATGGCGCTCGTCTTCTGGCCGTTGCTCGAGGGGGACCAGTGGACGGCCGGCTGGGTGGTCCTGCTGGCGATCACGTTCGACTGCCTCGACGGAGCCGTCGCCCGTGCGTCCCGCGAAGTGACGCAGTTCGGGGCGTATCTCGACTCCGTCATGGACCGCTATTCGGACATGCTGCTCCTGTTCGGCCTGCTGTTCTATTTCCTGGCCAACACCGAGACACCCGACCGGAACGTGTGGCTCGCGGTCTGGTGTCTCGCCACCGCGGGAACGGTTGCCACCTCGTACGCGCGCTCCCGGGCCGAGAAACTGATTCCCGCCTGCGAGGTGGGGTTCCTGGAACGTCCGGAACGTTCGGTGGCCTTCGTCGTCGGGCTCGTCTCCGGAAACATCCATGCGGCGCTGATCGTGGTTGCGATCTTCGGGAACCTGATCGCGGCGCAGCGGATCTGCTTCACGCGGGCCGTCCTGGAAGGCAGGACCCCGGCCGCCGGGTTCCGCTTCTGGACCTATCGCCGGGCGAGCGCCGAGTACGCGATGCTGAGCACCGTGTGCTTCTTCTTCATCGTCCTCGGGCACCTGATCATTCCGCCGCCAGCCTGATCCATCCGATCACGCAAAAAGCCCGCTGCCGCGCGGTGGGCAGCGGGCCCGTGGGACCGCCGCCGGAGGCTGCTGGATTGCAGGTCCGGCGGCGCCGGTTCAGGAAGAACTACTCGACGTAGCTGTAGCCGCAGTTCTCGCAGGTCCAGGTGCGGCCCTGCCGGTACATGAGAGCCCCGCACTGCGGGCAGGCCCGGGTGTCCTCGTCCCCGGCGTCCTCCGCGAAGAGAGCGTCGTAATCGATCTCTTCCTGGGTCTCCTCGTCTTCCTTCTTCTCCTCCTCCTGCTGCTGGGCGGCCGCGAACGAGGCGGCGCCCACCACGCCCGCGAAGGCGAAGCCGGCCCTCCTGAGGAATGCGCGACGGTTCAGATCGTCCATTTTCATTGGTCTCCTTGTTTGTTTGACTTGGGACTCCGTCCTCAGGTCAGTCGCCGTAGCCGACCGTCGACCGCGCGAACTCCTTGACCTTCTCGGCGGTCCGGCGCTCTTCCACGATCTTCTCCCAGTCGACCGCGGGTTCCTTGACCTCGGCAGTCGGCGGAAGGATGTACTTCGGCAGGTTGTACTCGTCCTTGAACATCTGGGTCCGGACGTGCCCCGTGGCGAACTCGGCGTTCTCACCGGACATGAGGTAGGTCAGCGTCGGCACGACGTCCCGCCGCTGCACCCGCTCGGTCACGGTGTGGCCCTTCTTGAAGTCGGGCCCGAGCGCCATGAACCACACGTAGTGGGCGTAGTAGTTGCCCGGGCTGTGCCCAAGCTGTCCGTAGATGTTCACCTCGTCGTCGCGGCCGCACTCGGGACGGATCACCAGCGCGGTGGTGTCCCGGAGGTACGCGTCGGCCTGGATCTGGCGCCACAGGTTGCCGATCAGCTCATCGGTGGTCTTGATGTGCTTGATGTACTCCCAGTAGTCCGTGTTGTAGTCCCAGAACCCGAAGTCCGCGTGCGCGTCGTCGAGAGCGAGGATCTGCGCGGTGATGGACTTCGGCTTGAACTCCTTGAGGATCTGGGGCACCAGGTGCAGCACCTGGGCGTCCCCGTAGGGGATCTCCCGGTTGATGACCGGCTCCCGGGTGGACGGCGGGACGTAGGACTTCGACGCCAGGACGGAATCGATGAATTCCTCGATCTGCTTCCGCTCCTTCGCGGTGTGCCCGAGGCCCTTCTCCACGTTCAGATCCGCGATCTGCGCGCCGGTGAGCTGCTGCTCCGGATAGAAGATCCGGTTCATCGTGAGGCTCGTGGAGCCGTGCTTCACGCCGTACTCGGGATGCTGGCTGAAGTGCTTCACGTCCCAGGTCCAGGCACGGTAGTAGGACGCGCCCTGGAGGGTCCAGTAGTCCGTCGCCGTCCCACCGGCCTTCTTCCGGATGTACTCGGACCAGGTGGGGTAGCGGGGCCGCTGCGCGGGCGCATCCACGCCGCTGAGCACCTCGGAGTACATGTAGCCGTGGAGGTTCGCGGTCTCGCCGTAGTCCTCGGTGAAGACGGTGCCCTCGGCAGCCATCTTCGTCTGGAAGGGCGAGTGCTCCGGGTTGTCGATGACGTCGATCTTCCGGGCGCCGTTGCCCAGGATGACCGTCACCAGGTGCTTCGTCTTGAAGCCCGGGTTCGCCGGAAGGACCATGCCTCCCTGCGGAATCCCGGCCCCCGCCTCGAAGATGGGGCTCCCGGCGGCGTTCCGCGTGGAAAGCACGGCGCCGGCGCTGGCGGCCGCGCCGAGTTTGAAGAAATCGCGGCGGTCGATGGTCTTGGCCGTCATCGCGCACCCTCCTTGCCGCCTTCTTCGGCGGTCTCGGTGTCTTCATTGTAGAAGTTGACCGTGATCCCGTCTATCTCGGAATCCCGGTCTTCGTAGTAGGTGTAGAAGTTTCTGGCTTCGTCGGAAACACCGAGCCGGACGAGCTCCCACTCACCCCACTCCATGGTGTCCGTCACCGTGAAATTCCCGGTCCAGATGTTGGGCTCGGGCAGCTTGGACGGACGGTTCACGTCCACGAACTCGCCGGTCTCGGGTGTCATGCTCTTCAGCTTCACCTTGAGCGCGTCGGCGCCGTTCGGCGACCGGACGTAGCCCTCGATGCTGAAGACCCCCGAAAGGTTGTCCTCTGCCAGGACGGTCAGCCCGACCCGCTCGCCGAGCTTCGCCTGCTTCTTGGTGAACTGCGCCGCCAGGATCTTCGCCGGGACCTGGTCGATCATTTCCCTTTCCTGGTCCACCTGCACCGTCGCGGCCTCCATCATGGGCTCGGTGCGGTTGAAGTAGTAGCGGATGTTGGTGGCGTTGTCCTTCAGCGTGATGCGCATGAGCTGCCACTCGCCGCCCTCGTACCACTGGGGAATCTGGAGCACGCCCTTGAAGAGGCCGGGTGTCCCCCCGACCATGACCATGGTGGAACGGATCTGGTGGTAGCCGCTGGGCGACACCCAAATGGTCTCCGCCTCGGTGGCGCCGGAAACGTCGTCCTCGGCGACCACGCTGTACTTGATCAGGCCGCCGCCTGCCCGTACGCGCTCGGTCTCCACGCTCACGGACTTAAGGGTCGGCGCGGTGATGTCCACGGTGTCGCTCTCGGTGACCTGGAAGCCGACCGGCGAGCCGTCCTCCTCCTGCATCGCCTTGTGGAAGTCGGCCCAGTAGGCCTTCCGGTCGCCTACCTTGTCAGCGATGATCGTCGTGCCCACCACGTAACGCCCCGGCGCCGCGAAGCGGGAGAGCTTGCCGCGGCCGAGGAAGAGGGTCTCGTCGCTCTCGTGGGGCTGGAAGTTGATGTACATAGTGGCCGCGCGGCCGAGCTCCCGGTTGTAGAAGAGGGAGACGAACGACTGGGCCTCGTTGTAAGGGGAAACCACCCGCGCGATGGCGCGCACCTCGTCGCCGGGAGCCACTTCCTTGCTGAGCACCCGCATCTCGGTGAGGATCGGGGGAAGCTGGTTCCCGGTGAGGTCCACTTCCTTCAGTTGCTGGTCCCGGCGCCGGTACTGGTACTGCTCGGGCACCCGCAGCTCGGGCTCGAGCCCCCAGCCGCCGTCGTCGTGTCCGCTGGAACTGATCACCCCGAACTCGTTGAGCACGTCGTGCGGCTCAAGCAGCGGATGGGTCTGCCCCTCGGGCGGCGTCGTTTGCGCTTCCTCTTCCTGCGCCGCCGCGAATCCCCCGAGGAGGAGGAACAGGGCGCCGGCCGCGAGCAGGCTGACCGCCAGGCGTTTGGGGTTGTCGAGATGGCTGGGCATGAGGGGATTTCTCCGTTCGCCGGGGGATGGCCGCCACCGGAACATACGCGTGGCGGGGTAGGCCCTTATATGGCCGCAGCGGGGTCCAAGTCAAATGGAAATCGGGAATTCCCAGCGAATCGGACCCGGCGGCGGGTGGTCCGACCGGCGGCGAGTCAGGCCCGGACGGCCCGGACGAACTCGGCGGCGCGTTTCAGGCCCGGACCGATGCCCGTTCGCTCGGCGAGTCGGCGCAGGTCCCACTGCGCCACGGTGCGCATGTCGAGGCGCATCTGGCCCTCGAGGGAGTCGAATACCGCCTGGTAGTCGCGTAGCGCCGCCTCCACGTCCCCGGCCGCCAGCCGGGCCGCCGCGAGGAGGAGCCGCTGCCGGTCGGAACCCGACGGGTCCATGGCCTGGGCGCTTGGAACGCCGGTCTCCAGACCGGCATCGCGCGGGAGCGCGAAAATCGGCCGCGGTGACGCCCCGTTCTGCCCATGTGAGGGCTGGGGCCCCTCCACTGGGAAGGTCTGACGCCCTGCCCGCTATCGAGCAGCCGACCGTTCCCGGGAGTCAGGCGCGGACGGACCGAACGAGTTCGGCGGCGCGTTTGAGGCCCGGACCAACGCCCGTTCGCTCGGCGAGCCGGCGCAAATCCCATTGGGCCACGGTACGCATGTCGAGCCGCATCTGACCTTCCAGCGAATCGAACACCGCCCGGTAATCGCGTAGCGCGCCCTCCACGTCTCCCGCCGCCAGCCGGGCCGCCGCGAGGAGGAGCCGCTGCCGGTCGGAACCCGACGGGTCCATGCCCTGGGCTTTCTCGAATAACCCGACCGCTTCCCGGTGGCGCCCCTGCAGATAGACCGCGTTCGCGAGGTTGTAGTGCCCGAAGACGAAGTCGGGGGCGAGCTCGAGCGCCCATCCAAAAGCGCGTTCCGCCTCCGCCAACCGACCGAGGTCCCGCAGCGTGACCCCCAGATTCGAGGCGAGGGAGTGGCTGAGCGGGTCGAGATCGGCGGCGCGCTCGAGCTTGCCCAGCGCCTCCTCGGGACGCTCCAGCTCACCGAGCGCGGCGCCGGCGTTCGCCCACCCGGGCGCGAATTCCGGTAGCGTTTCGGTGGTGCGGCGAAAGGACGCAAGCGCCGCTTCGAGGTCGTCGAGGACGATCATCGTCTTGCCGAGTTCGAAGTGAGCGGCCGCGAGCGAGTCGTCACGCTCGACGGCCCGGCGGAAGGCCGCGGCGGCCTCCGCCGGCTGTCTCCGCTCGTTCGCCGCACAGCCGGCCAGCAAATGACCGACGGGGTCCTCCGGCTCCGCCTCCGTCGCGGCCGTGGCCGCCTGGCCCCGCACGGCGCCCGCCGGCGCGTGAAGGGCGATGGTTCTGAGTTCCGCGGCGCTGGCGGCTCCTGCCAGTTCACGTTCCCCCGGACCCCGCACCGGCGCCGGAGACGCGGGCGGTACGGGTTCGCGCGCCACCTCGAACTGGCAGGCCGCGCCTCGCCCGGCGAGCAGGTCCGCGGCACGCCGCACGATCTCGTCCTCCCGGGCCGACGCCACGAGAGTCCGGCCTCCGCACCCGAGCTGGCCGAGACGGGCCAGCACGTAACCGGGCGTGGCGATGGCGGGAAGCGGAGGCGTCTCGTCGAGCGCGCCGCGCCGGCGGATCGCGGCCCGGCAGGGGAAGGCCCGGTGCAGGTCGGCGACCAGGACGGCTTCCGCGTGGTCCGGGAGCGGGTCGAGGCGGTGCAGACCAAGGGGCAGGTCTTCCGTCGGCAGTGCGGGAGTCACGACCGCACCCTGCCCGGAAACCGCCCCGGCCGCGGCGACTCCCGCGGCCTCTCCGTCGCCGCTCAGGAAGAGGCGCCACCGCCCTCCCGCCGCCGGGGCGCGATGGGCGGGCCAGCCATTCGCGGGCGAAATCGTCCGCGCCGCCACCACGGCGTCCTGGCCGGCGGGGGGCGCGGGACAGGCGACCCAGGAATCCGCCGCGCTCGAGGCCATGGGCGCCGATTCTACGGACCGGCGCAACCCGCACCGGAGCCGGCCCCGCGAAGCCCTTCGGGTGCGGCGCCGAACGCCCGTATGCTTTGCGCGCCCGATGACGAATACCCTCCACCGCTACGGGGCTCCGGAGACGCTCAAGGACGACTACATCGTCTTCGCGATGGCGGCGCGGGGAATCAACGACGAGGGGTCGCCGGAGAGACTGCGCCGGTTCACCGAGATCGCCCTGCGTCACGGGCCGATCAACCTGGGCGACGCCACCAAGGGGGGCATCTTCCGCTCCTCCCGCCTGAACCCGCTGGCCCACTGGCGCCGGCGAAAGCGCCTGACCCCCGACTCGATCCGCACCGGGGTGAACGCTCCCACCGTGGTGTCGGCGGTCTTTGACACCGAAGAGGCGCTCGTGGGTTTCCTGGCGGACCTGAAGGAGGCCGATCTCGGCATCAGCATCAACATCAGCGGGCTGACCGAACGGGCCGCGGAGCTGGCGAGCCGCGCCGGGATCGTGCGGCACAGCGTCGAGTACAGCCTGGGCTTCTTCGGGAACCTGGACCGGCTGCCGGACCGCGCCACGCTCCAGCTCTCCACGATGTGCGGACACGGGATGCTCTCGTTCGGGTTCGCCCGCAAGATGCTCGACTGGGTAAGGACCGGACGGCGTTCCCCGGACGACTGCGCCGAGGCGATGGCGCGCTTTTGTTCCTGCGGCATCTTCAACACCACGCGCGCCTGCCGCATCCTGCGCGGTGGCTGAGCGGACCCGAGGCCCGGTGGGTTCCTGCGCCGGGCGAACGCACCTGGGGAGAATCCCGTGACGAAGTGCCCGTTGTGCGGCGCCGCCGTGGAGATCTCCGAGGATCCGGTGGAAGGCGAGCTTCTCGAATGCCCCGAGTGCGGGAGCGAACTCGAGATCTCGACCCGATCGTCCTGGGCGAGGCGCCGAAAGCCGAAGAGGACTGGGGTGAATGAGGGTCGGGTTCCTTCATTCGCTGATTCGGCCCGACGAGAAACTCCTGATCCGGGAGTTGCGGAGGCGCCCCGGCGTCGAGCTCGTATTCCTCGACGACCGCCGCCTGGTGTTCGATCTGCGAACGCCACCCGCGGTTGACGTCATCCTGGAGCGCTCGATCAACCACTCCCGGGCGATGCACGCCCTGCGGCTCTTCGAGAGCATGGGCGTCGAGTGCGTCAACCGCTACGAGGTGTCCCGCAAGTGCGGCGACAAGATCCTGACCGCTGTCGCGCTGCAGGAGTTCGGAGTGCCGCAACCCGAAACACGCGTCGCGTTCACCGAGGGCTCCACGCTGGAAGCCATCGAAGAACTCGACTATCCGGTCGTGCTGAAGCCGGCGGTCGGATCCTGGGGACGGTTGCTTTCCCGGATCAACGATCGGCAAGCGGCCGAAACGGTGCTGGAGCACAAGGCGATCCTCGGCAGCTACCACCACTCCATCTTCTTCGCCCAGAAGTACGTGGAGAAGGGCGGCCGGGACATCCGCAGCTTCGTGGTCGGCGACGAGTGCATCGCCGCGGTCTATCGGACCTCGGACCACTGGATCACCAACACCGCGCGGGGAGCGACGACTTCCAACTGTCCGGTGACCGCCGAACTCGCCGAGCTGTCACTCAGGGCCGCGGAGGCGGTGGGCGGCGGCGTCCTCGCCGTGGACCTCTTCGAGACCCCGGAAGGTCTGCTCGTCAACGAGGTCAACTACACGATGGAGTTCCGGAACAGCGTCGGCGTCACGGGGGTGGACATCCCGGAACGGATCGTGTCCTACCTCCTTTCGGCGGACCGATGATCCGGGTCTCCATCGCCGGCGCCTCCGGCTACGCGGGCGGCGAACTGTTGCGCCTGCTCCTCGGCCATCCGAAGGTCGAGGTGGCCGAAATCACCTCCGAGCGCCTGGCCGGCAAGTTCGCTCACGGCGTGCATCCGAACCTGCGCGGGGTAACCCGGCTCCGCTTCCGGCCAATGGGCGAGCTTTCCGGTTGCGACGTGCTCTTCGTGTGTCTTCCCCACGGGGAGTCCTCGCGCGGGATCGACGACTTCCGTCGTATCGCCGGGGGGGTCGTCGATCTGGGCGCCGACTTCCGGCTGCGGGACCCGGCGGCCTACGAGCGCTGGTACGGCGAGCCCCACCCGCGCCCGGACCTCCTGGGCCGCTTCGTCTACGGGATCCCGGAACTGAACCGGGAGGCGCTCCGCGACGCGGATCTCGTGGCCTGCGCCGGGTGCAACGCCACTGCCGCAATCCTTGCGCTGAAGCCGCTGGCCACCGCGGGAGCCCTCGAATCGGCGGTCATCGAAGTTCTGGTCGGCTCCAGCGAGGCCGGCGCCCAGGCGACCTCGGCGAGTCATCACCCGGAACGCAGCGGAGTGGCCCGCGCCTTCAAGCCCACCGGACACCGTCACCAGGCGGAGATCGCGGAGGCTCTCGGCGTGGAGGATCTCCACTTCTCCGCCACTTCGATCGAGATGGTGCGTGGGGTGCTCGCCACCTGCCATGTCTTTGCGGACCGCGCCCTCGAGGACCGGGAGCTCTGGCAGATCTACCGCGACGCCTATGGCGGGGAGCCCTTCGTGCGGATCGTGAAGGGCCAGACCGGAATCCACCGCTATCCTGAGCCCGGAATCCTCGCGGGTACGAACTATTGCGACGTGGGGTTCGAACGGGATCCCGATACACAGCGGGTGGTGGTGATGAGCGCCCTCGACAACCTCATGAAGGGAGCGGCGGGGCAGGCGGTCCATGCATTCAACCTGATGTGCGGGTTTGAGGAGACGGCCGGTCTGGAATTCACGGGCCTGCATCCGCTCTGACGATCACGGGAGCGGCAGAATCCCCCCATGTGCCGGCTGCTCTGCGTTCGCGGCGACGAACCCTTCGACGTGTCGGAACATCTGGAGGCGTTCACCGAGGTGGCCAGGAAAAGCCGCGAGTTTCAGGGACATGGCTGGGGCTGTGCCTGGCTCGAAGACGGACGCTGGCGGATCTACCGGAACATCGCGCCGATCTGGGAAGACCGCAACCGGCCCCGAGGGCGCAGCCGCCTCCTGCTCGCCCACGCCCGGAGCGCGTTCCGCGACGAGGGGATCCGCGTCGCGAACAACATGCCCTTCTTCGACGGGGAGCGCATGTTCCTGTTCAATGGAGAACTCCGCGGGGTACGGATCCGGGAACAGGGTCGGATCGGGGCCGAGAAGGTCTTCAACTTCGTGAAGCGGTTCGACCGCGGCGACCTGCGCCACGCCCTCGAGCGGGGGCTCCCGCTGATCGAGAAACGCACCCGCTACCTGCGGGCCATGAACGTCATCGTCACCGATGCCTCGTTCCGCGTCACCGTGGCCAGCCGCTTCAACGAGGATCCGGACTATTTCCAGATGCGCCGCGCCACCGTCGGCGGCGCCAGCGTCCTCTGCTCGGAAAGGTATCCGCCGCCGGCCGGCCCGGCCGGGTGGACGCCAATCCCGAACGGGACCATCAGCCCGTTCGGCTCCGGACCCGAAACCGGGTGACGTCATGCTCCTGATCAAGATCGGCGGGGGCGCGTCCATCAACCTGGAGGGGATCACCGAAGATCTCGTGGGAATCGGGAAGCCGTTCGTGGTCATCCACGGCGCCAACGCCCTGCGCGACGAGCTGGGTGAGCGCCTCGGTATCCGGAAGCAGGTGCTCACCTCGGTGTCCGGCTACGACAGCGTGTACTCCGACGCCGAGGCGGTGGACCTCATCCTCATGGCCTACGCCGGCCTGCGGAACAAGCGGATCGTGGAACTGTTCCAGCAGCGCGGGGTGAATGCGATCGGTCTCACCGGCCTCGACGGCGCCCTCGTCCGCGGCCGCCGGAACCCGGGCATCCGCGTCCGGCAGGGTGGCAAGACCCTGATCCGGCGCGACCTGTCCGGCAAGCCGGCCGGGGTGAACGCGGAGCTACTGCGGCAACTGCTCGACCACGGGCTGGCGCCCGTCCTGACGATCCCCATCCTCGACGAGCGCGGCTTCGCGATCAACTCGGAGAACGACGACATCCTGGTTGCGCTCAACGAGGGGCTCCGCGCCGAACGGGTCATCCAGTTGATCGAGGCGCCCGGTTTCCTCGAGGCGCCGGACGACCCCGGCTCGCTCGTCCCCCGCATGTCGCGCGCCGAGGTCGGGCGACGCGAGGCCGCGGTGAGCGGGCGCATGAAACGGAAGATGCTCGCCCTCAAGCGGCTGGTCGCCGCGGGCGGCACCCGCGTGGTGATCGCCGACGGGCGGGTCGCGCACCCCGTCCGGGATGCCCTCGCGGGCCGGGGGACGGTGATCGAATGAACTCCCGGGAAGCCGAACGGATCTGGGGGCTCGAGGTCTACCCCAAGCGCGAGCTGACCCTGGTCCGCGGGAGTGGCGCCGAGGTCTGGGACGACCGGGGGCGCCGCTACCTCGACTGCGTGGGGGGAATCGGGGTCGCGAGCGTCGGGCACGCCAACCCCGCGGTGGCGAGGGCGATCGCCGAGCAGGCGCGCCTGCTGGTGACCTGTCCCGGCATCTTCTACAACGACCGCCGGGCGGAGCTGCTCGAGAAACTGGCTTCCATCGCGCCCCCGGGGCTGACGCGCGCCTTCCTGTGCAACTCAGGCGCGGAGGCGGTGGAAGCGGCCCTCAAGTTCGCCCGTCTCGCCACCGGCCGCACCGGGATCGTCTCCGCGATGCGCGGTTTCCACGGCCGCACCATGGGCGCGTTGAGCGCGACGTTCAAGAAGGACTACCGGGAACCCTTTGCGCCGCTCGTGCCCGGCTTCTCGTTCGTGCCGTTTGGCGACGCCGACAGGCTGCGCGGCGCGGTCGGCGAAACGACCGCGGCGGTGCTGCTGGAACCGGTCCAGGGCGAGGGGGGCGTACGGCCGGCGCCACCCGGTTACCTTCAGGCTGTCCGCGCCGTGTGCGACGAAGTGGGCGCGATGCTCATCCTGGATGAGTCGCAGACGGGTTTTTGCCGCACCGGCCGGACGTTCGCCTGTGAGCACCACGGCGTGACACCGGATCTCCTGTGCCTCGCCAAGGCGATCGCCGGCGGGGTGCCCATGGGGGCAGTGCTGGCCGGCGACCGGCTGCCGCCGCTCATCGGCAGGCACGGCACCACCTTCGGGGGGAACCCGCTCGCCTGCGCGGCGGCGCTCGCCGCCATCCGGTTCATGGAGGACGAGCGGTTGGCCCAGCGTGCGGAGGCGCGGGGCGCCCGGTTCCGCGAACGCATCTCCCGAGAGCTGCCCGCCCGGGTGCGGGCCGTGCGGCAACTGGGTCTGATGATCGGAATCGAGCTCCGGGAGCGCTGCCGCCCCACGCTGGAGCGGCTGATGGAGAGCGGGGTGCTGGCGCTACCGGCTGGGTCAACCGTGATTCGGCTGCTGCCCCCGCTCGTGATCACCGAGGCGCAGGTGGACGAGGTCGTGGACGCGCTCGTCGAGGCGTTAGCAGCCTGAAGCCAGCGGCGGACGCCCCCTAGGCCGGGCGGCGGCCGAGTCCGAGGTTCGTCTTGCCCCGGAACGCCGTGTAGCCGTGCTGTTGCAGCATGGCGCCGAGGTCGTCCTCGCCCTCCGGTCCGCAGCGGGTGGCGGCGCCCACCGAAATGATCGTCTCGGACTCCGCGGCGGCGGCTTCCACCTCTTTCATCACGTCGGGCACCTGCTCCGTCCGGACCTTGATCTCCACGATCGCCGAGAGGACGCGTTCTCCCAGGAGGTCTTCCCGGATCGCTCCCGTGGCGACATCGCTCATCAGGTTGGTGACCGGGTTCTTCTTTTCGAAGTGCACCCCGAGTCCCGCGAGGCGCCGGGTCACCCGGTCCATGTCCGCGAAGCTGGCGGAGACGCCCGGCCGGCCGAACTCCACCGTCATGCCGCACTCTCCGACCGAGACCCTGCCGGTCACGTCGTTCGTCTTGACTTCCTCGGTCCCCCGGCCGTGGACGCCGGTGGCCTCGTGGGAAACGAGGGGATCGGAGAAGGCGCGGCGCACCACGCGCGGCCAGGTGAGCTCCTGCGGTTCGATCGCCGAGGTCGGGCAGATGTCCGGCTCCGGATCGAAGCGGAGCCGCATCCAGCCGAGCACTCTCCGCACGGTGCGGATAAGGGTCGGGTTCAGCCGCTCGGTGCTCAGGCCGCGGTAGCAGGTGTAGCACTCGACGCACTGGTCGCTGTTCACCACCGCGCGTCCGTCGTCCCCGATGCTGATCGCCGCGACCGGGCAGACCGCGACGCAGTTCCCGCAGCCGACACAGCGGCTCTTGGAAATCTGCACGGGTTAGTCGGACGTCTCCCTAGTTTCCAGAGTGTATTCCCCGAGGTGGCTGATGACCTCCTCTCCCATCAGGTAGCGGAGCGTGTTCGTCAGTTTCTTCCGCTGGATGAAGAGGTCGTGCTCCGGATACACGCCCGGCGGGCTCATGGGGCTCTTGAAGAAGAACGAGAGCCACTCCTGGATCCCGCGAAGACCCGCGCGCGAGGCAAGATCGAGGAAGAGGGCGAGATCGAGCACCAGCGGCGCGGCCAGGATGGAATCGCGGCAGAGGAAATCCACCTTGATCTGCATCTCGTAGCCGAGCCAGCCGAAGATGTCGATGTTGTCCCAGCCCTCCTTGTTGTCGCGCCGCGGCGGGTAATAGTTGATGCGCACCTTGTGGTAGAGGTCGCCGTACAACTCGGGATACATGTCCGGCTGGAGGATGTACTCCAGCACGCTCAGCTTGCTCTCTTCCTTGGTCTTGAACGAACCGGGGTCGTCGAGAACCTCTCCGTCCCGGTTGCCGAGGATGTTGGTCGAGAACCAGCCGCTGAGCCCCAGCATCCTCGCCTTGAGGCCGGGAGCCAGGATCGTCTTCATGAGCGTCTGGCCCGTCTTGAAGTCCTTGCCGCCGACGGGAACGCCGTTCGCCGAGGCCAGTTCACGAAGCGCCGGAATGTCGGCGCTGAGGTTGGGCGCGCCGTTCGCGTAGGGAACGCCGCACTTGAGGGCGGCGTACGCGTAGATCATGCTCGGCGCGATATCGGGTGAGTTGTTGCGGAGGCCCGCCTCGAACGTTTCGAGGTCCCGGTGGACGGGAGCCTCGGCGAGGAAGGTCTCGGTGGAACCGCACCAGATCATCACCGCCCGGGCGGCGCCGGAAGCCTCCCGGGACCGCTCGATGTCCTCGACGAGCTGGTCGGCGAGATCCATCTTGGTGGCCCCCGACTTGACGTAGGACCCGTCGAGCTTCTTCACGAAATCGCGGTCGAAGACGGCCGGCATGGGACGAACGCCCTCCAGCTCCTCCCGCACCTGGTCGAGCAGCGCCGGTTCGAGCACGCCCGCCTTCTGCGCCGCGGTGTAGGCGTCGTCCTCGAAGAGGTCCCACCCGGCGAAGGAGAGATCCTCGATCGGGACGATGGGGACGAAATCCCGAATCAGCGGGGTGCGCCCCTCGGTGCGCTTCCCCAACCGGATCGTTCCCATCTGCGTCACCGACCCGACGGGTGCGGCCAACCCCTTGCGGATCGCGTGAATCCCGGCGATGAACGTGGTGCTGACCGCCCCCAGGCCGGGGAGCAGCACGATGAGGCCACCGTCCGCGGGCTGGACCGTAAATCCCTTGTCTGTCATGAGGGCGGCGGATTCTACGGCAAGGAGGTGTCCGGTCCCGGCCCGGTCCGCGAGCCCCGAACGACGAAACGCTATTCTGTCCCCGGCTGCCATTCATGCGTCGCGGCGCCCTCCGATTCCGGCCGTTCCTCCTCGCCCTCGGGTTCGCGGGTTCCGCCTGGGTTCCGGCGCCGGAGGCGGCTGGCGCGGTCCTCGCGGCCCAGCGGTCTCCCGAGCTCTGGATCGTCGATCAGGGTGACGCCACCGCGCTGGCCGTCCGGAGGCTGGGCGGGGTGGAAATGGTGCGGCTCGCCGAGGTTGCCGGGGCGCTCGGGGGCACGTTGCGTCCGGGAGACAGCGAGCGGCAGGCGGTGCTCTGGTTTTCGGGCGAACCGGTTCGTTTCGACGCCGGGCGGAGCTTCGTCAGGGTCGGGGACACCACGCGCGTCCTGCGAAACCCGAGCGTTCGGCGGGGCGGGGAGTGGTTCGTGCCCCTTGACTTCGTGGCGCTCGTCCTGCCGGACCTGCTTCCGGGTCGCGTGCGCTACGACGACAACGCGCGGACCCTCGCGGTTGGAGAGGGATATCCCCGCCTCGACGTCGAAATCGCGAGCCGCCCCGGGTCCACCCGGGTGATCGTACGCACCGATCCGCCGGTGCCGCTGGAGATCGAAGAAGGGCGCCGCCGGGTCTCGATCCTGGTGCGGACGGCCTTCGTCGAGACCGCCTTTGCGGAGGAAACGCCGCGGGACGGCGTGGTGGAGCACGTCGACCTCATCCGCCGGGGGACCGGGTACATCCTCGAGATCAACACCGGCCGCAACTACGGTCGTTTTCTGCAGGAACGAACGCCCGGCGCCCTGACGCTGAACCTGCTCCGTGGCGGGGTGCGCGCGGCCTCGGGCGCCGATGTGCTGGGGGAGAGCCCGGCGGCGGAGGCGCGCCGCGGCCGTGATCCGGTGGGGCCCACGGAGGTCCGCACCATCGCCATCGATCCGGGGCATGGAGGGCCCAACCGCGGCGCGGAGGGCCAGGGCGGAGTCGCCGAGAAGGACGTGGCCCTCCTGGTGGCGCTGGCACTCGGTGCCGTGCTGGAGCGGGAGCACGGATTCCGGGTGGTGCTGACCCGGGACTCGGATCGCGACGTAGCGCTCGATGACCGGATCGCCGCCGCCAACACCGCCCGCGCGGACGTGCTCATCAGCATCCATCTGAACGCTTCCCCGAGTCCGGCCGCTTCCGGCAGTCTCGTGTACCACCTGACCCCGCAGGCCGCCGGCCGGGCGCCTGCGGGGAGCGCGGTTCAGTTCGTTCCCTGGAGCAGCGCGCAGGCGCCCTTCGTGCCCGCTTCGCGGAGGCTGGCCGAGGCGTTGGCCTCGGAACTGCAGGGTTTGGACATCGCCGCCGGAGGGGTGGCCGATGCTCCCGTGAGGGTGCTGCGGGGAGCGGCGATGCCGGCCGTGCAGGTGGAACTCGGGTTCGTCACCTCGCGGCGGGACCTCTCGCGACTGTCGGACCCCGCATTCCCCGGCCGGGCGGCGCGGGCGCTGGCGACGGGGATTCTTCGATACCAGCGCTCGCTCGGCGCCCTCCGGCCCACGGGAGACTTTCGGTGACGTCCGCCCGGCGCCGCCGGACCTCGGGAACCGCGTTCCTGCCCGCCGTGGCCGTGGGGGTCCTGGCGGCGTGCGGCGTGTTTCCGGCGGATGAATCGGGCTCGGCTCCGGCGCCCGGCGACGCGGCAACGGTTGCCCGGGCCGGCGCGGAGACCGCCGCGTCCGCCATCCAGGATCCGGAAGCCCTGGAGGGCGCAAGGCTGTTTGCCGCCGGGCCGGACGGCCTCCTCCATGCCCGTGACGTGGAACTGCCGCGGTTCCCCACCACCCGCGGCCGCGCTGAGGCGCTGGTGCAGCGGATCGTGGACGAGTCCGGCACCTTCCCCGAGGAGGTGCAGGTCCTCGACGTGTTCGTGAGCGGCCGCGGGGTTGCCGTCATCAACTTCACTCTGGACCTGCTCGAGGGACACTCGGGCGGGCTGCACGCGGAGGAACTGACGGTGTACAGCCTCAGTCACACCCTGGTCGAGAGCCTGCCGGCCATCGCGGAGGTGCGGCTCCTGGTGGAGGGACGGGAGACCGAGACGCTGGCCGGGCACCTCGATCTCCGGTCGGGATTCGGGCGGGCTCCGGAACGTTTGCTGGCCGATGCGGACGGCGGTCGCGGGTGAGCCGGCGGGGCGGACGCGGGGAGCGGGAAATCCGCGACCTCGGGTTTCAGGCCGGTTATCTCCGTCGCGCCCCCGGTTCGGTGCTCGTCCGCCAGGGAGACACGCGCGTGGTCGCGGCGGTCAGCGTCGAGGAGGGGGTCCCGGGGTGGCTGCGCGGGCGCGGCCGGGGGTGGCTCACCGCCGAGTACGGAATGCTGCCGCTGTCCTCGGGCGAGCGAATCCGCCGGGACCGGGGCGGGGTTCCCGGACGCACGGCGGAGATTCAGCGGCTCATCGGACGTTCGCTGAGGGCCGCCGTGGACCTCTCGGCGCTTGGCGAGCGGACCGTCCGCGTGGACTGCGACGTCATCGAGGCGGACGGCGGCACCCGGACCGCTTCGATCACCGGCGCCTTCGTCGCCCTCGCGCTGGCGCTCCACCGGCTCCAGACGCGAGGCGTGCTCGCGGAGAACCCGCTGCGCCGCCAGGTCGCGGCGGTCAGCGTCGGCGTGGTGGACGGCCGGGTGCTCTTGGACCTCGACTACTCCGAGGACTCCCGGGCCGCGGTGGACCTGACGGTCGTCGCAACCGCGACCGGTGAACTGATCGAGGTTCAGGGCGCTGCCGAAGCGGCGCCCTTCCGGCGGGAGGTCCTGGACGAGTTGCTCGACGCGGCGCTCGAAGGGGTCGCCGCCATTGCGGAGCGCCAGCGCTCGGTGCTCGCCGGAATCCCGCTGGCGTGACGCTTGACGGGCCGGGCGGGAGTCAGTGCAACAGGCCCGACAGCCAGTGGAGCGTGTTGAGCACGAACTGACGGTTGTCGTTGCCCGGCTCGTTCATTCCCATCGGGGTGGCTGTCGGCGGATCACCCCTTCTGGAGACCTGCGCCGACAGCATCGCCGCTTCTCCCAGCACCACGACCCGCCCCGCTCCGAACGTCATGGCGAGCCCCTGCGCCCGGCCGCCAACGGGCGCCGAGAGCTCTTCGATCAGGTCGTTCGCCGCCGCCGCCCGGCTCGCGACCGCCGCCCGGATGGTCTCCAGGTCGGCCCGGTTCCGCACCTCCCGGGCGGTTCCACTCAGCTTCATCAGCACGGTCGCCCCCGGTGGGACATCCAGACTCTGACCGGAAAACGCCTTCAGGCTCCTCACCTTCTCTGAAGCGTCGCGGCCGTGGAGCACGGCATGGGCCCCCAGCCGGCCGTTCTCGCTCGAGGTCACGAACCGGGTCTCGATCGCGGCGCCCGATTCGCGAAAGTCCCATACCCATCCTTTGCCCATCGTCACTCCGAAGCGCCGGCCGAGACCTTCGGCCGCGCTCCCGAACGGGGCGTGGTCGGCGATCAGCAGGAGGGACCCACCGTCCCGGACCCAGTCCTCGATGGCATCGGCCTCCCGCTCGGTGAAGGCAGGAGTGCCGGGTGCGGCCCCGGACGGGGGCAGGGCGTTCGAGATCACGAGGACGTCCGCCCCGCTCAGCGCGTCCCGACCAAAGCGGGTCTTGCCGGCGACCACGGTGTAGCCGTCGTTGCGCAACAGTTCCGCGAAAGGCCGGTAGCGGCCGGAGGCGGTGTGGAAGTTGGCGTGCGCCTCGTCGATGACCACGACCGGCCCGTTCGCCGGATACGCCGGCTCTTCCACCGAGGTATCGAAGTCCGGGTCGGAGGCCTGCGTCTGCGCGCCCGCCGGGCCGGCATGAAAGGTGATCGCGGCCGCCATGAACGCCAACCCCGCGATCCTGCCTGTCGGAAACATGGGAACCTCCCTGCGGCTCTTTTCGAAGGCCGGCGACCGAGCACCTTGACGCGTGGCGGCCGAGTGGCGATCGTAGAGTGTCAGACCGTGCCGTCACTCCTGCTCGCGACCGGGAACCCGGGGAAGGTGCGCGAGATGCGGGCCGCGCTCGCCGGAGCCGGGGTGCGGCTGCTGGGCCTTCCCGATCTCTCCGGTTCCCGTCCCGAGGAGCCCGAGGAGACGGGAGAGGGATTCCTCGCCAACGCCGCGATCAAGGCCCTTCACTACGAGGTGGCAACCGGCCTTCCGGCGCTCGCGGAGGACTCCGGCCTGGAGGTGGATGCCCTGGACGGCGGGCCGGGAGTCCGGTCTGCCCGCTGGCTGGGACGCGACACCCCCTACCCGGAGAAGAACCGCCGCCTCCTCGAACTGCTGGCCGCGAATCCCGCCCGGGGGAGGGGCGCCCGATACCGGTCGGCGGTTGCGGTTGCGGTGGCGGGCCGCATCGTTTTCCGGTCCACGGGGATGGTCGAAGGCACGATTGCGCCGGCGCCCCGGGGTCGCGGGGGCTTCGGCTACGACCCCGTCTTCCTGGTTCCCGAATTCGGCAGGACGATGGCGGAACTGGGCCTCGAGGAGAAGGAGCGCATCAGTCATCGGGGCCGGGCGCTTCGGCCGGCGGTCCGGTTCCTGCGGGCGGCCCTCGCCGCCCACCCACCTATACTTCCCTAGTTTCTCGGGGCGTGGCGCAGTCTGGCAGCGCGCCTGCTTTGGGAGCAGGAAGCCGGAGGTTCAAATCCTCTCGCCCCGACATTAGAAGAGGTCGAGCGGGCGCCTCGCGACCGCGCGGCCGGGTCCGAACACGAAGCGCGGGAGCGCCAGTAGCTCAGTTGGACAGAGCGGCGGCCTTCTAAGCCGCGGGTCGGGGGTTCGAATCCTCCCTGGCGCGCCAGCCGGCCGCCGCTTTCCCTGTCGGTGGTGGATGTAGCTCAATGGCAGAGCACCGGATTGTGGTTCCGGTGGTTGGGGGTTCGAGTCCCCTCATCCACCCCGACGCTTCGCGTCGGCCAATCGGAACTCCCTAGCGCGCTGGCGCGCGCTGCGGCGAGATTCCGATTGGTCGTTGTTTTCTTGTGAAAGGGGGAGGGCCCCCTTTCACACAATACCCCCCCAAAAGTGGGGCGGCAACCCGAGGGTACGGGGCCAACGAGTTTTATTAAAAAGGCGGGGGGGGGGGCCCC
>VXWI01000083.1 GCA_009835985.1 Acidobacteriota bacterium | reverse complement strand
TACGGGGGTCGCGATGTGGACGCCCCGCGGCGCGGGGGGTGGGGGAGGGGAGCTGTCGGGGCGGCGCCGTCCGCCGCTCACCAGATCGCTGATCCAGCCCATGGAATCCTCCTGCGCCGCCGCGGCGGTGGCGCGAACTCTACCGATTCGCTGGATCGGCCTTCTCCGGGGTCAGGAAGCCACCGCCGGGCGGCGCGAGCGCCATATCCAGAGCCCGAAGGCGCCCAGGCCGAAGAACATGACGAGGAGGCCGACAACTCCCCCGATGTAGGGAACTTCCACGGCCAGCACCAGAATCCCGAGCCCGAGCGCGATTCGTCCGAGCCGCTGGACGTTCGTGGAGGCGAGTCCGAGGATTGCCTGGCCGACGACCATTGCGGCAATCACCCGGGAGGCGTAGAGCAGGAACACGTAGAGCATGCCGACGGCGAACGCGAGCGGCAGGCCGATGAACGTGATGGCGAGCAGGATCGCCGCGAAGGGAAGTCCCACGAACAACAGCAGGCCGAGCAGCAGCGGGCCGATGGGTCTGCCGCCGATGGCGGCCATCGCGCCGAGGGGTCCGGAGGCGAGGAGCACGAGGACCAGTCCGAGAGCGAGTCCCATGCCCCAGCGCGTCGCAATGCTCATGACTTCGTCCCACACGCTGGTCTCCTCGGGCTCCGGCTCGGACCACTCCACGTTGGGAGCGCCGGGCTCGCGCTCGGGCTCCGTGGGGCCGGTGTATCGGGCATGGCCCGCAATCGCCGCCCCGGCTCCGAGAAACAGCTTGTCCCCAGTGAACCTGAGATCGCCTTCGATGGGCGCGTCCACCTCCAGCCGGCTGCCCCCGGCAAGCACCGAGCCTCCGACCGGCCCCGCGACCGAGAGGCGGTCGCCGCCCATCATGACGCTGCCTCCCACACTGCCGCCGGGGAGGACCGCGACGGTTTCGCCCCCCGCAGCCAGCCCGCGTCCCAGATCGCCGCTGATCCGCACCGACTGAGCGGCGCCGCGCAAACTCAGGCCGACGCTGCCCTCCATGTTGATGTCATTCCCGAACCCGAAGACGTCGCCATCGACGCGCCCGGTGACCGTGAGCGAACGCCCGGCGAAATAGAGGTCCCCGCGGACGGTGCCGGCCACCACGGCCTCATCGCAGAGGAGCAGCAGGTCGTCGTTCACCGTCCGTTCCACAGCGATGCGGCAGCGGCCGGAGTCTCCGGCGATGACCTCGAGCGCCTCGGCGGGCGTGCCCAGGGCGCCGAGTCCGGGGATCGCTGCCGCCAACAGGAGCGGCATGACGCCGGCGCGCGGACGGCGAATGGCGTTGGAAGCCAGGGCAATACCGATGAGGGTCATGATGACGATGCCTCCGTAGGCAATCTGCAGTCCGATCTGCTGGATGTCCAGCAGCGAGAGAAGGCGGAATCCGAGATCCGAGAGCACGGGAAGGGCGTCCGGCATCGGCGTTTCGGCCGCGGCCTCGCTCGCCCCGATGAAAAAACGCCGTACGGCGACAAGCCCCAGTGACAGCACGAGTCCCGCGGCCACCACCCAGCCCAGTTCGCGCGAGACCTCGCGCTCCCGGGCCACCTCGGGTGCTGCCGCCGCCCGGAGGACATCGCTCTCGCGGCGAAGCCCCTCGTAGAGCCGGTGGCAGGAGAAGCAGCGGGTCAGGTGCGACCGGGCCGCCGCCGCTTCGGCGCGGGACAGCTCCTCGTCGAGCAGGGCGAGGAGTTTCAGTTCCGGGAGATGCTGCACTTCGGCCATCACTCGAATCCCTCTCCGGCGAGCCGGTCCCGCATCCGGCGCCGGCCGCGGAGGAGCAGGACCCCGACGTTCGTGCGCGTGATGCCGAGGGTGTCGGCGATCTCCTGGTAGCTGAGCCCCGCGCCGTAGCGGAGGGTCAGAGCGAAGCGCTGCCGCAGCGGCAGCCCGGAGAGCGCCTCGCGGACCCGTTCCCGCCGCTCCTCGGTGATCAGCTGCTCGAGCGGGCTGGGGGCGTCGGCAGGCAGTTGCGCCGCGCCTTCGTCGTCGAGCGGCTCGGAACGGCGGTTCTTCCGCGCCTCGTCCCAGCAGCGGTTGGCGGCGATCCGGAACAGCCACGGCCCGAAGGGGCGGGACGCGTCGAAGGAATCCAGCCGGAAACGGGTCTTCATCATGATCTCCGCGGCGAGGTCCTCGCCGGAGTCGCCGGGGAGCGTGCGGCGGCAGAACGCGAGAACCTGAGGATGGAAGTTCCGATAGAGCGCCGCCCAGGCGTCCTGGGCGGCCTGGCCGGCGTGACCGCTGTCGGGACCCCGTTTGTCGGCCTCCTGGCAGGTGCGGACGAGATCCGTGATTTCCTGATCGTGGAGCATCCCTCCGGTTCGAATACGTCCCGGCAGAGCGGAAGTTACAGCGAGCGGCCCGGTCCCTCCCCGCTTGTGCGATGCTCCCGCGCCCGCGGGAGGCTCCGAGAGTGCGCAAGCTGCTGAGGCGATTCGCCGGCCGGTTCGTCCTGACCCTGTCCCTGGTCCTGCTGGAAGCGGCCGGCTGGACCCTGTTTCCGCTCGTCATCGGCCGCGCCATCGACAGCGTCCTGGCGGACTCGGTGCGCGGCCTTTATGAGTTCGGCGCGCTCGGCATCGGCGTCATGGGCCTCGGGATCGCCCGGCGCTTTGTGGACAGCCGGGCCTACGGGCGCGTCTTCCGGCGGCTCGGCGAGGAACTCGTCGTCCAGGACTCGGCGGGCGGCGCCTCCACGAAGGCGGCGCGGCTCGGGATGCTCCAGGAGTTCGTCGAGTTCTTCGAGAACCAGGTGCCGGGCCTTATCACCGGGATCATCGGTCTCGGGGGCACACTCATCATCCTGTTCGCGCTCAACCGTCCGGTCTTCTTCGGCTGCCTGGCGGTCACCGCCGTCAGCGCGATCATCCATGCCCTGACGGGAAAGCTGACCACCCGCTACAACCAGGGACTCAACGACGAGCGCGAACGGCAGGTGGATGCCGTCGAGAGCGGCGACCCCGCCCGGGTCGGCGTTCACCTCCGGGCGCTCATGCGCTGGAACATCAAGCTGTCGGACCTGGAGGCGGTCAACTTCGGGGTGGTGTGGCTCTTCCTGATGGGCCTGCTGGTCTTCTCGATCGGATCGGCGGCCCAGCAGACCCTCGAGTACGGCACCGTGTTCGCCGTCGTGATGTACGTCTTCCAGTTCACCGACTCCGTGCTCGTGCTGCCGCTCTACTACCAGCAGTGGCTGCGGCTCCGGGAGATTGCGGGACGGCTGGGCGCGATCTCGGCGGCGGCTTGAGATCGTCGGGAGTCACCTCTTCCGGCTGGGGTTGCGACGTGCGCGGTGCGGAGCACCCCGCGTGCCGGCCCGGGGGCAGCGACGACCAGTCCGACGACCCGGGCACCTCCGCGAGCCCCCGGGCGCTGGGTCGCGGGGGTGAGGTGAGGGGGGCG
>VXWI01000051.1 GCA_009835985.1 Acidobacteriota bacterium | reverse complement strand
CGCCACAGCCTGTGAGCACGAGACCGGCACTCAGGAACATGGCAAGAAGGAGAAGGAGGCCGTGTCACATGTGACATATACTCTTCCGCCCGAATTGCAGTCTCCCCCTTCGCCTTGCGCCGCTGGTTTCCATGGGATTGCTGTGCGGGTGTTGATCACGGGTTGATCGCGGCGCGCCAAATCCCCGGAGCTGTACCTCCATGACCCAACCGTCGCGAAAGCGCGTCGCGAAGCTCAAACTGACCCTCACCAAGCGAACCGTCGAGTCCCTCGAACCCGGCGCCAGCCCCTGGATCGCCTGGGACGACCGGCTGACCGGCTTCGGCGTGCGGGTTCAGCCCACCGGAACCAAGGCGTTCGTCGTCAACTACCGGTCGGGAAACGGCGGGCGGAGGGCGCCCAACCGGCGTGTGGTGATCGGACGCTACGGCGCGATGACGCCCGACCGGGCCCGGCGGGTTGCGCAGGAAGTCCTGGGCCGGGCCGCGGTGGGAGATGACCCCGCGGCGGAGCGGGGCGCCGCGCGCGCGATGCCGCTACTGCGCGAGGCGTTCGCGGAGTTCCTGGCCGCCAACCCGAATCGTAAGCCCACCACCCTCCGGCTCTACCGCGGCCAGATCCGCTACTGCTTCGGCGACTGGATGTCGCGGCCGCTCGACACCATCACCCGCCGGGACGTGGAAGCGCGGTTCCACCTCCTCACCGAGCGGCACGGCTGGGCCATCGCCAACCACGCGACCTCGCTGCTGCGCTCGGCGTACCGGCGGCCCTGCGTGGACCACCAGGGGCTTCGCAACCCCGTGGACCTGTGGCTCGACGGGGGCGGGCGGTACCACCGCAGCGTGCGGCGGCGCATCGCAGCCCCTGCGGAGGTACTGCCGCGCTGGCGGGCCGGAATCGAGACGGAAGTCATTGTCCCGGCGACTCGGGACATCTTCTGGTTTGGGTTCTACACCGGGATGCGCCTGGGCGAGATCTTCGGACTGCGCTGGGACCAGGTGGATCCGGAACGCGGGACGTTCCGGATCGAGGAGACCAAGAGCGGCGTCCCCCTCGAGCTTCCCGTCACCCGCCAGCTGGCCGCGATCCTCGCCCGCCGGCGTGCGGAGAACGGCAACGGAACCGGCCCGTCCGTTCCCTGGGTCTTCCCCTCGTCGACCAGCGCCTCGGGACACGTCGAGGAACTGCAGCACCTGTATGCGCGCATCGGACGCGCCGCCGGGACCAAGTTCTGGTTCCACGGCCTCCGCAACGCCTTCATCACGGTGGCCGAGCGCGAGCTCATGCTGCCCCGCTCGCTCACGAAGCGCCTCGTGAACCACGCGCGCCGGGACGACGTGACCGAGGGCTACGCGGCCGACTGGTCCATCGAGCAGCTCCGCGAGCCCGCCCAGCGCATCGCGGACCGCATCGAGGCGCTGGCGCGGGCGGTCCCGGGCGACCTGCGGTCCGGCGACGATGTGTCTCCGGCGGTTTGACGCGGTGAGGTCAGAAAAGCCCGCCGTGGCCGGAATACGATATTCGGGTGTTGGTACCGTGTTGATTCGTCGTCGTAACGTGCCATAGATGGCATCCATCTACTTGCGGTTTGACTGAATCTGGGGTGAATAAACGATAGAACAGCGAGTCTATCGAGAAGACCGGCGACTCCAAGACTCGCAAGGAAAAGGCGCCCGCCGCGGGGCGTTCGGCGCAACGGCAGGGACCGCCGAAACGGTCTACGCTACGCCGTCTCCTGTCCGGTGAAGACCTGGTCGGCAGGGGGAAAGGCCGAGGCGTGGTGTTGATCTTCCGTACCAGCAGGGCCGCTTCGATGCCCCAACCGCGCGCGCCAATCCGGGTGGAGTCGCTGACCGCGATCCTCCTGCTGGCGGCTTGCGGCGGCCAGGAAGGGACGAGCACTCCCGGCGCGACGACTCCAGGCGCGCCATCCGCGCCCCCGCCGCCGTCCGTTACCTCGCTCGAGCTCACCTCCGGCCGCGAGTTCCCGATCTTCCTGGGCGAGACGGCGGAACTCCAGCTCACCGCGGTCCGGTCCGACGGCTCGCGACTTCCGGTGGACGGCGCGCTGGCCGCCTGGAGTTCGTCCAACCGGGCGGCCGCCACCGTATCGGAGGGAGTGGTGACCGGGGTCGAACCGGGGAACTCGGAGATCACCGTCCGGTACGAAGGGGTGTCCGCCGAGATTGCGGTGCCGGTACGGATCTCGCCGACCGCGCGGGGCGAGGTTCGCGTCATCTACGCCGCGCCGGCGGACCGGCCGTTCCGGGCCGACTACAGCAGCGGCATCTCCTGGGCCGTGAGGGAGGCGCAGACCTGGTTCCGCCGCCAACTCAGGGGACTGACCTTTGAACTCCACAACGGCTCGCCCGAGTTTTGCCAGATGCCCGAAGACTCCGACCACTACAGCGCCGGCCACTCGTGGAACAAGGTCGTCGAGGGTGTGCAGCACTGCGCTGCGGTGGCTCACGACACGCCGGGCATTTCGTGGTACGTGTTCGCCGACGTCGGGCAACTCTGCGGGGAACACCACGAGCTGGGAGCGGGCGGCGACGGCCTGGCAATCGTCCCGAGGCACGATCTGGAGGTGTTGGCAGACTCGACCCGCATCAAGGGCTGTGAACGGACGTACAGACGGGGCCGTCAGAGCATTCCCGGAGGTTTCGCGCATGAACTTGCCCACACGTTTGGCGTGCCCCATCCTCCGGGATGCGAAGACAGGCGTGCGCACTGCGACCACGGTGCCCTGATGGACCTCGGGGTCTATGAGTATCCCGACACCTATCTGCGGCCTGACGAGAAGGAGTTCCTGATGCGCTCTCGCTTCCTCAGGCGAACCGGGCCGCGCGGCGCCAGCCCCGGCGAGTTCACGATCCGGGGGGTGGTCCGGGACGCGTCGGGCGCTCCGTTGCGCGGCGTCCGGGTGTCGATCCTGTCGGACACCTACTGGAACTGGGAGGAGACCGGCTTCAGCGGAAACTTCTCGATCGGAGTCCCCGACAAGCAACCCGGCCCGTTCCTGGTCTCGGTGCACGCCGGCGACACGGCGGCGGACTGCAACTGGCTCGGATACCACGGTCCCGATGGCCTGCACGCCCTGCGCCGCGAGGCCACTTTGGTGAGCGTGGCGGAAGGGGACCCCGAACCGATCGAGGTGACGCTTCCGCTGACGCCCGACGAGCTGTGCAACCTGGACCGAACGCTCAGCGGCGTCGTGGTGGGCCCCGGAGACCGGCCGGTCGAGGGAGTCCTGGTCTGGTTCCACCGCTTCGGCAACCGTACGGGCCAGGACGGGAGCTGGAAACACGGCCGCCTCTTCGAGGGATGGTGGTCGCACCGCCTGCACCGACCGGTGTCGGTCACGCTGCCGCAGTGCGACAAGGAGATCTTCTTCACCCAGGACGGATTCACCGAGGCGAGGAACTGGGCTTTCGAACTCGTGCGGCGCTACGAGGTCGCCCCGCTCGGCATCACCGACATCAGGATGCGGCTTCGGGCGAGCCCGGAAGCGCTATGCCGGGAAGGCTGACTGCGCAACGGCCTGGAACGCCGGCTTCAGCCGGCACGCGCGCCGCTTCGCATCGACTTTTCCACAATTGGCCGCAGGGTGGGACAAAACCGCGCCGGATTACGTCTGTGTATGGTGGAGGACTTCCCCATGCACGAACGAACCACCGATGCGGCGCAGGCCGCCGTCCCGTTGCCGGAGCAGCCGGGCCGCTCCTATACTCCGGGAGCGAGTGAACAGGACAGAGCGATGACGAGAGCGGAAGCGGGGCGCGGCGCCGGACCCGGCGGGCGTTCGCACGACCCGCTCACCCGATCCGAACGACTCCTCGTCACGGTGTTCGTCACCATGTTCGGAACGATGCTCGCGGCGGGCGCGCTCGGTTTCACCACGCTGAGCGGCCAGCTCCTCGACATGCAGGAGCAGATCGGCGACCTTCAGCAAGAGACCAGCGCCCAGCTCCTTGACATGCAGCGACAGGTCGGCGACCAGCTTCTCGACATGCAGCGACAGATCGGCGACGTGAGGACGGAAGTCGGCAAGCTCTCCGACCGGATGGATCAGCTTTCCGAGCGTATGACTCGCGTCGAAACGCTGATCGAGACGCACCTGGTTCCAGCTTCGAACGCCCGCAATCCGGCCGGTCTCTGACCGACGGGGGGAGTTCCCCGTTCCGCGTCGTGTGACGCTGCGGGTCGAAACATGAAGCCCGTGCTTGAAGCACGCTCGTAGCTATTCGACTTTGCTGACACCCGGACCCCACGCAAGGGGGCGCCCGACACGTCCCGGACCACTCCCCGGATCGCGAACTCCCCGGGGCCGGTGCCGGCGACGCACACTACTCGCTGGGGTTGTTGCTGGCTGAGCAAGGGGAGCTCGCGGAGTCCCTCGAGCATCTCGAACGCGCCGCGGCCCTCCTCCCGCAGAACGCCCGCGTTCACTACAACAAAGGGCTGGCGCAGCAGCGGCCTCACTGTCCAGGGCCGCGTAGGACGCGCTCTCCGGGCCGTTTGACCGGAGAGCGGGGAGGCGATGGCTATTCCGGGACGGTGAGCCGTCGCGTCGCGTCGGGATCCCGCACGTTCGTGCCGCCCATGACGATCTCAAGGCCGGCCGGATGCGGCCGGGCATCGAAGTTCGCACACGACGGAGTGGTCGGGTTGTTGGCATCTTCCCGGTGCGGCTCCAGCCGGACGGTCGGCAGCGGCACCCATCCGGCCTTGGTGCGGGCCATCGCCCGCCGGAACGCGGCGCTCCTGACCGGCTGATCGAGACACGTCGGACGTCTGCGGTCGAAGTCCTCCACGAACACGCCGAATCGGGTCATGTTCGCCTTCCGGGCGTACTTCAGCGTTCCTATATGGCGCCGCTCGCCGGTCTCCACGTTCGTCACGGTCAGCGAGAACAGGCTGACCCCCTGTTCCACTTCTTCGGTCACGACGAAACGGAACGTCTCGCCAACGGTCCACGGATGCTCCGCTTCGCAGTTCACTCCCGTTCCTTCGCCGCCGAAGTCCGTGCATCCCACGCCCTCCCCCTGCTCTACTAGGACAGCAGGCCCTTCCGGGCGATCCCACACAGAGAACTGGAGTTGCCGGTCGAAACGGGTTCCTCTCCGTTGCAGCCCGGCGTAGCCGCCGTCCCAATGGATCGCTGCATAGAAGGTTCGGATAGGCTCCGCGAGCGGCGTCATGTCGATGGCGTAGCCCGTTGCGAGCGGCGTGCTGAATGCTGCGTTGATGGCGGAGTTCGGGGGCCGGGGAGGCGCCACGCTGAACGTCTGGAACTCAAGAGTCCTTTCTTCTCCCCCTTCCACGAACTCCAGGGTCAGCTCTCCCACGCCCGGAAACCCGGGAATCCAGGCGGCGTCGATTACGCCTTCTTCGTCCGTGCGGCCTTCGGCCGGAAAAACCCACCCCGAGTGCTCGTCGGTGGTCCACTCGTAGGGCGTGTCGGGAAGCGGGGCGCCCCCCTCTGAAGTGAGCGTCACCCTGATCCGGTCCCCGGCGACCTTCCCGGCTTCGGCCGGCGGCACGACCAGGTCTTCTAGGGGAGGCGGCGGTACCGGCTCCGGAAGGACGTTGGGCGCGACGGGGCTGCCGTCGGTCCCGGCACCGCAGCCGGCGGCGAGCAGCAGGGCCGCGAGCGGCCAGGCTCCGCGCATCACCCGCCCTCGGGGAAAGTCGCGGTTGGCGGAAAGAGTGGCAAGTCATTTATGCTAGCGATTGAATCGTGGCATAATCGTGGCTCGTCATCGTTGTTGCATGGCTATACCGTGGCGTTCTGAGCACAGATCAAATCGTCCGCCCGCGCCCATGTCAACGAGCGCTGCGCGGCAATCGGAGGCACGTAGTCGTGAGGGTCACGGAGCCGGACCGATCGGGCGGCCGCGGCTCGGGCATTCGGAGGAGGGCGGTTGAACGACAGTCCACGAACTGAGGCACGAGATCGCTACCGCTGTCCGGTTGGCGGAACGACCGCTACTCCGGAATCGTCACCCGTACCGGCAGGTGGGGGTCGTGCACGTTCGTCCCGCCGATGAGGAGTTCGAGCCCTGCCGGATGGTCCCGCACGTCGTAGTTGGCGCATTCCGGGGTGCCGGGGTTTCCGGCGTCCTCCCCGACGTGCGTCCGCACCGTGGCGTTGACGAGCGGAACCCATCCCGCGTCGGTACGAGCCATCGCCCGGCGGAACGCCGCGCTTCTGACCTCCTGATCGAGACAGGTCGGCGCCACGCGCTGGAAGTCCTCCACAAACGGAATGATTCCGGTGTGAAAGCCGCGCCCGCTGGCGCGCAGCGTTCCGATGTAGCGCCGGGTCCCTGATTCGAGGTCCGTGACGTGCAGCGAATAGTGGGCGAACCCGGGGGCGCCGGGTTCCGTGGTCATCTCGAAGCGATAGGTCTTCCCGACGGCCCATGGGTACTCCGCTCCGCACTGGACGCCGGATCCCTCGTGAGTGAAGCGCCGGCAGTGGACTCCATCACCCACGTCCACGACTTCCGGCGGCGTGCCGCTGCTCGCGTCCCATTGCGAGAACTGCAACTGCCGGTCGTAGAGGTCCCCATCGCGCTGGAGGCCGGCGTATCCGCGAGTCCAGTTCATCGCCGCGTAGTAGGTCTTGAGCGGTTCGGTCAGGGGCGTCAGGTCGATGGAGTAGCCGCTGGCCACGGGGGACGAGATCCCGAGCGCGTGCCCGCCCCACGGGGGGTTGGCCGGAGCGAGGCTGTTCGTCGCGAACTCGCGAGTCCGTTGCTCCCCGTCCTCGGTGAACGTCAGTACCAGTTGCCCCTCCCCGGGAAACCCGGGGATCCAGGCAGCGTCGATCACGCCCTCTTCGTCCGTGCGGCCTTCGGCGGGGAACACCCACCCCGAGTGTTCGTCGGTGTTCCACTCGAAGGGCGTGTCGGGAAGCGGGGCGCCCGCCTCTGAAGTAAGCGTCAGCCTGATCCGGTCCCGGGCGACCTTTCCAGCTTCGGCGGGCGGCACGATCAGGTCTTCGGGCGTCGGTGGCGGCGCCGGCTCCGGCACTGTCGGCAGCGGGATGGGGCTTCGCTCCATGCCCCTACCGCATCCGGTGAACAGGCCCAGGGGCAAGGAGAGGGCGAAGATTCCGATCCTGTTCAGCAAGGCGCAGCGGGCCGAGTGGCCGCGGCGTACAACGCCTCGGGGCGAAACGGTAACCCGCGCATGAAGCGGGCTCCGTGAGTCGCGGTTCGAGGAAGGAGCGGCAATCCCTTTATGTTAGGGAGTTCATCGTGGCATAATCGTGGCTGGACACCGTTCTTTCATGGCGATACCGTGGCGCACGATGCACAGACCGAATCGCCCGTCCACACCGATGTGGGCGCGCGCCGCGGAGGAATCGGGCGCACCGGGTCACGGCGGCCACGGAGCCGGACCGATCGGGCGGCCACGGCGCGGGCATCCGGAGGAGTAGCGTTGAGCGACGATCACGAACTGAGGCAGGAGATCGCGAGGCTGCGCGACCGCATGGCCCGGCTGAGTTCGGCGAGCCTGCGCATCAGCGAGAGCCTCGACCTCGAATCGGTCCTGCGCGAGGTGGTCGAAACCGCCCGCGTGCTGACCGGCGCCGCCAACGCCGCCATCACGACCGTGGACCGCGTCGAGGGGGTCCAGGACTTCATCTCGTCCGGCCTGACGTCGGAGGAGGTCCGGCAACTCCGGGATCTGCCCGAGGCGAAGCGCCTCTGGGGAATCCTGCTCCAGAGTCCCCGGCCGCTGCGGGTCGACGACCTGGCCTCCCACCTCGAGGGTCTTGGCGTTGCCACCGCGCCGATCCTGCGGCGGAGCTTCCTGGGAGCGCCCATTCGTCACCGGGGCGTGGATTTCGGCCACTTCTATCTGACAAGCAAGGAGGGCAGACGGGGATTCACCGAGGAGGACGAGGAGACCCTGGTGCTGTTCGCGTCGCAGGCGGCGACGGCGATCGCCAACGCCCGGGCCTATCGCGACGAGCGGCGGGCGCGCGCCGATCTGGAGGCCCTGGTCGACACCTCGCCCGTGGGCGTGGCGGTATTCGAGGCGAAGACGGGCGCGCTCGTCCGGTTCAATCGCGAAGGGCAGCGGATGGTTGCGAGCCTGGACCCGTCGGGCCGCCCGCCTCAGGAGTTGCTGCAGGCGATCACGGTCCGGCGAGCCGACGGCGAGGAGGTCTCGTTCGCGGAGCTGCCGCTCACGCGGGCGCTGGGCGACGCGGAGACCGTGCGCGCCGAAGAGATGGTGCTCTCGGCGCCGGACGGCCGGAGCTTGCGGACCCTGGTCAACGCCACGCCGATCCGCGGCCAGGACGGCGCGGTCGTTTCGCTGGTGGTCACCATGCAGGACCTGGAACCACTGGAGGAGCTGGAGCGGCAGCGGACCGAATTCCTGAGCATGGTGAGCCACGAGCTGCGGGCGCCGCTGACTTCGATCAAGGGCTCGGCCGCGACCCTGCTTTCGGCGACACGGGAGCTGGATCCCGCCGAGGAGCGCGAGTTCCACCGCATCATCGACGAACAGGCCGAACACATGCAGGGCCTCATCAGCGACCTCCTCGATGCAGGGCGCATGGACTCGGGCACCCTGTCGGTCAAACCCCAGCCCTCCGATTTGGCCGCCCTGGTGGACCGGGCCAGAAACACCTTCCTCAGCGGCGGCGCCCGGCACACCGTCGTCATCGATCTGCCGTCCGACCTGCCTCTGGTGATGGCCGACGGCCGGCGGATCGTGCAGGTGCTGAGCAACCTGTTCGCCAACGCTGCCCGGTACGGGCCGGAGTCGTCCCCCATCCTGGTCGAGGCGGTTCGCGACGGCGTCCACGTCGCGGTCTCGGTGACCGACCAGGGCCGCGGCATGCCGCCCGAGCGTCTGCCGCACCTGTTCCGCAAACATGCCGCTGGTGACGGCACGCCCGGAGGGGCGCGCCACGGGCTCGGTCTCGCGATCTGCAAGGGACTGGTGGAGGCCCACGGCGGGCGCATCCGGGCGGAAAGCGGCGGGCCGGGCGAGGGCCTCCGCATCACGTTCACCGTGCCCGTAGCCCTGGGGACCGGAGCGGCCGCCGTGCCCAGCCCGCCGCCGCGAGGCGCGGACGATCGAGATCGAGTGCCTGTGCTCGTGGTCGATGACGACCCGAACACGCTCCGGTTCGTGCGCGACGCCCTTCTGAACGCGGGTTACGCGCCACTCATGACCGGCGACCCGGGAGAGTTGGCGCCGCGGATCCGAACCGAAAAGCCCGCCCTCGTGCTGCTCGACCTGATGCTGCCGGGCACCGACGGGATCGAACTGATGGAGGAGGTCCGCGAGTTGTCCGATCTCCCGGTCATCTTCATCTCCGCCTACCGCCGGGACGAGACGATTGCCCGGGCGCTCGCCCTCGGCGCCGCCGACTACATCGTCAAGCCTTTCTCGCCGACGGAGCTCGTCGCGAGGGTCCAGGCAGCGCTGAGCCGGCGGCCCGAGAGCCAGCCCTTCGTGTCGGGCGAACTCGTCATCCGCTACGACACGCGCACGGTGGAGGTGGCCGGCCGCCCGCTCGCGCTCACCGCCACCGAGTACGAACTCCTGTGCGTGCTGTCGCTCAGCGCGGGACGCGTCGTGACCCAGGACACCCTGCTGCGCCGGATCTGGGGCCTGCGCGCCGGGCAGAAGTCGGAGGCCGTTCGCACCTGCGTCAAGAAGCTCCGCCAGAAACTCGGCGACAACGGCGCCAGTCCCACCTACATCTTCAACCATCGCGGGGTCGGCTACCGCATGGCCGGAATGGGTGACCCGTGAGGCATTCCAGGGATTTCGGAATTGACGTGCGCCGCGACTTGGACGGCGCAGAACAGCTCCCCGCGCCCCTGCCGTGACGCGACGTTCGCGTGTCGCAACGCGCCTCGGATGGTTCGCAGGTGCGATCGCGATCCTTGGCGGGCTGGCCTGGGTGGTGCTCACCGAAGACGCGGAACGAACGGTTTCAGGCAGAAGCGAGAGCGTGCCGGGGCCGCTGCCCGGATCCGGGTACGTCGATGATTCACTGTGCGGCGGCTGCCACGTCCAGCAGTTCGGCGACTGGCTCGATTCGCACCACGACCTCGCCATGCAGGAAGCCCGCGAGGAGACGGTTCTCGGCGACTTTGACGGCGCCACCTTCGACCATTTCGGGGTCGAGTCTCGATTCTTCCGGCGGGACGGAGGCTTCTACGTCAACACCGACGGCCCGGACGGGACGCTCGAGGACTTCGAAATCCGCTACACGTTCGGAGTCGAGCCGCTCCAGCAGTACCTGATCCCGCTTCCCGGCGGCCGGCTGCAGGCGCTCGGGGTCGCTTGGAACACGATCGAGGGTGAGTGGTTCCACCTCTACCCGGACGAACCGGCCCCTGCCGGCGATCCGCTCCACTGGACGGCGTGGCGTCAAAACTGGAACTCCGGCTGCGCCGCCTGCCATTCGACAGACCTGCAACTGAACTACGACGAGGCCAGCCAGAGCTACGACACGACCTGGAGCGCGATCGACGTGGGTTGCCAGAGCTGTCACGGCCCCGGAGAACGGCATGTCGCGTGGGCCGATGGGCGCGACCCGTCCCTCACCGGCAACCCCGGGGACACCGGCTTGGACGTGCGTTTCGGCGACAGCGTCACGGAGGTCGATTCGTGCGCCGCCTGTCATTCGTTGAGGGCCCCGATCCGCCCGGATCGCTCAGCCGTCCACGCCTTTCTGGACGCCTTCCGCCCCACGCTCCTCGATCCCGGCCTCTACCACCCGGACGGCCAGATCCTCGGCGAGGTCTACGAGTACGGATCGTTCCTCCAGAGCCGCATGTTCGCCGAAGGGGTGCGGTGCACCGACTGCCACAACCCGCACAGCCTCCGGTTGCGCGTTCTCGGGAATGCCGTCTGCGAACAGTGTCACCATCCCGACGCGCCGCTGGACCGGTTTCCGACCCTCACGGCGAAGGACTACAACTCTCCGGAACACCACTTCCATCCGGAAGGAAGCGACGGCGCCCGGTGCGTGAGCTGCCACATGCCGGAGCGCACCTACATGCAGGTGGACCCGCGCCGCGACCACAGCTTCCGGATTCCGCGCCCGGACGTTTCGATGGCGGTCGGCAGTCCGGACGCCTGCACGTCCTGCCACACCGGGCAGACCCAGGCCTGGGCCGCACGGACGATCGCGGATTGGTACGGCCCCGGCCGGCGCCGGGAACCCCACTACGGGGAGGTCCTCGCCGCCGGTCACCAGGGGACGCCCGGCGCCCTGGACCGCCTGATCCGCCTCGCCCGGGACGAGGAGCAGCCGGAGATCGTGCGGGCCACCGCACTCCAGCAGTTGGCAATCTCGGGATCTGGGGGTGCCGGGAGGCTCACCGAGGTCTTCGAGGATCCGGCGCCGCTCGTCCGCATGGGCGCGGCCCTCGGACTCGGAGCCCTGCCTCACCCGGAACGCTCGCGGCTGGCGGCGCGGTTGCTGGGGGACCCCGTCCGCTCCGTCCGGATCCAGGCGGCCGAAGGGATTGCGCCCGTTGCCGCAAGGTTGAAGGGAGATGCCCGCGCCGCCTTCGAAACGGCGCGTGCCGAGTATGAGAATGCGGCAGCCGCGCTTCCGGACAACCCGGTCTCGCACTACAACCTCGGGAACTTTCACACCGCGACGGGCGAGCTCTCGAGGGCCGTCCGGGACTACCGGATGTCGCTTTCGCTCGATCCTGCCTTTCTGCCGGCAAGCCTGAACCTGGCGGTGCTCCTCAGTCAGCTCGGCCGGAATGCGGAGGCGGAAACCGTGCTCCGAAACGCCGTCGCGGGCGAGCCGGGCGCCGGCGACGCACACTACTCGCTGGGGTTGTTGCTGGCTGAGCAAGGGGAGCTCGCGGAGTCCCTCGAGCATCTCGAACGCGCCGCGGCCCTCCTCCCGCAGAACGCCCGCGTCCACTACAACCACGGGCTGGCCCTTCAGCGCCTCGATCGGCGCGCGGAGGCGGAGGCCGCTCTTCTCCGGGCCGAAACGCTTGCTCCCGATGACCCGGCGTTCCTCAATGCGCTGGCGATCCTCTACGTCCAGGAGGGCCGTTGGTCCGAGGCGCTGCCCTGGGCCGAACGGCTGGCGGCGCTCGCCCCGACTCCGGACGCGGACCGCCTGCTCCGCATGATCCGGACCGAGCTGCCGGACTAGCGATCCGGTCGCTCGACGCGCCCGGCTCGTTCAGTGCTCGCGGGCGTTCACCCCGTCGCCCGGTGACTCGCGATCCTCCTCACCCGCCACCGCCAGCGAGCCCAGGCCGTCGAGCGGGGTCAGATCCTCGATCACGCTCCCACCCACATGCAACCAGATCAGCGCTTCCAGCGCCCGGACCGGGCTCACGTCTTCCGCCTCACCACCCCGCAGGTCCAGCCGCCGCAGACCGGCGAGGTCCGCCAGCGGCCTGAGGTCCGGGATCGCGTTGCCGGCAAGCCCGAGTTCGCGCAGATCCGTCAGGCCGGAGAGAGCCGACACGTCGGTCACCTCGTTGCCGCCCACGTGCAGCGTCCGGAGCCGTGCCAGCCCCGACAGCGCGTCCAGGCGGCGGATCCGGTTTCCCCTCAGGCTCAGTTCACCAAGCCCCGGGAGCGACGCGAGCGGCCACAGGTTCCCGATGCGGTTGTGGTCTGCCCGCAGCACGGAGAGTCCCCGGAGTCCGGCCAGCGGGCTCAGGTCCTCGATGTGGTTGTCGCCCACGTCCAGTTCCACCAGCGACACGAGTCCGGCCAGGGGCCGCAGGTCCTCGATGCCGCCGCTCCGCAGCGACAACGTCCGGAGCCCCGGGAGCCGCGCCAACGCCTCCAGGCCGGCAACCGTCCCGTCCAGGTTGAGCGCCGTGAGCGCTGGCAGCGTCGCCAGCGGACCGAGGTCGGTCAGCGGGTTGAAGCCGAGGTCCAGTTCCTCCAGGTTGACCGCCGTCTCCAGTCCCCGCAGGCAGAACCGTGCGGACAACCGCGCCCTTAGGCCGGGCGATCCGGACGATTCCTGGAAGTCGCTACATTATCATTTTATACGACAATCTTGGCACTCAAATATCACGAATCTACTTTGACACCGCTCTTGGGTGCCGGGTAGTCTCCGCCGTTACCCGGGAACAGTGGCGGCCGGCGCACCGGGTGCTCCGGGGCTGTTTCCTCCTCATCATCCCTGCACGTCCTGTCGCTGGTTCGTGCCAGCCCGACGCGAGCGCGCCGGCCGCCTACCGCGCCTGAAGTTGGTGCGTCGGCCTGAAGTTGAGACGGATGCCGATGAGGCCGGAGAAGTTGTTCCGGGGGGCGCTGATGTGCCTCGCGAAGAGCCGCAGCTCCGCGAACGCCTGGGTCCGCCCCGCGCCGGTGTAGCCGGGCAGGTTGAAGCCGGCGGCGCCGAACACCCCGCCGTCGAGGATGTCGGTGTCGCCGATGCCCCAGAGACCGGCGCCCACCCCGAAGAACCCGCCCGGGGTCCGCCGGGTCAGCAACAGGTCGAGGGACGACCCGAGTCAGAAGTTGTGAGCGAATCCGCCTCCGGCCCGGACCGTCAGGGCGTTCGTGGTGTCCGCCGCGGCGTCGTGCGGCACGGTGAGGCCGATGCCGCCGCCGCCGAGCCAGGCGGCCCCGGAAACGTCCTCGGCCACGTCGGGCCGTTCGCTGTTGTAGAGCCCCGTCGCGAGGTCGGCGATCGGCCAGAAGCGCGGGTGGAGCGCATTCACAGCGATGTCCGTGCTGCTGCACGATGCGGTCACGCCGCGGTCGTCCGCGACGGTGAGCGTCGCCTCGTAGGCGCCCGCGCCCGGGAGGATGAAGCGGCGCTCGCAGCGGTCGCTCGCGTCCATGGACGCGACCCGCACCCCGTCCTGGAGAACCGTGATGTACCGGGTTGCGATTTCGCCGGTCACCGCCGCCGCGCCGCAACCGTCGACGACGAACTCGGCGGTCAGGTAGTGGGTCGGTTGCTCCGGCGCGTGGACCGTCACGGCGCAGGTCGGCGCTCCCTCCTCGACGGAGACGGTGGCGCTCGCGCTCTCGGCCGGTCCGGTTCCGCTCACCGTGGCCTCGGCGCGCCAGACGCCGGCCTCGTCGAGCTGGCCGGTCCACGAGAAGCGGTTCCCGGCGCGGGTCAGCGAGAGGTCCCGGCTCGTTCCGGACGGCGGCGTGAGCGTTACGCCAAGCCGCGCCCCCTCCTGCAGCCGGACGTCCACGGTGATCCTCGTGGAAGCGAAGGCGAACGGCCCCGAGGCCGCGAAATGGAGCGCCGGGGCGTCCTGGGGCTCCTGCGGCGCCGCGGCTACGGGAGTTTCCGGAAAGGCGCCCGCCGGCGACAGGGCGAGGACCACGGCTGTCAGGGCCAGGGCGGGGCGGAGGTTTCGATGGGGCGTTGGTTGCATGTCAGGTTCGGCGGCCTCCGGCGCGAGTTGGACGGGGGCAGGGGAAAAGAGGACGCGCGACGGCCGCGGTCCCCTGCTCCGGCCGGAGACCTTCCGCGGCGGCCTGCGCGTGACCGGCCCGCGGATCAGCTTCCGGTTTGTGGCCTCATCTGGGGCCTGAACCGGATGCGCGCAGAGGATAGGGGATTCTGCGCGATATTTTAGCGATAAAAGTGAGCCATATTGGCGACGAATGCAGGGCCGAAGGCCGCCCCGTGGCCTCGGATCAGGAGGCCGGCTTCGCCCCGTGCTCGTCGATCCGGCGTTCCCGCTCGCGGCGCAGGTAGTCCCGGGCGAGCTCGCGCAGGAGCGCCGAACGGCCGATCCGCTGGACCCTCTCGTCGGCGGCCAGCTCGCGCAGCAGGTCCTCTTCGAGCGTGACCTGGACGGCCTTCATGGTCCTACCATTTCAGGTAGGAATCCCCGTTGTTGCCATGCCTCCTGTCATGAGCCGGCGCCGGGCGTCTGCGAATCAGCGCCAATGCCCGGAACCGTGACCGTGGCGGACACGTAACCTCTACGCCCATGGCTCTCGAAGTCCCCGCCGCGTACCGGCCGGGACACGAGAAGGCGCGCCGGTCGGACCCGGAGCTGGCGGACCGCTACTGCGAGCACACCACGATCGGGGATCCGCTCGCGGAGGCCGCGGTCGAGGCCATGGCCGGCATGCCCCAGGAACGGATCCACCGGCTCATCACCGCCGGGATGGACGAGGACGCGGCCGGCTTCCGCGACGCGCCCGCCGACCTCCGGCGGCTTCTCGAAGCCAGCGCGGAAGTACCGGACTGGTTCGATTCGCGGGCGGTGTACCCCGGGTGCCGGGCGTTCCACGCTGATTCGGATCTCTACGTCGAGGCGCTGGTGGGCTCGAGCATCGTCCGCGGATTCACCACCCTTATCAGCAGGTCGTTCTTCACGACGGGGCGGTTGACCGACCATGGGGTGCGCCGTCTCCGGCAGAACATCCGCCAACTGATCGAGATCATGATGCCGGGCGGCCTCGAGCGGTACGGCGAGGGCTGGAAGCTGAGCGTCCGCATCCGCCTCATCCACGCCCAGGTCCGCGGTTTCCTGCGCAGGTCGGACGAGTGGGACGAGGCCGAGTTCGGCGTGCCGATCCACGCCGGCCACGTGGGGCTCGCCGCAGCCAACTTTTCCGCGCGCGTGCTCGAGGCGGCGATGCGGCTCGGCGCCGAACCGACGCCGGAGGAGCGCGAGGCGTTCGTCCAGATCTGGCGCTATTCGGGCTACCTGATGGGCGTTCCGGAGAGGATCCTGTTCCGGAGCGAAGCAGAGGCGCTCGAGCTGTGCCGGGTCGCCTTCGCGTGCGAGCCGCGGCCGGAGATCGAGAGCCTCGTGATGGGGAATGCGCTGGTGAACTCCTCGCCCGTGGTGATCGGCATTCAGGAGCCCGGGGAGCGGCAGAAGCTCGCCGACTACGTCTATCGCGTTTCCCGGGCCCTGATCGGCGACGAGCTCGCGGACCAGCTCAACTACCCCCGCCAGTCCACCTGGGGCCTCCTGCTCTACCTGCGGACGAAGCGCCGCCTGGGGAAGCGGGTGCGCAGCCTGTTCCCGCGCTGGGAGGCCCGGGTGAAGGTGGACCGGTTCAAGGCCCTGGTGGACAACTCGCGGTTGCGCGATCCGCTGATCTCATACCGGCTGCCGCCGAAGCTGTACTCCGACGAGACCCAGACCTGGTAGCGCCGCGCGCAGGGCGCGCCCGCCCGAGCCGCGCGTGCGATCGCTGGCGAGTCCGGCTACAATCCTCGCTCTGTTTTTCCTTTCCGGGCCCGGAAACGCCGCGCCCCAGCCACCAAGGAGAACCCTGATGAAGAAGCTCCTCATCCTCGCCCTCATACTGCTCGCCTCCGTCGCCTTCGCCGCCGCGGAAGACATGACCTTCAAGGGCTGGGTCTCGGACGAGGCCTGCGCGAAGGACTTCGCCAAGGCCGGCAACGCCGAGCACAAGGGCTGCGCCACCGGTTGCCTGAGCCGGGGCGGCGGCGTCGCGCTCGTGAGCGAGTCCGGTTTCCACCTGCTCGACATCACGAACGAGAAGGCCATCGAGAACCTCGGCATGGAGGTCACGGTGATGGGCACCCTCGACGAGGCGACCAACACCATCAAGGTGACCTCGATCGCGGCGTCCAAGTAAGGACCCTCTGATCCCGGCCGGCCAGGCCGGAAATCCCTGGGGAGCGGCTTCGTCCGCTCCCCTCGGCACCCGCCGCGCGGCGGGTTTTTTGTGTGTACGGGTGCCGGCGAAGGTGGCGTCCCGGCCTGGAACGCCGGCTCCAGCCGGCACCGCGGTGCTCCGCACCGCGCACTGCGCAACGCTGATCCGGCTCATGGTTGCGCCGGGCGGCCCCCGTGGGTCAGGGGCCGCCAATCACTCCTCGACCACCATCGTTTCCCCGATCTGCGTCGCCTCGATCTCCGCCTCGCAGTAAGGAAAGCGCACCCACTCCTTGCGGCTGTAGAGCTCGGTCTGGTCGGCGAAGTGGGGCGACTCGGGATCGCTCGACTGGGACGGGGCGAGGACGGTGTCCGCGACCGGGCATTCGCCATCCCAGGTGACCGCCTGCAGGTAGCTGTTCCCGGACCAGGGCGTGTAGCGGCCATCGCCGAGGCTCGCTGAGATGGCCCCATAGACGCCGGCACGCGGGTCGCCGCCGTGCACGGGTATGCGCACCCCGTTCCTCGTGACGAACTGCACGTCGCGCCAAGGGGCGTCCAGGGGGACACCGGCCGCCTCCAGGGACTGCACGGCGCCGCTCAACGCCTCCACCACGAGTTCCCGATTGCCTGACTGCGAGGTGTCGATGCCCCGGGGGGTGTTCAGCGGGTCGGCGGGGTCGAAGTCCACTTCCCAGAAGGAACGGGAATCGATGAACTGGCCGAACTCGCTGCCCAGCTCACGGTGAATGCGGCGCCAGAACTCCGTGAACACCTGGGCGCCGCGGCTGCCGGGGTCCACCTTCCGGTCCCAGTGGGCCAGCACCGCGCAGGCTCGGCGGGCGCGCTCCGTTTCGGCGCCGGCGCCTCCCAACTCCTCGCAGAGCGCGAGGACGTCGTCGAGGACGATCTCGGCCGCATAGACGCGGTTGCTGTACATCAGACCCTTCAGGGAGTCGAGCGTGAACCCCGGCGCCGGGTCGAGTCCGTCGCTCGCCTCCCGCCGTTCCCGCACCATCAGGTGTCCGATGCGGGTGCGCAGGGACTGTTGCGTGTTCTCCCGTCCGAGCCAGCCGAACACCAGGGGATAGCCGGTCAGCGGATGTTCGGCGTTGCTCAGCCAGTAACTGTCGTTGCCGTTGCCGACGTAGTCGGTGGTCACGAGGCGGGGCCGCGCCTCGTAGCCGTAGAGGTTCGAATCCGGGGGGCTGTCCGGGTCCTCGCCCCACTCGCAGGCGCGCGAACTGCCGTCGAGGACGGTCAGAGCCTGGTTGGAGGCGATGCCGAGGAGACGTCCCAGGTCCGTGGCGCAGACGTCCCGTTGCCGCTCGGTCACATGGGGGACACCGGAGACCTCGCCGTAGAACGCGTCGCCGTGGCGGTCGGCGGCGAGGGTATGGAAGACCGGAACCCCGATCCCCTTCAGCGCCTCGGTGAACTCGGCCAGGTTCTGCGCCTGGCCCATGTCGAGGTACTGGTCGATCGCGGCGGTGCCGTGCGGAGCGTTGGCGTCGCGCAGGGTCAGGAGACTGCCGTTCGGTAGCGGCCAGCCGCCGAGCAGCGGGATGATCTCGCTCAGGCTCACGATTGGACCGAAATGGGACCGGTAGAAGGTGTGCGTCCGTTCCTCGGTGGACCCGTCCTCGAGCCTCACCCTGATCGTGGCTTCTTCCGTGGTGATGTTCCGCCACTCGCCCTCGTAGCGGTACTGCATCGGGTCGTCCGGATTGAGTTGCAGTTCATAGAGCGTGAAGCGTGCGGCGAACGAGGTGGTGTGGGTCCAGGCCAGGTCGCGGTTGAACCCGATCCCCACCCAGGGCATGCCGTGGAGGGCGGCGCCCGCCACGTCGTATTCGCCGGGAAGGGTCAGGTGGACCTGGTGGAAGCCGTCCGGGCCGCTCCAGCCGCGGTGCGGGTTGCCGAGCAACAGCCCCTTGCCGGTCTGGCTGAGGCCGCGGCCGACCGCCAGCGCGTTGCTGCCGAGGCCGCCGGTGCGGAAGGCGTGCCGGTTCCGGCGCACGGCGCGCTCCAGTTCGAGGCGCTCGGAGCGGCTGAAGCCCGTCGCGGCCGTGCCGTCCGGTCCGGTGGCCGCGAAGATCGCGCGGCGAACGATGGGCTGGTCTGAACTTCCCGAGAGCAGGATCCGGAACATGCGCATCCAGACATCGACGGCATCGATCTCGTACACCCAGTCGGCATCCCGGCAGCCCTCATCGCCGGCGGGCAGGTTGGCGGCGCCGGTTTCCCGCAGGTATCGGTTCATGCCCGCGGCATATCCCCGGGCCAGGAGCACCGAGCGCGCGGCGGAGTCGGAAAGGACGTTCGCCCGGAAGTCCGCCTTGGCGCCAAAGAGCAGCCGCAGCACGAAGTCGGCGGCGAGGTTGCCGCGCTCCGGCCCGAAGAACTCCGCGGACCGGCTCGTCGCGGAGACGAAGGCCCGCATCGCGACGCAGAAGTTGTCCCGGGCGTAGGCGTAGCCGTAGCCGTAGCCGAGGCTGCCCCAGTCGTCCGCCTTGACGTGCGGGATGCCGTATTCCGTGCGGCGGACCTCTGCCCGGAAGCTCGGCTCCGGCGCCGCCGGCGCGGGGGTGGGCACCGGGACGGGCGTGGGCGACGGGACGGGCGGCGCGGAGTCGCCGGCGCAGCCCGCCAGCCATAGGAGGGCAATGGCCGGCAGCGCCCGCATGACGGCTTCGATCGTACAGGAGGGGTCAAGCCGTGGTCGTCGCGGGGATGGGGTGGTTTCGCGGCCCTCTCGGGCCGCGATGCCGGCCGGAGGCCGACGCTCCGACGTACAAAGGAAGAACCCCGAGGCCGGATGGCCCCGGGGTTCCGTTTTGATTCCGAAGAATCAGTTCAGCGACGAACTCCTACTTGGCGGTGCACTGGGCGAAGGCGCCGATGTAGCCGGCAGCGCGAGCTCCGTCCGCACCCTCGTTCTGCACGAAGGCGGCCGTGAAGCCGGCACCCTGCGTTACGCCGTGATCGTCCGCCCGGTAACGGCCCAACTCACCGTCGGCGTCCCATTCGCAACTGATCGTCACCATGCGCGTGGCCTCACAGCCGAAGAGGCCGTCCGCGAACAGGACCTCGTAGTCCTCGGACCACATGGCGTCACAGCCGTCTCCGCCGTCGTCGTCGGTGCAGGCCTTGGCGTCGTCGGCCGAGGCGTAGTTGTCCGCCTTGCCGTCCGGCTCGTCGGCGTCGGTGGCGGTGTCCGTGTCCTGGTCGTCGAAGTCCGCCTTGCCGAAGTCACCCATGACAGGATCGTGGTCCCTGTCGACAAGCGACTTCCAGATGACCGTGATGTTGGCGGTCTTGTTCTCGTCGCTGGCCGTGGTCTCCGCCAGATCGTAGAGGTCGTTCGGCCCGCCCATACCGGGAGTGGAGTCGGAACTCGACTTCCGGATCTTGCTGTCCAGGTCGTCGTCGAACCAGACCGTCTTGAAGCGATCCATCGAGGCGCGGACGACACCGACTCTCCACATCTCGACCTTCCCCACATTGGGATCAGCGGCTTCGGCTTGGACGACAACCTGAACACTGCCCTTGTCGCCCGAATCGGTGTTGTCGCCGTCGTTGTTCATGTCGTGGCCCCAGCCGCCGCCGAGAGCCTGATCCACCTCGTCCGCGAACAGGTCGCAGACGCTCGCTTCCATTGAGTCGCTGGCCATGAAGCTCATGGAGTCGCAGGTGAGATCCTCGCCCTCGGCGTCCACGAAGGGGTTGTCCTCCCACTCGACCATGCCCCACATGACGTCGGAGTCCTTGGCCGCGACCTCGATGCTGTAGCCGTCGAGGTAGTTGGCGCCGTTGGCGACGACGCGGAAGCAGTTGGCCGGCCGGTGGTTCGCGCCGATCGTCTCGCCGTAGTCGGATGCCGCATAGCAGGCGCTCGGGTTGGCGTTGTCGGTCCTCGGGTCCGTCCCGGTGGCCGCTACGTTGTCGTTCATCCGGATCTGGATTCCGGCGCCATAGCCCTCGTTGTCGTTCCAGGTGGAAGCGGTAGCCGTCGCCTTGTCCAACTTGAGGGCTTTGCCGGAACCGCTGGAGGCATCCGGACCCGCCACGTCGTAGTTGGTCCCATCCTCAACGCCGGAGAACTTGTGCATCACCGTCATCTTGGCAGTGGAATCCGTCACCCAGCCCGCGTCAATTCCGTCGGTCGCCAGAGGATCCGCCGCGGTGTCGCCGTCGAGATCGAAGACATCGTTGTCGACAAGACCCACGTTCAGCATCGCTTCCGGCATCCAGCCCGCGCACACCGGGGAGTCGGCGATCGAGATCGGCGGCGGCATGGGACCGTCGGCGCACGCGAACGGCCCGCAGGTGATGAGCGAGGCGTCCCCGATCGGCAGCGGCACCTGGTTCGCCCCGATCTCCACCGGCTGGACCGCGAAGGTCACGCCGGTCGTGACGACCATGCTCTGGAGAGCGCTCCAGTTGACGTACTGGAACGGCATGTTCTCGCCGGGAACCAGTCCGATCGGGCTCGAGCCCGGCATGAAGGTCGCGGAGATGATGGCCGGCATGTTGACCCCGACCTCCATGTCCTGGTTCACCATCGCCATGGCGGTCATCTCGTCGTCGTCTTCATCCGGGACCATCGGGAAGTCACCGTCCGGGATGTGGAAGTGCACATCGAACGGTGTCGGCGCCGGCTCGGGCTCTGGTTCCGGTTCGGGTTCCGGCTCGGGCTCCGGCTCAGGGGCTGGCGGCGGCGGCGGCGCCGGTGCGGGCGTGGTCGTCGTCTCGTCGTCGCCACAGCCCGAGAGCACGAGACCGGCACCCAGGAACATGGCAAGAAGGAGAAAATTTTTGTGACAGAGATGACGTAGCATGACTGACGGGAGGTACGGGTCTTCACGTCTGTAAGTTACAGAGTTTTCATTGATTTAAGTCGCTGATTGTGCGACAAACGTGCCGTCCTCCCCTAGTGAAACCCCCACCCGGAACCGTCCCGCCGC
>VXWI01000032.1 GCA_009835985.1 Acidobacteriota bacterium | reverse complement strand
CCGACACTCGCCGCATGACGCACACCACCAACGGAAAACGGACCGCCAAGGTCAAGCTCTCCCTCACCAAACGCACGGTCGAGGGCCTCCAGCCTGCCGACAAGCCCTGGATCGCTTGGGACGACCGGCTCATCGGCTTCGGGGTCCGCGTCCAGCCCTCGGGGGCGAAGTCGTTCATCCTCAACTACCGCATCGGGAGCGGCGGGCGAAAGGCGCGGAACCGCCGCATCGCCATCGGGCGCTGCGGCCGCATGGTCCCCGAGGACGCGCGCCGCCTCGCCCAGGAGCTGCTCGGGCGCGTCGCCCGGGGCCAGGACCCCGCGCAGGAGCGGGCGGACAGCCGGGGCATGCCCACCCTCCGGGAGGCGTTCGCGGAGTACCTGACCGTGAACCCGAACCGAAAAAGGAGCACCGAAGCCCTCTACGAGGGCCAGATGCGCTACTGCCTCGGCGACTGGCTGGCGCGACCGCTGGACACCATCACGCGGCGGGACGTGGAGGCGCGGTTCCATCGCGTCTCCCAGCGGAACGGCTGGGCGGTGGCCAACCACATCATCGCGCTACTCCGCTCCGTCTACCGCCGCCCCTGCGTGGACCACGAGGCGCTCCGCAACCCGGTGGACCTCTGGCTCGCCGGAGGCGGGCGGTACCACCGGGCCGTGCGTCGAAGGATTTCGACGCCCACCGAGACGCTGCCCCGCTGGTGGGAGGCCATCGAGGCCGAGGTGACCGTCGCGGCCACTCGGGACATCTTCTGGTTCGGGATGTACACCGGCATGCGCCGGGGCGAGATCGTGGAGCTGAGCTGGGACCGGGTGGACCTCGAGCGGCGGGTCTTCCGGGTCGAGGCGACGAAGACCGGAGAGCCGCTGGAACTGCCGATCACCCGGCAACTGGCCGCCCTCTTCGAGCGCCGCCTGGAGGCCCGCGCCGGCAAGGGCGCCACCCCGTGGGTGTTCCCGTCTAGCGGCGGGACGGGCCACGTCGTGGAGCTGCAGCACCTGTATCACCGGATCAGCCGGGCGGCGGGTACCAAGTTCTGGTTCCACGGTCTCCGGAACGTGTTCATCACGGTTGCGGAGCGGGAGCTGATGCTGCCCCGTTCGCTGACGAAGCGGCTGGTGAACCACGCCCGGGGCAGCGACGTGACCGAGAGCTACGCGGCGGACTGGAGCGTGGAGCAGTTGCGCGAGCCGGCCCAGCGGATCGCGGACCGGATCGACGAACTGGCGCACGGCGTCGTCGCGGTTCGAGCCGTGTCCGGCTACCCGTGGCCGGCTCCGGCGGTTCCCGCCGCGGTGGAGCCGCGATTCGGGATCGCGTGATGCACGCGGCCAGGCGTCTCCCAAGTCCCGCAGGGGCTGGGCGGTTGTGGCCGGGGACGTCCAGGCCGTCCCCTTGCAGGCTGTCTCCCGATGGGCTGCTGACGCTCGTCTCCGGACTCGCGCCCCCGCTGGGGGCCTCAGCGTAGGCATCGGCATGCCCACTGCTCTCCGGGAGCCAGCGGACCCAATGTCTATACATTGGGACTGGCGAGGGGATGCTGCGCCCCCCTTCGAACCCCCGGCATTCCGCGCCGCTGCCGGAGCAGCGGGCGGCCGGGGGGCGTCGCCCCCCGAACCCCCGGCACGGTGCGCCCATGGCTGAGCGCCGCACCGTGCAGATCAACGTCCGCCTGTCGGCGGCCGAGCGGGCCGCCTGGCGCGCCAAGGCCGCGGCGGCCGGTGTGCCGCTGTCCGACCTGCTCCGGCAGGCCATGGCCCGGACGCGGACGTGGACGGCGGCCGACGCCGCCGTCGAGCGCGAGCGCACCCGGCAGGTTGCCCGCGTCGGGAACAACCTGAACCAGCTCGCGCGCTGGGCGAACACCCACCCCTCGGAGGCCGAGGCGGTGGAGGTGATCGCCGGGCTGCTGTCGGTCGAGCGGTCCCTGCTCGCCCTCGCCCGCCTTGGCGGAGAGGACACCGATGCACATTAGGTTCTTCGGTGGCGGGACCGGCTCGGCGCGGGAGGCCGCCGACTATCTCGTCGGCGAGCGCGACGCCGCGGGGACCGTGCGTCCCGATGTCGAGGTCCTGCGCGGGAACCCGGGCCTGGTGGCTGCCGTCGCCGACTCGCTGGAGTTCGAGCACAAGTTCCGCTCGGGCCTGATCACCTGGGCGCCGGAGGACAGGCCCACGGACGAGCAGATCGAAGCCGTCCTCGACGAGTTCGAGAAGACGGCCTGGGCCGGACTGGAGTTCGACCGCTACGCCTGGACGGCGGTCCTCCACCGGGAGCACGGCACCGGGGTCCATGTCCACATCCTCACCGCACGGTGTGACCTGGAGACCGGCCGCAGCCTGAACATCGCGCCCCCCGGCTGGGAGAAGACCTTCGGCACGCTGCGCGACGCCTTGAACCACCAGCACGGCTGGAGCCGCCCCGACGACCCGGCGCGGGCCCGCGCGCACCAGCCCGGCCACCGCGCCTACCTCGAGGCGGCCAAGCTACGGACCGGCCTCGAGCACGAAGTCGGCCCGCGGGAGCTTATCCGCGACTACCTCCTGCAGCGGGTCGAGCACGGCGTGGTGAAGAACCGCGCCGATGTGGTCGCCGCCCTGGAGGAGGCCGGCTTCGAGGTGCCCCGCCAGGGAAAGGACTACCTGACCGCCCGCGACCCGGAGACCGGGAAACGGTGGCGGCTGAAAGGAGCGCTGTACCAACATGACTTCAACCCCGAACGACGTGAACGTCCGGCTGAAGAGCCGGATGGCGACCGACCGCCGGCAGATCGAGGAGGCGGCGGCGAGCGAGCTGCGGCAGCTTGGCGTGAACTTGCGCGCCGTCGCGAACGGCGCTCTGCATACCATCGAAGCCGATACGGGGGTGAGCGTCCGGCGGACGCGCGTGATCCTGCTGAACGCGTGGCTTCGGCCCCTGGTGGTCGGCCTGGTGATCTTCGTCGGGATCAGCGGCGGGACCTGGGGGCTGATGTCCTGGCTGTCGACGGGGATCCAGCACCGGATCGAGACCCTGGCGACGCTCGATGTCCAGATCGAGGACGCCCGCGAGACCCTCGCCGAGATGGAGGAGACGACGTGGGGCGTGACCCTGCTGGAAATCGACGGGGAGCGCTTCGTGCTGCTTCCCCAAGGGACACCGGTTCATCCGGCCCGGACCGTGGGCGGGCGGCCTGTCTTGAAGCTATCGAGCGAGTGAGGGAACTCTATGACCGAGTTGGAACGGCAACTGATGATCGCCTTGCGGAGGTTGTCCGAGCAGTACGAGACGGAACAGCAGCAGCGCGCCGAGGAGCAGCGGCGGCACTCCGAGCAACTCGAAGCCTTGCAGAGTCGTATCGAGCGGCAGGACGCCGAGAGCGGAATCTTGCGGCAGCGAATCGAGCGGCTCGACGCGCAGGTGACCGGCTTGGCCCAGGACTACGGAACGCTCGCCGAGACGTTGCGCGAGCTCTGGAGGTGATGCGGCACCACATCCGG
>VXWI01000011.1:78983-89820 GCA_009835985.1 Acidobacteriota bacterium | reverse complement strand
TCCTTTCGAGTGGTTCAGGGTATGGCTCAAACACACAAAAATCCTTACAGGCTCAAGCGGGCTACTGAGGCCCGTCCGTAAACCGGTCGCAGCCGCGCTGCCGCCAGCCGCTCTCGCACGCGACTCCGGCGGCGGTGCGTTCGATCCAGCGCGAGATCGCGTCGTGCGGGAGCAGACCGTCGCCGGCCACGTAGTCGAGCCCGTCCAGCACCTTGGCATACGGCCCGAATCCTGACAGCCGGTAGGGGAGCACCAGGACCCGGCGGCCCTCGGCGGCCCGGCTCTTTACGAACGAGCGGATCGCGGCTTCGGCGGTGACCCGCACCTCCTCCCAGTCCTCACGAAGCGCCGCGACCTCGACCTCTGCAAAACCCTTCTCGGCAATACGGCCGGCGGCCAGCCGCATGTTGTCGAGGACGCGGTCGTTTTCTCCGTCGTCCCCCATGCCGTGGGCGATGAGCAGGACGCTTTCGCCGGCGGGGTCCTGGCTGAGGTCGAGCGCCCGGGTCAGGAGGATTTGCGAGACCTCGGGAGACCCCATCAGGCCGTGTTCGTGGGTTGCGATCGTCAGATCGTGGTCGAGCGGCGTCTTGACCCATGGCAGCTCGGGTTCTTCGTCCGAGAGCCCGAGCAGAAAGCGGGTGTCGACCCGGAACGATTCCCCCGAAACGAACAGCCGCACGACCGACACCCGCTCGGTACCGAGTTCGTCCAGCGTGTCCACGCCCTGTTGCATCGAGACTGGGTGCGCCATCCCGAAGGCGACGACCACCGGCCCCTCGTGCCGGGCTTCGGCCGCCGCCTCAATCACGGTCTCGTTCCAGGCCTCGCCGCCGCCGTGCGCCATGATCAGGACGCCGTGACCGCCTTCGCCCGGCGCGGCATCGGAGACGACGACCGGCGGCGGAGGCGGCGGCATCCGCATCATGGGCATCGGGGGCGCGGCCGGCTCCGGCGCTGCTGGCCGGGCGCTCGGTGCCGCCTGGACTCCGCTCCGCGCGGCGCAACCGAAGGCCGCCGCGGACAGGATGCCCGCGATCGCGAGGAACGGGCGCCAGCTACCGCGACTGGGCAACGATGGAACGTGACGATGCTTCATGGGACGAGCGTCTTTCGTGGGGAGGGTTGGGGGTTCAGGTGCGGCCGGCGCACCTGCCGACAGTTCAATGAAACTGAAACTCGGTTTCACAAACAAGATAGCAAGGGCTGCCGTCCGTGGTCAAGATGTGAGACGGGGGAGAGCGCCGAGAGCGCCACCCGGCAAGATCCGCGGTACGCGGTTTCGCCCGCTGCGCGGGCGATGCCGGCCGGAGGCCGGCGCTCCGGGCCGTCCAGCCCCTGAGGCTCCTTGGGGTTACGACGTGCGCTGGGCTCGGCCCAGCGCGTGCCGGTCGGAAGACCGGCGCTCCCCTCCTACGCCCAGGCGCCCGTCACCGCCAGGAGCGCGTCGATCTCCGCGGCGTTGTTGAAGAGCGCCGGGGACACGCGGAGCTGCGTATCGCCCACCCGGAAGCTCAGCTTGATCCGCGCCTCCTCGAGGGCGCGCCGCACCATCTCGGCATCCCGGCCGTGCTCGAAGGCGACGATGGAGGAACGGTTGCCGGGCGGGGTCAGCACGGCCTGCCCCTGGGCGGTGAGCCCTTCGTGGAGACGATGGGCCAGTCCCACGGTGTGCCGCTCGATGTTCTTGACGCCGATGCGGAGCAGGTAGTCGAGCGCCGCCCTCAACATGTAGACCGCTTCGAACGCCAGGGTCGCGTATTCGTACTTCCGCGCGTCGTCGTAGAGCCGGTACTGGTAGTCGCCGAGGTCCTCGGCGACGTGGAGATGCCCGTAGCGGTCGGGCGCCACCAGATCCAGAAGCTCTTCCCGGACATAGAACGGGGCCACGCCGTGCCCGGCGAGCAGCCACTTGTAGGTGCCGGTGGTGAAGAAGTCGATGCCCGCCTCCTTCACGTCCAGGTCGAGCATGCCGATCCCCTGCACCGCGTCGGCGTAGAGGTAGGTGCCCCGGTCGTGGGCCAGCTCGGCGAGGCCCGCGAGATCCTGCTGGTAACCGTTCTGGTTCGAGACCCACGCCACGGAGACGAGCCGGGTGCGATCGTCGATGAACTCGGCAAACGCGTCCACCGGCGCGGCGCCGCCGCGAGACGGCACGACGCGGACCTCGATCCCGCTGGTTTCGGCGAGGTGCTGGTAGAGGACGTAGGTGGTCTGGAAGTGAAGGTCGTCGATCACCACGTTGTCTCCGGGGCGGAGGCCGAGCGACCGGGCCACGAGGTTCTCTCCCTCGCTGGTGGAGTAGAGCAACGCGACCTCCGACTCGGCCGCTCCGACAAGCCGCGCGAACTTCCGCCGCGCGGCGTGGGATTCGTCCACCATCGCTCCCAGACTGAGGGGACTGCGGATCTTCGCGCCGAGGAACTCCCGGACGGCTTCGACGACCGGGAGCGGCGACGGCGCGATGTAGGCGCAGTTGAGATAGACACCCTCCTCGACCACCGGGAAGTCGCCCCGGACCCCGAGCGGATCGTCCCCGGTCTCGGCCGGATTCGCCGCTCTCGACGGGGTCAGCAGGGCGGCAGCGGAAGCGCTGCCGAGGAACTCGCGGCGGGTGGCCTTCATGACGACCTCCAGGGGGTGTAAACGGACGCCCGCGATCATAGGGGCTCCTTCGGCGGCGCGGGTTTCGCGGCCCTCGCGGGCCGTGATGCCGGCCGGAGGCCGGCGCTCCGAAGTGGTAGGATTGCCCCGTTATGGCGGTGCGCAAGGCCAAGTTCTTCGTGGGTGGCGGGCTGTTCCTGGCCGCCCTGACCGGGCTCCTGATCACCGGAGTCCAGGAGGGCAAGGCCTACTACCAGACCGTCGGCGAGCTCCAGGCGATGGGGCAGCGCGCCGAGGGGCGGCGGGTCCGGGTCGCCGGGGACGTGGTTCCCGGGACGATCGCCTCCGAGGGCGAGGGCAAGGTCCGGTTCGAGATCGAGCACGAGGGCTCGCGCCTCGCGGTGCTCTACACCGGCCGGGAGCCGCTGCCGGACACGCTCGTGGACCGGGCGCAGGCCGTCGCCGAGGGACACCTCCTCCAGGACGGTTCCTTCGAGGCGAACCACGTGCAGGCGAAGTGCGCCTCCAAGTACGACGCCGCCTACGAAGAGACGAAGACCGCTCCCGCCGCGACGCCGCCCGTGGGACGGCAGGCAACGGACGACTAGAGCCCGTCCGGTGAGCCGCTGACCGCGGAACCGGAGTCGAGGACCAACAGTGCACCACCTCGGCAACTTCTCGCTGATGGCCGTGGTGGTGATGTGCGCCTACGCCGTCGTGGCCTCGCTGCTCGGGGTCCGGAAACAATCCTCGCAACTGGTCAACAGCGCCCGCCGGGCCCTGATCGCCGCCGCGGGCTTCTCGGCGCTCTCGGTCGCCGCGCTCCTCGCCCTCTTCCTCGCCGACGACTTCCGCTTCGAGTACGTCGCGAGCTACTCCGCGTCGGCCCTGCCCTGGTACTACAAGGTCTCGGCGCTCTGGGCCGGGAACGACGGATCGCTCCTCTTCTGGACGTTCCTGATGCTCGTCTTCGCGGCGGCCTGCGCCATCAGCCGCAGGCGCGACGAGCTCATGCCACACGTGGTCGCCACCCTCGGCGGCGTGATCCTGTTCTTCGCCTACATGAACTACTGGGTGTGCAACCCGTTCGGGCAGCTCGCCGAGATCACCGCCGCCGGGCCCATCCCCTTCACCCCCGGCGACGGGAACGGGCTGAACCCACTGCTCCAGCACCCGATCATGGCGATCCACCCGCCGATCCTCTACACCGGCTACGTGGGGTTCGTGATCCCGTTCGCGTTCTGCGTGGCGGCGCTGTGGACCCGGCGGCTCGACGCCGCCTGGATCCAGAACACCCGCCGCTGGACGCTCATCGCCTGGTTCTTCCTCGGCAGCGGCATCCTGCTCGGCGGCCGCTGGGCCTACGTCGAACTCGGCTGGGGCGGCTACTGGGGCTGGGACCCGGTCGAGAACGCCGCGCTCATGCCCTGGCTCACCGGCACCGCGTTCCTCCACTCGGTGATGATCCAGGAACGGAAGGGGATGCTGAAGATCTGGAACGCGGGGCTCGTGATCGTGACCTACCTGCTCTGCGTCTTCGGGACCTTCCTCACCCGGAGCGGGATCGTCTCCTCGGTGCACGCCTTCGCGTCCTCCGAGTTCGCCTGGCGCTTCCTGGTGTTCATCATCTTTGCCGCGATCCTCTCGGCGGCGCTCCTGATCACCCGGATCAAGGACCTCCGCACCGAGAACGAACTGGAAGCGGTCGTCTCGCGCGAGTCGGGCTTCCTGTTCAACAACCTGCTGCTGCTCGCCGCCTGCTTCGCGGTGTTCTGGGGAACGCTCTTCCCGGTCCTCTCCGAAGCGGTGCAGGGCGAGCAGATCAGCGTCGGGGCGCCCTTCTTCAACCGGGTGAACGTCCCGCTGGGACTCGCGCTCCTGCTGATGACCGGGGTGGGGCCGCTCCTCGCCTGGCGGCGCTCGTCGGTCGACAGCCTGAAGCGCAACTTCACGGTCCCCCTGCTCTCCGGTGTCGCCGCCGGCCTGCTCCTCGTCGCCCTCGGGATGCGCCACCCCTACGCGATCCTCTGCTTCGCGATGAGCGCCTTCGTGGTGGTGACCATCGGCACCGAGTTCCACCGCGGCGTGCGCGCCCGGCGCGCCCACCGGGGCGGCACCTACGCGACGGCGCTCGTGGACCTCGTGCAGCGAAACACCCGCCGCTACGGCGGCTACATCGTCCACTTCGGGATCGTGCTGCTCTTCATCGGGTTCGCCGGGAACGCCTTCAACAAGGACGTGATCGCCGACCTGAACCGCGGCGAGAGCACCGCCATCGGACCCTGGAAGGTCACCCTCCAGGACCTCCCGAGCGGTGAGACGCCGGTCTACAACTGGCTGGGGGCGCAGGTCCTGCTCTCGAAGCACGACGAGCCCGTCGGCATCTTCCAGCCGCGCCGCCAGCTCGACAAGGCCACCGGACAGGCGACCTCCGAGGTCCGGCGGCACGCCACCTTCCAGGAAGACATCTACCTCGTCTTCTCCGGCGTGACCGAGGACGGGCGGGCCACCGTCCACGTCTACCGCAACCCGCTCGTCCGTTGGGTCTGGCTCGGCGCGTTCGTGATGTTCCTCGGCACGGTGCTCACCCTGCTCCCGAACCGCTCTCCGGTCCGCCGGACGGCCACCGCCGCACCGGACGGGACCGCCCTGGAGGCCGTCTGATGCGTTTCCGATCGCTGCTGGCCATTGCCGCCACCGCACTCCTCACCGGTCCGGCGACTCACCTTCTGATTGGGCAGGACCGCTACAACTCGGCCGACTACCAGCGGGTGACCCACGCCCTCACCTGCCAGTGCGGCGGCTGCAACGCGATCGTCGGCGAGTGCGCGATGGACCGGTGCCCCTCCTCGGAGCCCATCCGGGAGGAGGTCGCCCGGCGGCTCCAGGCCGGGGAGGCCCCCGAGGACATCCTCTCCATGTTCGCGGAGCGCTACGGCCTCGTGATCCTCGCGGCCCCGCCGGCCAGCGGCTTCCACCTCTCCGCGTGGATCCTCCCGGGGGTGTTCCTGCTGGGCGGCGCGGCGGTCGTCTTCACCGTGCTGCGCCGCCGGCGGAGCGCGGCGGCCGCCGTTCCCGCGGCCGGAGGCGCGGCCGTGCCCGCCGTGGACGCCTCGCCCGAGGTGCTCGCCCGGATCGAACGCGACGTCGACCAGATCCGCTAGCGCCGGCCGCCCACCGCGTGACCCTCATCCTGCTCGCGGTGCTGGCCGCCGCCGCCACCGCCTTCGTGCTCCAGCCGGTGTTCTCGGGACCCGAGACCGCGCCCCGCCGCGAGACCGACCGCAACGTGCTCCGCCTCCAGGAGAAGCGGGACCAGCTCCTGCTCACCCTCGCCGAGCTCGACTTCGAGAAGGACGCCGGGAAGATCGCCCCCGGGGAGCACGCCGCGAGCCGCGCGGCGGTGCTCGCCGACACCGCCGCCGTGGTCGCCCGGCTGGATGAACTCACCGCCGCCCAGAGGACGAAGGGAAAGGGCAGGAAGAAATGAAACCCGCCCTCCTCCTCGCGGCGGCGCTGACGTTCCCCCTGGCGGCCGCCGCGCAGCCCGTCCGCGTCACCATCGTGAACGGGACCACCCAGGGCCCGGCGTCCGCGGACCTCGTCACCCTCTACCGCCTCGGTGAGGGCATGGAGCCGGTGGATCAGGTCGAGAACCCCGATGCCCAGTTGACCCTCGAAGCTCCGGACGACGATGCAGCCGCAGGCGGCATCCGCCCCTTCCTGCTCCAGGCGACCTACCGCGGCGTCAACTACAACGCCCCGGTCCGCCTCAACCCCGGCGAGACGACCGAGGCCGCGATCGTCGTCTACGACCCCTTCGCGGAGTGGGACGAGACGGAGATCGGCCTCTCGACCTGGCGTGCGCTCTACCGGCGGATGCCGGGCGAGCGGGACGCGCTCCGGGTGGACCACATCTTCGTGGTGCAAAACCGCAGCGAGCCGCCCCGCACCTTCATCCACGACGACGAGACCCTGCGTTTCCGGCTGCCTCCCGAAGACCTGCTGCTCGAACTCCCCACCGTCAGCTCCACCGGCGAGACCGGGATGCCGGTGCCGCAGAGCAGTTTCGCGGTCGGCGACGAGGGCGACTACGCCATCCGCACCGCGTTCAAGCCGGGCGAGACCGAGATCGTCCTCTCCTACGCGGTCGCCTACGAGGACGAACGCTACGAAGCGAGGCTCGTCGCGCCGCGCGCGAGTCCCGAGGTGCTGCTCCTCGCCTCCCCGCTCGACATGGACCTCGCGCTCCCGCCCGGCGCGCCCCCGGGCTGGGAGGTCCTGGGGCCCGACCAGGAGGCCCGCCTCACCGCGGCCCGGAAGTTCGGCGTTGCCGCCGGGGAAGCGGTCGGCATGATCTTCAGCGGCGGCACGCCGCCCCCGGCGGCGACGACCCCGGGAGGCCGCCAGCTCCCCGGCCTCGTGGCCCCGTCGGAGGACGAACGGTCCGCCGTCGGCACCATCGGCCGCCTCCCGGACCCGACGATCGCGTCGAAGTGGGCGCTCGCGCTGCTGATGGCCGCGGCACTCGGCTTCGGCCTGCTCCACCGGGCCTTCGGCGGCGGCCGCTGAGGCGGGGCGGACCGTGCCCACTCCCCTCTTCGAGGCCGAGCGCGTCACGCGGCGCTACCGGGAGGTCCCGGTGGTGGACGAGGTGAGCCTCACGGTGGCCGCCGGCGAAATCGTCGGCCTGCTCGGACCGAACGGCGCCGGGAAGACCACTCTCATCCGGATGGCCGCCACCCTCGCCCGGCCGTCCGCGGGCGCCCTCCGCTACCGGGGGGTGGAACTGAAGCACGCCACTCCGGCGGCGCGCGGCTGGATCGGCTTCGCCTCCCACCAGTCGCTCCTCTACCCGGAACTGACCGTCGCCGAGAACCTGCGCTTCCACCGGCGCCTCCACGGGGCCCGCACCGACATCGGCGAGCTGCTCGAGCGGCACGGCCTCACCGCCGTCGCCGGCGTGCCCGCGCGCCACCTCTCGCGGGGAACCGCGCAGCGGGCGACGCTCGCCCGGGCGCTGCTGCACGAGCCGGACCTGCTGCTGCTCGACGAGCCGTTCGCCGGGCTCGACGGCGCGGCGCGCGAGCGGCTCGCCGGGATGGTGCGGGCGGCGCGCGGCCGCGGCGCGGCGGTGCTCTTCGCCACCCACGACGTGGCCCGGGCGGTCGGACTCGCCGACCGGGCGCTCGTTCTCCAGCGGGGCCGGGTGGTCCTCGACGACCCCGACGCCGACCCCGACACCGTCCGCCGCACCTACGACACCGCCGCCGCCGGTTATCCCGCGGGAGGGACCGCGTGACCACCTTCTCGGCGGCGGCGGCCATCGCCGGGAAGGACCTGTTGAGCGAGGCCCGCTCCCGCGAACGGCTCCCGGCGATGCTCCTCTTCGCGGCGCTGGTGCTGCTGGTCATGCACTTCGCCATCGGGCTCGACTCGGCGGACCGGCGGGACCTCGCCCCCGGGGTCCTCCAGACGGCCTTCCTCTTCGCCGGGACCCTGGGGCTCTACCGGAGCTTCGCCCCGGAGACCGAGGCGATGGCGATCCACGGACTCATGCTCGGCCCGGTGGACCGGTCGGCGATCTACTTCGGGAAGCTGGCATCGGGGACGCTCCTGCTGCTCGCCGTCCAGATTCCGGTGGTCCTGCTCTACGAACTCTTCTTCCGGGCGAACCTTCTGGGTGGCCAATCCGTAACTGGTCTGCTGCTCTTCGGCGCAATCCTGCTTTGCTTCTCCCTCGGTTTCATGGCCCTCGGCACCACGGTGGCGGCGATCTGCGCCGCGACCCCGGTGCGCGAAGTGCTGCTCCCGCTGCTGCTGTTCCCGCTCTCCGCGCCGCTGCTGATCGCCGGGGTGTCCGGGGTGCGGGCCGCGATGGCGGGCGAACCGGTCTGGGAGGCTGCGCGTTTCCTGGTACTGGCCGCGGTGGCCTTCGTATCGGTCTCATGGATGTGCTTCGAGTTCGCGCTCGAGGAGTAACTCTCCTCGGGCTCCTCCTGCTGGCCGCCGGACCCGCCTCCGCCCAGGAGGAGCACGAGCACGACCAGGAGCTCCAGGTGCCGCTGGTGGAGGAGCTCCCAGTGGCCGACGGCCGGCTCGACGAGGAGGTCTGGGCGCTCGCCGCGGTGGCCGACGGCTTCATCCAGACCGAGCCGGTGGACGGCGCCGAGCCCACCTACGCCACCGAGGTGTACGTCGCCTACACCCGGGACGCGCTGCTGGTCGGCGCCCGGATGGAGGACGACGACCCCGCGGCGATCGTCGCCCGCGAGTACCGGCGCGACGCCAACCTCGAGAGCGACGACAACTTCTTCATCGTGCTCGACACCTACCACGACCACCGGAGCGCGGTCTTCTTCAGCACGAACGCGGTGGGGACCCGCCAGGACGGCCTCGTCCAGAACGAGGGCGCGGCCATCAACAACGAGTGGGACGGTGTCTGGCGGGTGGGGTCGCGACGGACCGAGGACGGCTGGACCACCGAGATGGTGATCCCCTTCGAGACGCTCCGCTTCCCGCGCGGAACCCGCAATTTCGGGGTCAACTTCGGCCGGCAGGTGGCGCGCACCCGCGAGATCAGCTTCTGGGCCCCGATCTCCGTGGACTGGGGCTTCAACGCGATGTGGCGGGTCTCCGCCTACGGGGTGATGCACGGGATGGAGCACGCGAACCCCGGCGGGCGCATCAAGCTGAAGCCCTTCGGGGTCGCCGGGGTCACCGGCGAGGGCGAGGAACGGGCCGGGAACACCGACCTCGGGCTCGACGCCAAGGTGTCGCTCGGGTCGAACCTGAACCTCGACGTGACCCTGAACACCGACTTCGCGCAGGTGGAGGCCGACGAGCAGCAGGTGAACCTGACCCGCTTCGAGCTCTTCTTCCCCGAGCAGCGCGAGTTCTTCCTCGAGAACGCCGGCCTCTTCCAGGTCGGCGAGACCACCCGCCCCTTCGAGCCGCCGGAGATGTTCCTGTTCTTCAGCCGCCGGATCGGGCTCTCGGACGACGGGGAGATCATCCCCATCGTCGGCGGAGCGCGCGTCACCGGCAAGCTGGGCGCCACCGACGTCGGCGCCTTCCACATCCGCCAGCAGGCGTTCGAAGGGGTGTCGCCGGCCACCGGGTTCACCGCGCTGCGGCTGCGGCGGGACGTGCTGCAGCGGAGTGCCATCGGGGTGATGGCGCTCGACCGGACGGAGATCGGGGGCGACTCGCACCGGGTCGGCGCCGCCGACTTCTCCTGGGCGCCGAACGAGTCGGCCACCATCACCGGGTACGCCGCGCGCAGCGCGACGCCGGGCGTCGAGGGACGGGAGAGCGCCTTCGGAGTGACCGGACAGGTGGGTGACGACCGCTGGAACCTGTTCACGACCTACAACGACATCGGGGAGGGCTTCCGGTCGGAACTGGGCTTCGTGCCCCGCACCGGGATCCGGAAGGTCCGGGTGGAGGGGCTCTGGAGCCCGCGGATCGGCCGCTACGGGATCCGGCAGATCTTCGTGGGGCCGGGCCTCATCCGCATCACCGAGCCCGACGGGTCCATCCAGACCCAGAACGTCGGCTTCGGGCCCTTCTTCCTCTTCGACGACGGCAGCCAGTTCTTCGTCCAGTTTTCCCGCAACACCGAGGGCCTCAGCGAGTCGTTCGAGCTGCGCGACGGCGTGGAGATCAACGAGGGGCAGTACACGACCTCCGACCTCATGACGATGGTCAATACCTCGCAGAGCCGGCGCGTCTCGTTCAACCTCTTCGCGATGAACAACGGATTCTTCGACGGCCGGCTCCGGGTCTACTCGCCGGGTCTCGCCGTCCGGCCGCATCCCCGGGTGCGGCTTCAGGTGAACTATTCGCGGAGCGAGGTCCGGCTGCCGCAGGAAAACGGCCACTTCAACACGAACCTGGTGGTGCTGCGCGGGCTGCTGGCGCTGTCACCGGACGCCTTCATCCGGGGGCTCCTGCAGTGGAACGACGACGACGGCAACTTCTCCGGGAACGTGCAGTTGCGCTGGAACTACCGGCCCGGCAGCGACATCTACGTGGTCTACAACGAGCGCCAGCCCTTCGGGATGGACAGCGATGAGCCGTCCTACCGGGAACTCCTCGCAAAGCTCACCTGGTACTGGGTCCCGGGCTAGCAGAAACGGCTTGGAGCGCCGGCCTCAGCCGGCACGCGCGGCGCCCCGCGCCGCGCACGGCGCACTCCACCCACCCTCAGCGACGCGTACCGCTCGGAGCG
>VXWI01000011.1:0-78883 GCA_009835985.1 Acidobacteriota bacterium | reverse complement strand
CGCGCCGCGCACGGCGCACTCCACCCACCCTCAGCGACGCGTACCGCTCGGAGCGCCGGCCTCCGGCCGGCATCGCTGCGCGGAGCGCAGCGAAACCGCGGACCACCCCGGATGTGCCGCATTAGTAACGAAATCTTGATTTTGGCCGCACGGCAGGAAAGAATTCGTTCCTACCTGGCCCCTCCCGGCCGGAAGAACCGCCATGACCCGCACCACCGGCCGCTACGAGACCACCGTCGCCGGAGGCGAGCGAGTCCAGGCGTTCGTCCCCTTCCCGCTGCCGCCCGAGGCGCCGCCCCTGGTCCTGGACGGCCGGCTCGTCACCAGGCTGCGCACGGCGGAGGACGCTCTCGCCCGCCTTGATCTCGCCGGCCAAATAGTCCCCTCGCTCGAGTGGTTCCTCTACGGCTTCGTCCGCAAGGAAGCCGTCCTCACCTCGCAGATCGAGGGCACGCAGGCGACCCTGATGGACCTGCTCACGTTCGAGGCGGAGCCCGGGGCGACCCCGGGCCCGGACGTCGAGGAGATCTGCAACTACCTGGAGGCGCTGCGGTACGCCCGCGCGGAACTCGCGAGGGCGGACGGACTCCCGCTCTCGATGCGATTGCTCAACGAGGCGCACGGTCGTCTGATGCGGGGAGTGCGCGGAGCGGGGCGCCAGCCCGGCACGGTACGGCGAAGCCAGAACTGGATCGGCGGCAGCCGGCCGGGGAACGCCGCTCATGTCCCGCCACCGGCCCCCCGGCTGCCGGACCTCCTCGGGGACCTGGAGCGCTATCTCCACCGAGGCGAGGACCTGCCGGCGCTGGTGCGCGTCGGCCTGGCCCACGTCCAGTTCGAGACGATCCATCCCTACCTCGACGGAAACGGGCGCATCGGACGGCTCCTGATCGCGTTGCTGCTGGAGCACTGGCGGTTGCTCAGGGCTCCGCTGCTCTACCTCAGCCTCTTCTTCAGGCGGCGCCAGGCGGAGTACTACCGGCGTCTGAACGCGGTCCGCACCGACGGCGACTGGGAGGGGTGGACGGACTTTTTCCTCGATGGCGTCGCCGCCGTCGCGGAGGAAGCGGCGACCGCGGCTCGGGACCTCTCGACTCTCGTCGCGCGCGATCGCGCCAGCGTGCTGGCTCAGCCCACGAGCTCCGTCGCCGCCGCGCGTCTCTTCGAATTCCTGCCCGCCCATCCGATCGTGACGGTGGCGGGGTCCATGGACCACATCGGGACCACCAAACCGACGGCGACGCGGGCGATCGAGACCCTCATGAGCGCGGGGGTCCTGGTGGAGATCACCGGGCGGAAACGCGACCGCCGCTTCGCGTACGACGGCTATCTCCGGCTGCTTCGTGCCGGGACCGAGCTGAATCCGGACTGAACTGCTGGAAGAGTCCGGCACGCTCTCCACCTGAGAATAGTGTCGGATATTTTTACTTTGTAAGTTAGAATATATTTAATGCACTATCCACGACACTGCACGGAGCGGCTGAGCCACCTCGCTCGCCACTTCCCGGCGGTCGTCGTAACCGGAGCCCGGCAAGCGGGAAAAACGACGCTGTTGCGTGCGGCCTTTCCCGACCACCACTACGTGTCGCTCGACCTGCCCACCATCGCGGAGCAGGCCGAACGCAATCCCGACCTCTTCCTCCGCCAGCACCCGCCGCCGGTGCTCGTGGACGAGGTGCAGTACGCGCCCGGCCTGTTCCGCCACCTGAAAGCGGCCATCGATGCGCGCCGCCACGAAATGGGCCGCTTCATCCTCACCGGGAGCCAGCACTTCACCCTGATGAAGGGGGTTTCCGACAGCCTGGCCGGGCGCTCGGGACTCCTTGAGCTCGAAAACCTCGCCCTCGACGAGATCCGTGCGGTCACCCGGATACCGATCGACGCGCGCGGCCTTGGCGCCCTGCTGGCGCGCGGCCAGTTCCCCGAACTCTGGCGGGTTCCCGAACTGCCGGCGCGGGACTTCTTCGCGGGCTATCTGGCGACCTACCTCGAACGCGACGTGCGCCAAATCCTCCGGGTGGGCAGCCTGCGCGACTTCGAGCGGTTCATCCGCATCCTGGCGGCGCGCCCGGCGGCGATGCTCAACCGGAGCGATGTCGCGCGGGACGTCGGGGTCGCCGTCAAGACCATCGGTGAATGGGTGAGCGTGCTCGAGACCTCGGGGCAGATCGCGCTTCTCGAGCCGTGGTACGCGAACTTCGGCAAACGGTTGGTGAAGACGCCCAAGGTGTATTTCCGCGACACCGGCCTGCTCTGCTTCCTGCTCAACCTCGACGAGACGACGCTGCTCGCCTCCCCGATGCTCGGGGCCATCTGGGAGACCTTCGTGTTCGCCGAGATGCGCAAGCTCAACGAAAACGGCGGCCGGCCGGTCGGGCTCTGGTACTACCGTGACCTCCGGGGCCGTGAGGTGGACTTCGTATTGGAGTCCGGGGGCACGCTGAGCTTCGCGGAGTGCAAATGGGAAGAGCATCCCGGCTCGCGGGAAGCGCGGAACCTTTCACGCGTCAACACGGAGTTGGAGGCCGCCGGGGGTCCCTGGAAGCCCGGCGAACACTACGTCCTGGGCCGTCCGGCGGCCGCATCGACGCTCGCGCCCGGAATCGTCGTCGCCGGCGTGACCCACCTGCCGGCCATCCTCACCGGACGGTCACCGCTTAGGGCGTGAGGCCGGGCGCCGGAGTGAAAGCCGCCAGCTCTTCATTCCTCGTTCGACAGTTCTGCTTCCAGGTTGTCCAGCGCCGCCGGCCACCGCGGATGGCGCGCGGCTCTGGTTTCCTCGAGCGGCCCCGCCACTACGGTCGTGAATCCAGCCGGGTCCAGGTACACCTGCGCGACCCCCTTGACATCCGCGACGGTCACGGTTGCCAACCCGGCTACGCTTGGGACATGAGCAGAATCCAGGAGTCCCTTCCGGCCTCGCTAGAGTCGTTCGTCGACGAACAGGTCGTCAATCGGGGATTCGCAACTCGCTGCGCCTACATCCGCGAGCTCATCCGTCACGATCGGGACCGGCAGCGCCTCCGAAACCTGTTGCTCGAAGGTGGGGATTCCGCTCCTTCGATCACCGCTGATTCGATCTACTTCGCCTGCCTCCGCGCTGGAACTTCGCCAGACCCCCGAATCCGCAGAAACCTCTAGCTCTGCGTCGCGGACTGGCGGGCGTCGAGACCTACCGCCTGTCGTCCGCCGAGCTGCGCTCCGGAGGGCGGCACGCCGGCCACGCTTCGCCTGCCGGCATCGCCCGCCGGTCCCGCGGCATGGGCTCCGCATCCTCGGACGCCAGGTAGGCGAACAGCGCCGTCATCAGGGCGTCGTCGCGCAGGTCCTCGTAGACGATCTTGTCGAAGCTATCCCGGTTGGTGTGCCAGGTGTAGACCATCGTGTCCCAGCGGTTCGTGCCCATGGGGAGGTGGCCGCCCCGGCCATCCCCCACGTGGAAGCTGAACGCCGGCACCCCGGCACAGAGGAAGGATGCGTGGTCCGTTCCGCCCGCTTCCGGCATCCCCGGAATCTCCAGCGTCACCAGATCCGACAACTCGCTCGGGATCTGCGCCAGCCACTCGCCGAACCGGCCGGCGGCCCCCGCGAAACCCTGCATGGGGATGAAGGTGACCGGCCCGGTCCCGTGATCGATGTTGAACACCGTGTGGATGCGATCGAGGATCTCGGGGTGGTCCTCGACGAAGGCGCGGGAGCCGTTCAGGCCCTGCTCCTCGCCGTTCCACAGCGCGCCGAGGATGGTGCGGCGAGGGTTCGGGACCGACGCCTTCAGGATGCGCATCGCCTCCATGATGGCGACCGCGCCGGTGCCGTTGTCGAGCGCTCCGGACGAACCGTCCCAGGAGTCGTAGTGGCCCCCGAGGATCACGAACTCCTCGGGTTCCGCGGTGCCCGGAATCTTCCCGAAGGCAGTGAAGACCGGCACCTCGCCGAGGAACTCGGCCTGCGCGTCCACCCGCAGCACCGGCTCCTGGCCGTTCTCGGCCAACCGGAAGACAAGCCCGTAGGCCTCGCAGCTCAGGTCCAGGACCGGGGTGCGCTCCATGCTGGTCCCGAAGACCCTGATGGCGCCCCAGCCCCCGGACCACTCCGAGCGGACGATCCCGGCCGCCCCGGCGGCGTCCAGCGCTTCCGGCAGCCGGCGCCGCTCGATGCCCGCGCTCGCGTAGCGGTTCCCCCAGTCCTCGACCAGGCGCTCCTGTTCCCCGGCCATGCGGGCGAGCGTCGCGGGCCGGGCGAACCACTCGAGGTTGTCCCGCGGGCGGCAGCTCGCCACCGGCGGCGAGACCAGCACGAACTTGCCGCGCGCTTCGGGGAGCCACGCCGCCAACGCCTCCGGCGTGTCCGCGTCGGCGAGGATCACCACCCCCGCCTCGACCGGCCCGTCGGTGGCCGGGCTCCAGGCGGCCGCCATCCCCTCGAGCGTCCGGACCCGCGGCGAGATGAGATCGATGTGGCTGATCCCCCGCTCCCATCCCCGCCAGGTGCCGTACTGCTCCCGATACGCCTCGATGCCCCACTCCTCGAACTTCTCGAGCGCCCAGTCGTTGGCGGCGGCCATCCCCGGCGAGCCCGTCAGGCGCGGGCCGATCACGTCCATCATCACGTGGCCGAGTTCCATCACCTGGGAGCGCTCGACACCCTCCTCCCAGATCGCGCGGATCACCGGGTCGTCGGAGGGGAAAGCCGGCCCGCCTTCCTCTTGCGCCGCCGCCTGGACGGAGAGGAAAACGAGCGAACCGACGACAGCCGCGTGAACCGCGCGCCTCCTCGAGCACCGCAGCCAGTCCCGCATCGGCGGAGAGTATTCTGTGCCGGGTCATCGAACAAAATGTGTCGGGCGCCCCTCTTGACGGCATGGGGTTTCTTGTTGGTTGCCGGGTTTGCGCCTGGCCCGCGGTCCGCGGCCGGGCAGCCGCTCGCCGAGGCGCGCCGCGCGCTGGCCGGCGGCGAGGCCGCGGCGGCCATCCCGCCGCTCGTCGAGAGCTTCGCCGCCGATCCGGAGTCCTCCGCGGGACGGGAGGTCCTGTGGACCCTGGCCCGCGGCGCCGCGCCGCATCCCGAGGTCGTCGAAGCGGTCTTCCAAAGCGCCGGCGCACTCGGTTCCGACGGCTGGATCGCGGCCGGCGTCCTGCTGCGGCGTGGTTTTCGGCCGCTCGACGCGCTGGAGGCCTTCGAGCGCGGAGCGCGGACGAGGCCGCCGGAGGACTCCCTCGCGGACGTCGAGGCCGGCAGGCTGTTCATGGAGCTCCATGCCGACGAGCGCGCGCTGGCCCGGTTCGAACGCCACCCCTCGGACCCGCGGGCGGCCTACGCGCGGGCCGTGATCCTGGCCCGGTCCAGCCGTTTCGACGAAGCCGCCGCGGTGACGGACGCGCTGCTACGCGGGAACCCGGAGAGTCCGCCGGCGCTCCTGCTCCGGGCCGAGCTCCTCGACAGCAACGGCCAGGGGAGCGAAGCGCTCGAGATCCTTCGTCGCTTGGTGGACGCGACCGGCCCCAGCGGGCCGGCGGCGCTGCGGCTGGCCCGGATCCTGGTGAAGCTCGGGCGGTCGCCGGAGGCGCTCCCGATCCTCGAGCGGGTGCTCGCGGCCGAGCCGGACAACGCGCTGGCCCGACTCGCGCTGGGCCGGGCCCACCAGGATGCCGGACGGCGGCAGGAAGCCGAGGAGGCGTTTCGCCGGGCGCTCGCCGCGGATGACGCGCTCAACGAGGCGCGCTTCCGTCTCGCCCAGTTGCTCAGCCGGGCCGGAAGGGCGGAGGAAGCGGGGCCGCTGTTCGCCGAGTTCGAGCGCCGCAACGCGGTGGACGCCGAGTCCACGCGGCTGCTCGCCGCCGCCGAGCTGCGGCCCGACGACGTCTCCGCGGCGGCCGCGTTCGTGAACCACGCGCTCCGGAACCGGGAGTTCGGGCTGGCGCTCAGGGCGGCCCAGCGGTTCCTGATCGAGGCGCCCCGGGACCCGGAGCGTCATCTGATGGTGGCCCGCGTCTTCCGGGAGGGCGGAAACCCCGCCGAAGCGGCACGGCTGCTCCGGCGCGGGCTGCTCCGGTTCGCCGGCGACGCGGAGGCCGAACGGCGACTCGAGGCCGGGCTCGCGGCGATCGGCGCGCGGTAAAGGGAAACGCTCCGCGACGCGCGGAGGACCCGGCCCGGCCGCATTGCAAATCACGGCCCGCCCGCTTACGTTAGTCCGCCCGGCGGCCCCGGCGGTGGGGCCACCGATCCCCCATGCGTCTTGAAGGCAAGCGAGCCCTCGTCACCGGCGGCTCCCGCAGCATCGGCCGGGGCATCGCGCTCGGACTCGCCCGCGAGGGGGCGGACGTAGCGGTGGGCTACCGCGGCAGTCGCGCGGACGCCGAGAGCGCCGTCCGCGAGATCGAGACGCTGGGACGCCGCGCGGTCGCCGTCCAGGGCTCCACCGACGCCGGGGCGGACGTGGAACGGATCGTCGCCGAGGCCCACGGCTTCCTGGGCGGCCTCGACATCCTCGTGAACAACGCCGGGGTGCTGAAGCGGACGCCCCTCCTCGAGATCACCGAGGAGGAGTGGGACGCCATCCTGGACGTCAACCTGAAGGGCTACTTCCTGGTCGGCCAGGCGGCCGCCCGGCGCATGATCCAGGACGGGACGGCGGGCGCGATCGTCAACGTGTCCTCCGCCGGACAGGCGGTGGCCGCCCCGAACCTCACGCACTACTGCGTGTCGAAGGCCGGCGTCGAGATGCTCACCAAGCAGCTCGCGCTGGAGCTCGCGCCGCACCGGATCCGCGTGAACGCCATCGCCCCGGGGCTGATCGAGACCGACATGAACCGGGCCGACATCGCCCGGGACGACTTCCGGCGGCGCCGGCTCGCCCGCATCCCGCTCGGGGAGATCGGCGTCCCCGACGACCTGGTGGCGGCCGTGGTGTACCTCGCGTCGAACGACGAGACGCGTCTCGTGACCGGCGCCAGCCTGTTCATTGACGCCGGCCAGACCATCTGGGGTGCCTGAAGCCGACGCCCACAAAGCGGATAGCGGCCACGTGAGTCGGATCCGCCGGCCCCCTCCGCTCCTCGTGGCCGGCGTGGTGGTGCTCGGCATGGCCTTGGCTCGATACCTCGGGATTCCGGACTGGGTGGCGGTCTTATTTCTGGGGGGCGGATCCGCGGTGGTCTACCTGGTGGCTCGGATGATGGGGTACTCGCGGGACGCGGACTCGCCGCCTCCGACGCAGGACCGTCTGCCGGGAGGGCCGTCGGAAGGGCGGAGTCGATGAAAGAATCCGAGCGACCGGCAGCTGGGGCAGTGGGCCGACGGCCTGTGGCGGAGCGAGAAGCACCTCCGTGGCCCGGCCTCACCACAGTCCAGCTGGCGGCGCTCCTCACGCTGTCGTGCACGGGCCCCGCGCCGGACCCATCCACGTGGACCGTCCGGTTCTCCCACGTCCTCTCGACCACCTCGGAGTACCACCTCATGGCGGAGCGTTTCCGGGACCTCATGCACGAGCGCACCGGCGGGCGGTTCCGGGTCGTCATCTATCCGTCGGGACAGCTCGGCGGCGAGCGGGTGGCCTTCGAGCAGATCCAGGCCGGCGCGGTGCAGGTGGCGATCACCGGCACCCCCGTGCTCTCCGGCTGGGTGCCCGAGACCCAGGTGTTCGATCTCCCGTACCTCTTCGAGACGCGGGACCACGGGCTCCGGGTGATGCAGGGCCCCGCCGGGGACTGGTGGCGGGACCTCCTCCTCGAGCGCACCGGGGTCCGCGCACTCGGGTTCCTCGACTACGGGTTCCGCCACGTCTACAACCGCCGCGGACCGGTCGAGGCGCCCCCGGACCTCGCCGGCCTCAAGCTGCGGGTCCTCCAGAACGCGACCTATCTCGCGGCCTATTCGGCGCTGGGCGTCCAGGCGACCCCGATGAACTACGGCGAGGTCTACTCGGCGCTCCAGCAGGGGGTGATCGACGGCGGGGAGGCGAACGCCGTCGGGTTCGTGAGCAGCCGGCTTTACGAGGTGGCGAAGTTCTACAGCTTCACCTCCATCACCTACAACCCGATCACGCTGCTCGTGAACGAGCCGTTCTATCGGTCGCTGCCCCCGGACATCCGGGAGTTCGTTGACCGCTCGGCGGCGGACGCGCTCGCCTACCAGTCCGAGGTCGCCCGCCGGATGGAGGCGGAGGCGATCGCCGAGATGCGTACAAACGACGTGGAGATCTCGCGCCCGGACCTCGCGCCGTTCACCCCTGCGGTCCGGCCACGCATCTGGGACGAGCTGGCCGCCCGACTGCCGGACGGCGAAGCGCTGATCGCCAGACTGGTGGAAGCGGCGGAGCGCACCCCAGCCGAGGTCGGAGCGCCGGCCTCCCGGCCGGCATCGCGGAGCGGAGCGACGCGAAACGCACCCGCGCAATCGCCCTCATCGCCCCCATCCAGCCGGGAACGGCGCGACCAATGAAGCGCCTCAACCGGGTCCTCGTCGCGGCCGAGACCTGCGCCGCGGGGGCGCTGGTCATCGCGGTGTGCGCCGTGGTCCTCCTCCAGGTGCTGATGCGCTACCTCTTCGCCACCCCGAACCCCTGGAGCGAGGAGCTCTCGCGCTTCGCCTTCATCTGGGTGTCGCTGCTCGGGGCCTCGCTCGCGGTGGAGCACCGGGCCCACTTCGGGTTCGACCAGGTGACGAAGAAACTGGCGCCGCCGGTGCGGCGCGCCGTGGAGCGCACCGCCTGGGCGGTCGTGCTGGCGTTGTCGCTCCTGCTCGTCGGCACCGGAATCGCCCTCATGGATCTCACCCTGGCCGAGCGCTCCGCGGCGCTGAACCTGCCCGTCGCGCTCGTCTATGCCGCGGCGCCGGTATCGGGGCTGCTGATGGCGATCCACCTGCTCGCCGGTGGAGCGGGCCGCGGCGAGGAGAACGGCTGATGGGCGGCCTGCTGCTCGGCGCCTTCGGCGCGCTGGTGCTCGCCGCGGTGCCCATCGGCTTCGCGCTCGCCACCGCCGCCGTCATCGCCATCCTGGCCGCGGACCTCCCCCTCGTCCTCATCCCGCAGCAGATCGTCGCGGGGATGGACTCCTTCCCGATGCTCGCGGTGCCGCTCTTCATCCTGGCCGGCTTCCTGATGGACGTCGGCGGGATCAGCCGCCGGCTGGTGACGCTCGCGCGCTCCCTCGTCGGGCACCTCCCGGGAGGGCTCGGGCAGGTGGTCATCATGGCCGAGATGTTCTTCTCGGGCGTCTCGGGCTCCACGTCCGCGGACGCGGCCGCCATCGGGGGCATCATGGTGCCCCAGCTCACCGCGAACGGATACAGCCGGGAGCGCTCCACCGCGATCGTCTCGGCGGCGTGCGGCATGGGGATCCTGATTCCGCCGGCCATCGTGATGGTCATCTACGGCGTCATCGGGGGCGTCTCCATCGGCGCCCTGTTCGTGGCCTCCATCGCGCCCGCCCTCCTCATCGCCGCGGGCCTGATGGTGCAGATCGGGTGGCAGGCGCGGCGGCAGGGATGGCCGGCCCAGGAGCGGGCCTCCTTCGCGGAGGTCCGGCACGCGGGAATCGATGCCGTGCTCCCGCTCTTCATGATCGTGGTCATCCTGGGCGGGATCCGCTTCGGCCTCTTCACCCCCACCGAGGCGGCCGCCGTAGCCGTCGCCTACGCGCTGCTCCTGGCCGGGCCGGTCTACCGGTCGCTGACCGCCCGGGGACTCTGGGACAAGGTCGTCCAGACTGCCGTGGTCTCGGGGATGGTGCTCTTCGTGGTGGGCGCCGCGCGCCTCCTGGGCTGGGTCCTCGCGGTCGAGGAAGTGCCCCAGGCGCTCGCGTCCTCCGTCGTGGGGATGGGCGGCGGCGCGGCCGGCTTCCTCATCCTCACGATCCTGGTGTTCCTGCCGCTCGGCGCCATTCTCGAGGGCGTGCCGGCGGTCGTCATGCTGACCCCGATCCTGCTGCCCATCGCGCGACAACTCGGGATCGACCCCGTGCACTTCGGCGCCGTCATCGTGGCGACCCAGGGAATCTCCGTCTTCCTGCCGCCCGTGGGGGTGAGCCTCCTGGTGGCGTGCTCGGTGGGAGGGGTCGAGCCGGCGAAGGTCGCCCGCCCGCTCTGGCCCTACCTGGCGCTCATGCTGGCGCTCACCCTCGTCATCGCGTTCCTGCCGGGCGTGGTGCTCTTCCTGCCGAACCTGCTCGGGTACTGAGCAGAGCGAGGCGATGGCGACCGACGTCCTCCTCGACTTCGCCCTGATTTCCGGGCTCCTCGTCGTCGCCCACCTCCTGCGTACCTGGGTGCGGCTCTTCCAGGCCATCTTCCTGCCCACGCCGATCCTCGCCGGGCTCATCGGGCTCGCCGCGGGACCCGAGGGCCTGGATCTCCTGCCCTTCGCCCGGGACGCGTCCGGCGCCCCGGTGATGGGCCGCTACCCGGGCGAACTGATCGTGGTGCTCTTCGGCACCCTCTTCATGGGCTGGCGCCCGAACGCGCCGCGCTTCCGGCAAATGCTCCGCGACGTCGGAGACACCTTCTTCTACAACCTCTCGGCCTGGGTGGGTCAGTTCGGCCTCGCGCTCCTCTTCGCCGGCGCGGTCCTGATTCCCTTGTTCCCGGAGGTGGGCGGACCGTTCGCCCTGATGCTTCCCGGCGGCTTCGTCGGCGGCCACGGCACCGCAACCGCCATCGGGTCCGTGCTCGCCGAACAGGGTTATCCGGACGCCCCCCCGGTCGGATACACCTTCGCGACCATCGGACTGCTGGCGGCGGTGTTCGGGGGCGTCGCCGCGATCAACCTCGCCACCCGGGCGGGCTGGACCCGCCTGGTCTCAAGCCCGCAGGAGCTTCCCGAAGACCAGCGGCGGGGCCTGATCGCACCGGAAAACGCGCGGGACGCGGTGAAGGAGACCGTCAGCCCGCTAGCCCTCGACACCCTGTCCTGGCACTTCGGGCTCGTCCTGCTCGCCTACGGCGCCGCCCACGCCGCAAGCTGGGCCCTCGGGTCGGCAGGAGGCCTCTTCACCGCCCTCCCCATGTTCGCGCTCGCGGTCATCGCCGGCGCGCTGCTCCAGGGCGCGCTCAACCGGCTGGGCGTCGGCCGGAACGTGGACCGGGCCACGATGGCGCGCATCGGGTCCTCCGTCTCGGACTTCCTGGTGGCCTTCGGGGTGGCCTCGATCCCGCTCTCGACGGTGGCGGCGTACGCGGCGCCCATCCTCGTGATGTCCGTGTTCGGTTTCGCCCACGCGGCCCTCATCACCTGGTGGATCGCCCGCCGGACCTTCCGCAACTACTGGTTCGAGCGGGGCCTGTTCACCTTCGGTTGGGCCACCGGCGTGGTCGGGATGGGGATCGCGCTGCTCCGCGTGGTGGATCCCCGGCGGAGGTCCGGCACGCTGGACGACTACGGTGTGGCGTACCTCCCCATCGCCTTGGTCGAGATCGCCATCCTCACGACGCTGCCGCTGTGGGTCGCCGCCGGGGCGGTATGGATGCCGGGCCTGGTGCTGACCGCCTTCGCCGCCGCACTGCTGCTGGTCTCGTGGAAGTCGGTCGGCTTCTTCGCGTCCGATCCGCGGACCCGCCGGGCCGGAGAGCCTGGGTAGGCGCGCCGCTTGACGCGGGTAGACTCAGTTCATGACGCTGCGGTGATGGAGGACCCGGCTGGGTCCTCACGGCGCGGGCCGCACCTGGGGAGGGTCGAAACGATGTTCATTCGTGAGCGCGCGCAGCGCGGGCCGCGTTTCCGGCGCCTTGCCGCATTCGGCCTCGCTGCCGCGGTCGCTGGCTGTGACAGCGGCTCGAACGCTCCATCGCCGACCGTCCCGCCTCCGAGCCCGGCTCCGCCCCCGGCACCGGACCCGATGGAGGCCCGTTGCACCGAGGAAGGCCGGATTCTGGAGTACGGGTTCTTCGCTCACTTCGAGCCGGTCAGTTACAGCGCGAGCCCGGATTCGGGCGCCGAAGCCTTCGACGAGCACCTCGGCTACGAGGCCGATCTGCTGAACGCCCTCGAAGCCATGGAGGGCGCCGGGTTGGCCTTCGATCGCCGCGGCATCGATGTCTGGCCCGGGATCTGGCTGCTTCCGTCCACCCCCGAGTACGACGTCGTGGGCGGCGGCATCACCATCCTCGAGGAGCGGACGCTCGATGCATCCGGGACGCCGGCGATCTCGTTCACGTCCGGGCACGTCGAGTTCGGCCACTCGCTGCTCGTCCGCGCGACCGATGCCGGCACGCTCGCCGAATACAGCGATCTGACGGGCGACCACCGGGTCGGCGTTTCGGCGGAAACCACCAACGAGGCCCGCTTTCTCCAGATCGTCGGGCTCATTGACGAAGACGGCGTGGTGCTCGCAGGGACCCGGATCACCACTCCCGGCGGCATCGAGGTGGCCGACGGCAGCGACGCCTACCGGATCGCCGCGAGCGGATCCTCGCCGAATCTCGCGGACCGCATGCATCTGGAACCCCCGTCGCCCGAGCTTCCGCAGGTCGTGTTCTTCGGCACCGACACCGTCCAGACGGCACAGCCCGAGGCGTTGGCCCACGGCCAGGTGGACGCCCTGGCCGGAGACAAGATTGCGAACAGCACGCTCGAAGCGATGTGGGCCGGCGTTCTCGTGGTGACCGCCGTCGACACCCTGGTCGACCTCGGCGGATTCACGCTCGATCAGGGCGATGAAGCGCTGCTCGCCTGCCTCGACGACAAGGTGAACTACCTGACCGACGATCGGAGCATCGGTTTCGCGGAGTGGCTGGCCAATCCCACGGTGTTCCTGGAGCGGGCCGAAGCCTGGACTCCATAGCCCTGCGGTTTCCTCTCCGCTTCGGGTCGGAGAGCCCGCGTAGGCAGTCGGGCGCAGTCCGGCTTTCGCACGGCCTGAGCATCGGCGATAGTTCCGGCAACATGGCCGACACCCGTCAGGACCACGCCCCAATCCCACGCGTCCGCCGCCTCCGTGCCTCGGCGCGCGGGATCACTCGCGTCGAGGTTTCGGTTCCCCTCGAGGATGCCTCCCTGCTGCGATCCGTGGCCAGGACGCTCCGTGAGGATGAACGTGGCGCATCCCGTCTGCGGGAATTGCTGGAATCCGAGGTCGGGCGCGCGGCGGCGAGGACCGGAACCGAACTCGTCGACTTCCTTCGCGCTTCACCATTGCGCGAGACGGAGCTTGAGATTGGGCGCGACCGATCCCTCGCACGGCCGATCGACCTCAGGTGAAGGGGACTTCCAAGATATGGATTTCCTGTTGGTGAATCCCTGGCGCGACTGATCCGCGCCACGCGGTCAGTACTTGATGTCGCTCCGGCCGACCGTCATCCCGATGTTGCCCACCCGGCGGCCCACCGTGTAGTGCTCGCCGCTCCCGGCGGTCATCCCGAAGAAGTCCACGTCGGGCACGATCAGGCGGCCGCCGTCGTCAACCGCTCCCTCGACAGCGGTCGTCGCCACCACTTCCGCGATGAAGAGCTTCCGGACGGGGGGCACTTCGAGCGAAGCGATCGTGCGGCACTCGCAATGGATGGGGGATTCCTCCACGGTGGGGGCGGCGACTACGGACGCCGCACCCCGCGTCAGGCCCGAGAGTTCGAACTTGTCGGCGACCCGGCTGGAGTTCATGTCCACCGTGTCGAACGCCTCGATCATGGAGGCCACCGGGACGTTCAGAACGAACTCGTCGTGGAGTTCGAGGAGTTCCCGCGCCTGGTGCTCGAACCCCGCGCTCACCCCGATCTGGGGCGGGTTTCCGTTCACGACGAACGTCCAGAGCACCGAGATCTCGTCCGGGTCGCCGGGCCGGCCATTCACGGTGAGCAGGATCGCCGGACAGGGCGGGATCATCGGGCCGGGCTCCGCGAGGCGGCGGCGGGGGCCGGTGAGCGGCGCCGGGCTGGCCGAGGGCTCCGGCACGGGCGGCGAGGTCTCCGCGTCCGTCCGCTCTTCCGGCGCGCATCCCCAGACGGCGGCGATCGCAGCCGCGGCCGATCCGCGCTCCAGGAACCGCCTCCGCGACCAGCCGGACATGACGGCGTCGGACGATACCGCAGGCCTTCCGAGGCGCCCGCCGGCGGTGCCATGATCCGTGCCCTCGGGAGAAGGTCATGCGAACCATCAACGACAACCCCGCGATCCGGCACGGCAGCCCGCTCGGCGCTCCCCTGCTTGCCGCGATCCTCGCCGGCGCGTGCGGCGGCGCGCCGCCCCCGGACACCTCCTCGGGCCTGAACCGCGACCGGCTGGCCCGGCTCGACGCCGCCCTCGAGGACTACGTCGAGTCCGGCGCTCTGCCCGGCGCGGTGGCGCTCGTCGCCGGCCGCGAGGAGATCCTGTACCTCAAGGCGTTCGGCTACCGGGACCGGGAGGCCGATGACCCGCTCGAGACCGACGACATCTTCCGGATCGCTTCCCAGACCAAGGCGGTCGTGAGCGTGGCCATCATGATGCTGCAGGAGGAGGGCCGGCTCCTCATCTCGGACCCCGTCGGCCGCCACCTCCCCGAATACCTCGAGACCACGGTCGCCCGCACCAACCCCGACGGAACCTACGACGTGGTGCCCGCGCGGCAGCCGGTCACCATCCGCCACCTGCTCACCCACACCGCGGGGATCACCTACGGGGGCGGGACCGCGGCCGCCGAATGGGTGGAAGCGGACATCACCGGCTGGTACTTCGCGCACCGGGAGGAACCGATCCGCGAAACGGTGCGCCGCATGGCGTCCCTGCCCTTCGAAGCCCACCCCGGCGACTACTGGGTCTACGGCTACGCGACCGACATCCTGGGGGCGGTCGTCGAGGTCGCCTCGGGGACGGCACTCGACGAGTTCCTCCGGACCCGCATCTTCGAGCCGCTCGGGATGGCGGACACCCACTTCTACCTCCCGCCCGACAAGCGCGACCGCCTGACCGTCGTGTATTCAGCCGGCGAGGGCGGCTTCACGCGCGCTCCCGACCCCGGCGGCATGGTGGGACAGGGGGCGTACGTGGACGGGCCGCGGACGAGCTTCTCGGGGGGCGCCGGCCTCCTCTCGACAGCCTCGGACTACGGGCGGTTCCTCCAGATGCTGCTGAACGGCGGCACGCTCGGCGACGCCCGCATCCTCTCGCCGAAGAGCGTCGAGCTCATGACGGTGGACCACCTCGGCGGGCTGCTGGTCCGGGACCTGAACGACGCCAGCGCGGTGTTCGGCGCGGAACGGGGCGTCGGATTCGGGCTCGGCTTCCGGGTGGTGGAGGACATGGGCGCGCACGGCGTGCCCGGCTCGGAGGGCCTCTACGGGTGGGGCGGGGCCTACCACTCGAGCTACTGGGTGGACCCGCAGGAAGAACTGGTCGTCGTCTACCTGGCGCAGTTGATCCCCTCTGGAGGCCTGGACGACCACGCGAAGTTCCGCGCGCTGGTCTATCAGGCGATCGACGCGGCCAACTGACCCGCGAAGCCCGCTACGGGCGGGCCCGCGAAGCCCCGAGGATCAGTCCGTCCAGCTCGGAATCGGGGATCGCCGCGAACTCCCGGGCGCGCCGGAAGTAGAACAGCGCGCCGAGCGCGATCCAGCCGCCCAGGGCGATCCAGGAGGGCGGCGCCATGAAGCCGGGCATCCCGGGGACGCACAGGAGGATCAGGAACCCGGCCGACAGGAGCGCGCCGAGCACCGCTTCCACCCGCGCCCGCGGGCGGCGCGTCACCGAGAACGCCGCCAGGCAGGTGTACAGGTAGCCGCAGGCGGTGCCGACCGCCGCCATGTCCACCACCCAGACGATGACCTCGCGGCCGAACCAGGGGGCGAGCAGCGAAACCGCCCCGGTGAACGCCAGTGCGTTGCGCGGCGTGCCGCGGGCCGGGTCGATGCTCCCGAACCACGCCGGCAGCAACCGCGCCCGCCCCATGCTGAACAGGAGGCGGCTGCTCGCCATGAAGAAGCCGTTGATGCCGGTGAAGATCGCCGTGACGACGGCGACGCTCAGGATGGCCACTCCCGCCGTCCCCAGGCTCGCCCGCACCGTGGCGCCGGTCGCCCAGACGGACTCGCCGGCCACCAGCTCGCGCCACGGCAGGACCACCCCGGTGGCCAGCAGCACGATCACGTACATCCCGGCGCCGGCCAGAATCGCCACCGCCATCAGCCGAAACGCCTTGCCGGCCGGGAACGCGAACTCCTCGGCGGCCTGCGGCAGGGTGTCGAAGCCGACGTAGAGCCAGGGCGAGATCGCGAGCATCGCCAGGATGCCGGTCCAGGCGGACCGGCCGGGTGCGAACCAGGGCTCCCAGTTGGCCACGCTGGCGCCAGGACCGGTGAACGCGCCGATGCCCACCAGCGCCACCGCCGTCACCATGACGCCGGTCAGGACCGCCTGCGCCCTCCCGACCCCTTCGACGCCCCTGGAGTGAAGAAACGCGACCAGGATCACCGCGAACGCCGCGAGGGCGACCTCCCCCGCGAACACCTCGAAGCCGGCGACCGTGTAGAGGCGTCCGCGGGCGAACACCTCCGGTGCGAGGAACCTGCCGAGGACGGTGAGCGCGGTCGCGTTGAGCGGCACGATGCTCAGATAGCCGAGGGCAAGGAACCAGCCGCAGATCACCGCGTGATGCCGGCCGGCGGCCCGGTAGGCGTAGGCGAACTCGGCCCCCGCCACCGGAAAGGTGCGGACCATGAGGCCGTAACTCCGCGCGATCACGACCATCGCCAGCCCGCCGAGCGCAATACCCAGCGCCGCGCCGAGCGGTCCGGCGGTCTCGAGGAAGTCGCCGGCGAGGATGAAACAGCCGAAGCCGATGACGCAGCCGAGCGCCAGCGAGCCGACCTGCAGCGGCGCGAGGACCGGCCTGAGCCGTGGGCGGCCGCTCAGGGTTCGGTCAGGCAAGGGTCACGTCCACGGGGGTTCGCCCCGGTGGCGCGGATTATCCCGGTGCAAGGCGTTGGTCGGTCCGTCCGCGAGTCCATAGAGTTGCCGCCATGAAGTTCTCCCGACGCACCGTGTTGCGGTCAGCGCTGGCGCCCGCGGCGCTGGGATGGGCCGCAAACGCCCGCGCCGCGGCTCAGACCTCCGTGCGGCATTCCAGTTTCGACCCCTGGATCGAGATCCGGCCGGACCACGTGCGGCACAACGTCCGGGAAGTGAGCCGCCTCGTCGAGGGCCGTCCCATCCTGGCCGTCATCAAGAACAACGCCTACGGCATGGGCCTGCTCCACATGGCCCGGATCCTCGAATCCGAGGCCGGCGTGATCGGCATGGCGGTGGTAAAGCTGAGCGAGGCCCTCGAGCTCCGCGAGGCCGGAATCGTCAAACCGGTCCTGCTGATGGGTCCCTTCGATGAGCGAGACCTGGAAGAGGCCGTGATGCGTGACGTCACGCCAATGGTCTATACGGAGGTGGGCGACGCGCTGGACCGGCTGGCGGCCCGGCGGCAGGCAGCGGTCCCGGTGCAGGTGTGCGTGGACACCGGGATGGGCCGGGTCGGCATCCCTTACCGGCATGCACCCGGACTGATCGCCGACCTCGCCGGACGCGACGGAGTGAACCTCGCCGGCACGATGACTACGCTGAACGAGGATCCCGAGTTCGAAAAGCTCCAACTGCGGCGATTCCGGCAGGTCGAGGACACGCTCGCCGCGGGCGGTGTTGCCATCGGCCAGCGGCACGCGGCTTCGAGCTACGGCCTGTTCGACAATCCACCGGCATACCTCGATGCGGTCCGGCCCGGCATGGCGCTCTTCGGTCAGTACTCGACCCAAAGGTTCCGCGAGCTGGGTCTGCTCGACCTGCGGCCGTCCATGAGCCTGAAGGCGCGGGTGGCGCTCGTGAAACACCTGCGAGAAGGCGACACCGCCGGGTACGAGGCGGCTTACCGGGCAGAGCGGAACGTCTGGATCGCCACCATCCCGGCGGGTCACGTCGACGGGGTGCCGCGGGTAGCGGCGCAGGGGGGCTGGGTACGCATCGGAGGAACCCGGTACCCCATCATCGCCAGCGTGTCCGCAAGCCACACGATCGTCGAGATCGGCCCGGAAAAGACCGTGGAGGCGGGTGACGTCGCCACCTATTTCGACTGGCGGGACGGTTCGCGGCCCGAGGACGCGAGCGCGGCTTCCGGCGCTTCGGTCTACGACCTCGTCATGCACCTCAACCCCACGCTGCCGCGGCGACTCGTCTCCTGAACGAGTCTTCCGGCCCAGCCCCTCGAACGGAACAATCCCCGCCACGGCGACGTTCGGGACCATCGGGGACGACGAAATGGCGCGCCTGACCGACTACCGGGTCCTCACCTTCGACTGCTACGGGACCCTGATCGACTGGGAGGCGGGGATCTGGGAGGCGCTGCAGCCGGTCATCCGGTCGAACGGCGCCGCGGGACTCACGCGCGGCGAGGCCCTCCGCGCCTTCGCGCGCTTCGAGGGGCAGCACGAGCACGCCACTCCGGACCTTGCCTACCCGGATCTCCTCGCCCGCGTGCATCGGGACCTGGCGGGGAGCTTCGGACTGCGGACGGACCGGGAACTCGACGCCGGTTTCGGGAGCTCCGTGCCCCGCTGGCCGGCGTTCCCCGACAGCGCGGCCGCCCTCAAGGTCCTGAAACGCCATTTCCGTCTCGTGATCCTCTCGAACGTCCACCGGGACGGCATCGCCGCCTCCGCCCGCAAGCTCGGCGTCGAGTTCGACGCGTTCTACACCGCCGAGGACATCGGCTCCTACAAGCCGTCGGACGCGAACTTCGAGTACCTGATCGACCACCTCAAGTCCGACTTCGGGCTGGAGCGGGGGGATGTCCTCCACACCGCGCAGAGCCTCCACCACGACCACGTCCCCGCGAACCGGTTCGGCCTCGCAAGCGCCTGGATCGACCGGCAGCGGCTCTCGGAGGGCGGAGGCTGGGGCGCGACCGCCAAGGTCGCCGCCATGCCGCGGCTCGACTTCGTCTTCTTTACGCTGGGTGAGATGGCGGACGCGGTGACGGCGGAAGCGAGCTAGCTCCGATCAGCCCAGGACCGCCCGGTCCAGCACCAGGACCGCGATCAGGGCGGGCACGTAGGCGATGGACGCCTTCAGCACCCGCCGCGCGTCGGGCTTCCCCCGGCTCCACCGGAACTCGGCGGCGGCGGTCATGAACCAGATCGCCAGCGCGGCGGCGCCGACGAAGTAGATCCATCCCGCCAGCGACAGCGCGACGGGCCAAAGGCTCAGCGCGGCGAGCAGGACGGTGAACAACAGGGTCTGGCGCACCGTCGAGCGTCCCGCGGGATCCACCGCCGGGAGCATCACGAAGCCTCCCTGCACGTAGTCCTCGCGGTACATCCAGGCGAGCGGCAAGAAGTGGGCCATCTGCCAGGTGACGAGGATCGAGAACATCGCGACGCCGCCCCAGCCGACGGACCCGGTGGCCGCGGTCCAGCCGCAGAGCGCCGGCAGGGCACCGGGGACCGTGCCGACGAGGGTGTTCCAGTGGGTCCGGCGCTTCAGGGGCGTGTAAACGAAGACGTAGAGGAGGACGGTCAGGAGCGTGAGGCTTGCGGTCAACGGGTTGACGGCCACTCCGAGCACCCCGGTCCCCGCCGCCGCGAGCCCGATCCCGCTACCGAGCGCCGCTCCCGGCGCCAGGCGGCCCGACGGCAGCGGGCGCCCCCGCGTCCGGCGCATGCCGGCGTCCTCCTCGCGTTCGACCCAGTGGTTCAGGGCGCCGGCGCCCCCGCTGGCGAGCGTGACGCCGAGGAGCAGCAGGACGAGCCGGCTCCAGCCGAAGAACTCCGCGGGCGCCAGCACGAACCCTCCCCCCGACGAGAGGGCCACGACCAGCGCGATCTCGGGCTTCGTGAGTTCGAGGTAGGGAGTGAGATTCGGTCGCACAAGTCAGCCCGAGGTGGCCGGGTTCCGGCCCCAGCGGTGGGTGCCGAGTACGGCCAGCACGGCGCCCGCCATCAGCAGCGCCCCGATCACCGCGTGCGAGGTGTTCACCACCACCTGCAGGTTGCTCGGCTGCAGCATCCCGGCGTCATCGAGGGTGACGAGGTACGCGGTCAGGCCCAGGATCAGTTGCAGGTCCACGATGCCGGCGAGGACCCACGACCCCCGGTACAACACCCGCGACTGCCGAAACCCCTTCCAGACGCGGAGCAGAAAGGCGGCCACCGCGGCGGCCACCAGGACGGCGCCGCCCACATGGAATCCGACGAGCCACGGATGGATGCCGGTCCCGGGGTGGCGGAGCAGGGCGCCGAGGATGATCTGGAGCCAGACGGCGGTGGGGACGGTGAGCGAGAGCCGCCAGAGGCGGTTGTCGCGGGGACCGTCCCTCGCGGCGTCGAGGGCCAGCCACGACTTCGAGGTAAAGACCGCCAGCGCCACGACCAGCCCGAGGAAGAGCTGCGCCGTCGCGGCGTGGACCACGGCCAGGTCGAGCGACAGCCACACCACCCGCAGGCCGCCCAGCAAACCCTGGAACGACACAAGGGCCAGTGCCCCGACGGCCAGCCAGCGGAGCCAGCGGCGGGACTCGGCGAACCACGTCCAGACCGCGAGGATGGTGGTCAGGAATCCCACCAGCATCCCGAGCAGGCGGTGGCCGTGCTCGGCCAGCAGCGGCGTGACCCGCCACCACCCGGGCCAGGGATTGAACGGGTCGTAGGAGTCGTAGGACGAGGGCCAGTCCGGGACGGCGAGGCCCGCCTCGATGCTGGTCACGAAGGCGCCCCAGCCCATCAACACGAGGGTGGAGAGCGCCGTCAGGATCGTGAACCGATGCCGCCACCGCATCCCTGCCGCACTCGAATCGTTCGTCATCCCGGAGCGGCGAAACGATAGCGGCCGAACTCAGCCCCGCGCCCGGTAGAACGTGATCAGGTCCTGACTCGGCGGCGGTTCCGCGCCGAGCTGGCGGAGCATGGTCGTCACCTGCCCCCGGTGGTAGCTGGCGTGGTTCACCACGTGTTGCAGCATCTCCCAGAACACCGAGCGCGCCGGGGCGCCGCCGAGGGCCGCATACTCGATCTCGCGGCCGATTCCCTCCGGGCCGAGCCCGCGGACGAAGTCCCGCACCCGCCCTTCTTCTTCCTCCCAGCGGGTCCGGATGTCCTGGACGGTCCCGAAGTCCTCTGGCGCCAGGTGCGCGCTCGGCCCCTGCCCCTCCCAGCGCGAGCACCAGATCCACTCGGCCGAGACGAGGTGGACGAGGGTGCCGCGGATGGACCCGAAGCTGTTGCCGAGGTCGCGGTGGAAGTCGAGAGGAGGGATCCGCGCGACGGTGGCGAGCAACCGGTCCCGGGCCCAGTAGTGGTAGTCGAGGAGGGCGATCAGGGCTTCGTACGACATCCCCGCAGCCTACCGCCGCGTCCCGGTTTCCCAGCCGCCGCGATACCGTAGGACGCCATGACGCTGGCGCAGCTCGCCGCCTTCAACGTCACCCTGCTGGTGGCGATGTTCAGCCCCGGGCCGGCGCTCCTGGTCGCCGTCCAGACCAACCTGAGCGGCGGACGGCGGGCCGGAATCGCCGTCGGCTGCGGCCTCGGCCTGATGGCGGCGACCTGGACGCTGATGGCGCTCGTCGGTTTCGCGGCGGTCTTCGAGGTGTTCCCCGCGGCGTACACGGGCGCCCGCGTCGCCGGGGCGATCTATCTCCTCTACGTCGCCTACCGCATGTGGCGGGGGGCCTCGGCTCCCGCGGGCGCGCTGCCGGAGCCGGCGCACCGCGCCTTCCGCCAGGGCCTCTTCATCAACGTCTTCAATCCGAAAGCGGTCCTCTTCGCGGCGGCGGTCCTTATCGCGATCTTCCCGGGCGGCCTGGGCGCCGTGAACAGCGTGGTGATCGCCGTGAACCACCTCCTGATCGAACTCTCGTTCTATACGGCCCTCGCCTTCTGCCTGAACACCGAGGCGGTCGCCGGACGCTACCTGCGGGCCAAGACCTGGATCGACCGCGGCGCGGCGGCCGTCCTCGGCGCGCTGGGACTGCGAATCCTGCTCAGCCGCTGAGGTGCGGCCGCCCATGGACTCCTTCCCGGACCGCTACGGGAAGTGGGCCGTGGTGGCGGGCGCCTCGGAGGGCCTCGGGGAGGCGTTCGCGGCGGCGCTCGCCGCGCGGGGCATGAACGTGGTTCTGGTGGCGCGGCGCGGCCGGATCCTGGAGGAGATCGGGGGGCGGCTCGCCGCGGACCACGGGGTCGAGGTGCGCTGCCTCGAACTCGATCTCTCCGACCCCGGCTTCCCCGGAGGCCTGGAGGAAGCCACCCGCGGCCTCGACCTCGGGGTGCTCGTCTACAACGCGGCGTTCGTGCCGATGGGCCCGTTCCTCGGCCATGACGAGGACGCGATCTAGGCGGCGGTGGACGTCAACGTGCGCGGACCGCTGCGCCTCGTGCGGGCGCTGGCGCCGGCCATGAAGAAGCGTGGCCGGGGGGCGGTGGTGCTCATGTCCTCGCTGTCCGGACTGCAGGGCTCGCCCCACATTGCGGTTTACGCGGCCAGCAAGGCGTTCAACACGATCTTCGCCGAGGGTCTCTGGTACGAGCTGACCCCGCACGGTATCGACGTTGCCGCCTGCGTCTCGGGCGCGGTGCCCACCCCGGGCTACCAGGCGCGGTTCGGGCGCGAGGTCCCGGGCATGCTGTCGGCGGACGAGGCGGTTCGGCAGACCCTCGCCGCCCTGGGTACGGGCCCGCGCATCGTTCCCGGAAGGATCAACCGGTTCGCACACCAGCTCGTCGGGCGATTCCTGCCCCGCCGGACCGCGATCCGGCTCATCGCGAAGAGCACGAAGCACCTGGGATGACCGGTCTGCTGATCGGGTTCTTCGCGCCCTGGGCCGTGTTCGCCGGAATCTTCGCGCTGCACCTCGTGCTGCCGGCGCGCCGGGTCGCGGGTTACGTGCGTGACGGGAAGCGCGGCAAACGACTGCGCTATCGCCTCAACGGCCCGCTGGTGTTCATCGTCACCCTCGGGGCCTGGTTCGCCGCGGGCTGGAGCGGCGTCATGCCGTGGGACTGGCTCTGGCAGCACCGCTGGCCGGGCGCGGCGGGCGCCATGACCCTCGGGCTCCTGGTCTCCGCCGCGGTGGTGCTGACCGCGCCCGGGGCCGGGGGCAACCTGCTCCGGGACCTCTATCTCGGCCGCCGGGTCAACCCGCAGCCGTTCGGCGGCCGCGCCGACGCCAAGATGTTTCTCTACCTGGCGGGCGCGGTCCTGCTGGAGCTGAACCTGCTCTCGTTCGCGGCACACCACGTCCTCACCCACCCGGATGCCCCCTCCCCGGGCGTCGCGCTCCACGTCGCGCTCTTCACCTGGTTCGTGTGCGACTACCTCGTCTTCGAGCGCGTCCATCTCTACACCTACGACCTCTTCGCCGAGCGCCTGGGGTTCAAGCTGGTCTGGGGATGCCTCGCCTGGTATCCGTACTTCTATGCGGTGGGCCTCTGGTCGGTGGCGGACCTCCCCGACCCGCACGCGCCAGCGTGGCTTCTGGTCGCCTCCGCCACCCTCTTCTTCGCCGGCTGGACGCTCTCGCGCGGCGCGAACCTCCAGAAGTTCCACTTCAAGCGCGACCCCGAACGGGCGTTCCTGGCACTCCGGCCGCGCGCCCTCGGGGATGGCGAACGCCGGTTGCTGGTCAGCGGCTTCTGGGGCCTCTCACGCCATGTGAACTATCTGGGCGAGATCCTGATGGCCGTGGGTCTGGCGCTCGCCCTGGGACGGCCGGGAATGCTCGGCCCGTGGCTCTACCCGCTCTATTACCTGGCGCTGCTCGTCCCGCGGGAGCGCGACGATGACCGGCGCTGCGCCGCGAAGTACGGTCCGCTCTGGGAGCAGTACCGCGCGGCGGTGCCATGGCGCATCGTTCCACGCGTTTACTGAGGGACCACCAGGCTTGGAGCGCCGGCCTCCGGCCGGCATCGACGCCCGAAGGGCGGCGAAAACGCGCATTCGGGCAAGACCGACCGACCGACTACCGGTCGTGCATGCCCTTGCCCTCAAAGATGCGCGCCGCGTGCTTCTCGATCCGGGCCGCCCGCGTCTTCGATTGCTTCGCCGCGCCGAAGAAGAGGTTGTATCCCCGCTGCCGCCCCGGGGTCAGCGCCTCGAAGGCGGCCTTGAACTCGGGGGCCGCCTCCATCTTTGCGAGGAGTTCCGCCACCAGCTCCAACTCGTGCTTCTGTTTGAAGTCCACCCTCAGGCCGGCCCGTTCCACCTCGATGGCGTTTTCGATGGTCGCCCTGATGATCGGTTCCTTCTCCTCGATCTCCTCGACGCTCGTGAACCGCAGTTGACGGGACGCCTGTGAGTGCGGCCCCGGCGGAACGAGCAGACCATGGGGATTGTCGAGCAACGCGCCCTTGAAGAAGCCAAGGTCCACCGTCTGCTTGAATCCGCCGACGATGACCACGTTCGCGCCCTCAAACACGTAGCAGGGCTGCCGCCACTTCAGTTCTTCGGTGAGCGGGAAGTCCAGCAGGATTGCCCGAAGCCGCTGCTTCTCCGTCCGCCAGGTCCTGGTGTGCTGGAAGTACCGGTCGAGTCTGGAAGCCATGTCGAATCACCAGTCCCTCAGCAATGCCGCCATCTCCGGCAGGCCGATCGCTTCCACGCCGTCCCCGACGGGGTACCGGTGCGCGCCGCCGTGCACGACAAACGCCCGCTCGGCTCCGAGGTCGGCGCAAGCGTTGCCGAACCCGCGGGAGATCTTCGGAGCCGAGCCGCGCTTGATCTCGATGGCCCACGGATCGCGGCGTCCGGGCAGATCGAGGACCAGATCCACCTCCGCACCGTTGGAGGTCCGGTAGTAAGAGGGCAGCGTCATCCACGGCGCCGTGGTCAGCAGCGTCTCGATGACGAAACCCTCCCAGCTCGTCCCGACGACCGGGTGGGCCGCCAGAGCGTGGAAGTCGCCAAGCCCGAGCAGGGCGTGCGTCAGTCCGCTGTCCCGGATGTAGACCTTCGGTGTCCTCACCAGCCGCTTTTTCACGTTCGCGTGCCGCGGTCGAAGCCGCCGCAGGAGCAGCATCCCCTCGAGGAGGTCAAGGTAGGCGTTGACCGTTTTCGTGCTCAGCATCAGGCTGCCCGCCAGCCGCGCCAGATTCAGCGTTCCGCCCTGACTGTGCGCCAGCATGATCCACAGCCGCTCCAGCAGCAGCGCCGGCGCCCGCGGCCGGAACTGGAGGAAATCGCGCTCGAGATAGGCGCGGATCAGGTCCCGCCGAAACCGCAGGCTCTCCTCATCGCTTCCCGCGAGGAAGCTGGGTGGCAACCCGCCCCGCACCCAAAGTCGCGTCACGGCTTCCGCATCGGAACCGACCTCGAGCACGTCGAGCGGGCCGAGATCGACGTACGCGATCCGACCGGCCAGGCTCTCCGACTGTCGGAGCAGCGAGGCGGAGGCCGACCCCAACACCAGGAACCGCCCGGTTCCCTTTCCTTTCCGCCGCCCCTCGTCAATGTGGCCGCGCAGCTCGGGAAACAGCTCGGGCGTCCGGTGAATCTCGTCGAGCACCACGAGGCGATCTTCGTGGGCGCCGACGAAACCGGCCACGTCCTCCAGGCGCCGGCGGTCCTCGGTCAGCTCGAGATCCAGATACACGGCGTCGCGGCCCTCGGCAATCCGGCGCGCGAGAGTCGTCTTCCCTGACTGGCGCGGCCCCAGCAGCGCCACGGCCGCCTGTCGGCGAAGCTCCGCCTCGATCTCGCCGGTCAGGCGGCGCGGCACGTAATCCATGCAGATAGCTTATCGTAATGCTTGATTTGCATGGTTGAATCGGACAACCTCTTGTCATGTCGTCGGGCGGGCCGTACCGCCGTGGCGCCGGCCCGATCGCGAGGGCCTCGCCCTACCGCACCCGGCGGGAGTAGTTCACCCCGACGAAGATCCGGGTGACCTCGCCCGCGTCGTTCACCTCGAAACGCACGAGCTCCCCGTGAGCGCCGTAGCCGTCGCTCTCCAGCCGGAAGACGTGAGGCGTGTCGGTCGGCCGCAACACTCCCTGCGAACCGCTCGGATCCTCGGAGAGGGGTGACAGGACCACCAGGTCGTTCTCCTGGCGGAGCACGGCGGTGTCCCCGCTGCGCCTCCGGTAGGTCCCGAGGTAGATGTCCCAGTCGGAGGACCAGACCGCCGGTTTCTCCTTTTCGGTGCGGGCGGCGGCAAGCGCGGGGGCAACCCATTCGAAGGCCTTGTCGAGGTACCGGCCGGGATTGCCGTCACCACCGTTCGTGAAGACGACGACGCCGATCTTCTCCTCCGGGCTGAGCTGCGTCTGGGTGCGGTAGCCGGGATACCCGCCGCCGTGGCCGACCAGGTCGCGGTCTTCGGTGTGGCGCACCGAGAAGCCGAGGCCCCAACCGCTGTTCCACGACGTATGGAGCCAGTGGACCCGCTGCATCTCGAGCAGGGTGTTGCTGGCGAGGACCTCCTCGCTGCGGCGGTCGCGGACCCGCATCTGCCAGGAGAGGAAGCGGAGCATGTCGGGGACCGTGGAGGAGAGGCCGGTCGCCGGGTCGAACGACCGGGCATCCACGAAGGGGAAGACCTCGCGGGGGCCATCGGGCATCCGGCGGCCGTAACCCGTCGCGAGCCGGTCGCGCTGGTCCGCGGGGACCGGGCCGACGCTGGTCGAGTCCATCCCCAGCGGCTTCAGGATCCCATCGGTCAGGAGGTCGGCGAAGGAGTCGCCGGCGGCGGCTTCGGCCACCATGCCGGCGAGGGTGAACCCGAGGTTCGAGTACTTCCACTTGGTCTCGGTGCCGTAGGTGGTCTCCTGATCCGAGACCGTGTCCCGCAGGGCCTCCACTTCCGGGAACTCGAAGTCGGTCCAGGCCGGGTGGATGGACTCGCGCGGCAGCCCCGCGGTGTGCGTCAGCAGGTGGCGGACGGTGACCGGCCGCGCCTCCGGATGCCGGTTCCGGATGTCGAACCACGGCAGGTGCTCGGTGACCGGGTCGTCGAGGCGGAGTCTTCCGGCGTCGCGGGCCCGCAACACCGTGATCGCGGTGAAGAGCTTCGAGTGGGAGGCGATCCGGAAGATGGAGTCCGCGCTCATCGGAACCGGGGGATCCAGCGAGGCGTGGCCGTAGGCCTTCACCCACACCGGTTCCTGGTCGTGGACGATCCCGATCACCAACCCCGGCAGACCGCCGAACTCCATCTGCGTCTGGATCCAGGTGTCCAGCAGGGTGATGCCCGCCTGCACCGGCGAGTCGGGGCTCTCCTGGGCGACCGCCGGGGCCGCGCTGAGGAGCAGGACGAAGAACAGGGCCAATACCCGCATGGTCATTCCTCCGGTCGGAAGACGATGGTGCCGTCCTCTAGTTCGCGAACTGCGCGCGCCGCGCTGCCTTGACCGGCCGCGGCCGGAAGAGCGACAGCCGCACGCCGTCGATGAAGTCCTCCTCGAAGCGCTGGACCTCCCAGTCGCTCTCGTACATGAGCTTCACCACCGACATCAGGTAGCCGAACTGGCCGCGGGCGGCGATCTTGTCCATCCACTCGGGACCGGCGGTCTCGTCCGGCATGTCGCAGCCGAGGTCGAGCACGGTGATCTGCGGGTAGCGCTCGATGAACATGCTCCCGTTCGGGTCGGGCCGCTTCCACATCGAGCTCACGTAGATCTCGTCGCTGAACGCGCCGCCTTCCTGGAAGGAGTAGGAGTGGTCGAACAGGATGTTCATCCCGTCGTAGATCTCCAGCCGGAACGGGTCGGGCTGGTAGCGCCGCGCGTACTTCTCGAAGCGATGGATCAGCCGCTCGTTGGCGGCGCGGATATCGGCGATGCCCTGGACCTCCTCGATGATCCGCTCCCGCAACTCGGCGCCCACCGGCTTGTGGTCGGGGTAGTTCGGGTCGTCGATGTGATGGAGGTTGATGTGGTAGCCGCGGGGGATCCAGAAGGCGAGGAACCAGGGCACCTTGTAACCCGCGAACTGGTGTACCCACTCGTGGCTCGGATATCCGTGGGGATTCATGTACACGTCCGGGAGCCAGCGGTAGTAGAGCTGGCGCCGCACCAGCGCCTCCGGCAGCAGTGGATCGTCGTCCCAGATGTAGGCGCTGACGTCCCGCGCCACCGAACTCCAGTAACCGCCGTGCAGGATGAAGGTGGGCCGGAGCTTGTGGAACTCGTAGTGGTTCGCGGCGCCGTCCGGGTTCTCGATCGGGTGGTAGACGATGTTGATCCGCTCCAGGTACTTCCGGTAGTCGGGATCGGTGCCCAGCAGCTCCATGAAGCGCATCACCCCGCTGGTCGCGGAAACCTCGTTCGAGTGCTGGCGGGTGGTGATGAAGAGAACGGGCTTGAGGGCGCTCATCTTCGCCTGGGAGAACAGTTCCGCCTCGTGCGGCAGCATCACGTCCATCGCCCAGACGTTGCGGCCCCGGTAGGTGCGTCCCGCGATGTAGGCGTTGAACTCGGGGAACGTCTGGAGGCGCGGGATCAGCTCGTGCTCGAGCTCATCGGGGCCGATCACGTGGTCCCAGGTGACGAACCGCTCGCCGGGCGTCGGCTCGATGGTCTCGAAGGCGCCGGGCTGCGGCAGGAGCGCGGCGTCCACCGGCCGCAGCCCCTCCTCGATCACCGCGTTCCCGATTCGGGCCGCGACGACGAGCTGGTCAAGCCGGGCGTAGCCGAGCGCCGTCCGGAGCCCCCCCGCGGCCTGCATCGCACCAAGCCCCTCGACCATCCGTCCCACGATCCGGGCGGTCTCGAAGTCCCCGGAATCCACGCTCGCGGTAAGCCGCGCCGCGCCTGCGGCGCCCGCCCGCACCGTCACCGAGGTGACGCGGGGGGCCGAGACGTCCAGTTCCGTCAGACCGATCCGCCGCTCGACGGTCGCGCCGGCCCGGGTGGTCCACTTCATCGCGATCTCGGGGTGCGGCACCGCGTTCCCGAGGAAGGTGACGCGCACCTCGGGCGGGCCCTCCCGCGTCGGATGGATCATGGGCATGAGCCGTCCGGGAGCGACCGCCCGACTGCCCGACTCCTGGCCGCTGAAGATGCCCCAGAAATCGATCGTGTTGAAGGTGAGGTCCTCGTGGAGCGAGTCCATCGAGGAGATCCGTTCCTCGTCGAGGTCCAGCAGGAAGTCCGGCTCGCTCATCTTGATGTCCCAGAAGAAGTCCCGGAAGAAGGGCTGGTTCTTCAGGCTCAGGTCCCCGCGGGTGTACTCCCGGGCGTAGTCGAACATCCGTGGCTGCGCGTCGAACTGGTAGTAGTCCCAGAGCCGTTCCGGGTCGGTGCGGACGTGGACGTCGGCCACCTCCTCGCCGTTCACGGTCGCCCGGAGCCCGCCCGTCGTGTAGTGGATCTTCGCCGTCGGGACGTGGGGGAAGTACTCGCGCGTCGTGAAGCGCGGGGCGAAGCGGTCCGTGTGCAGCACCCGTCCCACGTCGTCCGTGACCTCCACCGCGTACTCGACCGGCCCCTCGTCCACCTTCACGAACTCGGTGTCGTCGACGTCGATGTCCAGTTCGCGCGCGAGGATCCAGTCGATCGGGAAGATCTCCTGGAGCCAGCGGATGTCCTGCCCGTACCAGCGCTCGTTCGCCGGATAGTGCGCGGTCGGGAACCGGACCGTGATCCGGCCGACGCCTCGCTCGCGAACCGCCGGGAGCACGTAGTCGGCGAGCCAACTGAACCCCTGCTTGTAGGCGCAGATGACGCGCACCCGGGTCTCCGCGGCCCCGGCATCCCGCAGCGCGGCCTCGAACTCCTCCTGTAGCCGCATGCGCAGATCCGGCGGCTCGCTGACCAGGATCTCGACCTCCACCCGGTCGCCGGCGCCGACCCGCGACACGACATCGGCGGCGAACCGCTCCCGCAGCTCGTCCACCTCCCAGCCCAGGTCGAGCTCCTCGTCGAAGACGGTGACCGGTCCGTAGCGTGAAGCCGCGGTGACCGAGACTTCCGGGACACCCGTCGCCTCCCGCAGCCGCGCCTCGAGGAAGGCTCCCACTTCCGCGCTCGCTTCCTCGAGGAAGACCTCCACCTCCAGCGAGGTGACGTCGCCGCCGGACCACAGTTCGGTCAGGTCGTCGAGGTGAACGAGCGCCCGCGCCGCCTGGCCGGCGCTCGATCGCGAGCGCAGGAAGGCCCGCGCGTCCTCTTCGATGGCGGTGAAGTCCACTTCGCCGCGGCGGGTCTCCCAGAGCGAGGGCAACCGACCCGCGAGGTAGGACGCCGCGGCGTCGAGCCCGGGGGCGTCACCGCCCCGGACACGCACCGCCGGGGAGTCTCCGAAAGCGCCGGGAACGATCTCCACGACTCCCTCGCCGGGGTCGAGCGCCCTGCCGGCCGGAAGCGACGCCACCAGGTCGCCGGGGCCGATCAGCACGGGGTTCGGCAGCACCGAGGGATCCTCGATGTCCCCCTCCACAAAGGCGATCGGGAGCGTCAGGCCGGTGGTCTCGAGCCCGATGCGGGCGGCGAGATCCACCGCGCCCAGCACCGGGCCGGCCCCGGCGCTGATCACGAGCACCGTCTCCGACTCGTCCGGGATCATGTCGTCGCCGCGCGAGTCGCCGAGGAGGCCATCCGTCGTGTAGAGCTTCGTCAGGTTCAGTGGCGCGGCCTTCGGCTGCCACGGGTTTTCCGGGAAGCGGCTCTTGTAGGGCGGCCCGAACCGGTCCACCACCACTCCGTTGCCGTCCGGAAGCTGGAAGTCGAGGGCGCCCGCGCCGTAGTAGTTGAGCCGCACCGCCCGCCGGTCGGTGAACCGCGCCTGTCCCACCCGGTGGTCGGCGGCGAGCTCGTCGAGCACCTCGGCGGCGTTCCCCGGATCCACCACGTCGAGCGCCATGACGAGGCGGCTCACCTGCTCCCGGCCGTCCTCGTAGACCGCCTCGGTGGCCCGGACCCCGTTCACGTCCACCCGGCTCTCGCCGAGGAACTCCTCGACGTCGTCCATCACCGAGGAGATCGTGTCGCTCCGGAGCTGCCAGAGGTAGGGCAGCCGGGCGGACGCCGCGTTCGCGGCGTAGAGGGTCCCGGCCGGGTCGGCGCCGGCCACCACCACCGCGTCAGCACCGCCGAACGGGGAAGCGACGATGGCGAAGAGACCCTGGCCTGCGGTCAGAGCGTCCAGTCGAATCCGGCCCTGCTCCTCGAGCTGCCGGACCCAGCGGTTCGACCGGCCCACCAGGAAGAGCGGCGGAGACTCCGCCCCGGGGGCGATGTCCGAGTCGAGGACCGCCAGACCCGGAGTGAAGGCGGAGGACTCGAAACCGAGCCGGCCCGCGATGTTGGCGGCGGCAGCCACCTCCTCGGGCGCCGGATCGGCCGGGAGCACGATCCGGGTGTTGATGAAGTCCACCACGCCGTCACCGTTCCGGTCCTCGAGGAATACCCCGGGGGCAAAGACGTCCTCGAGTCCGGCGAGGGACTGTTCCTGCTGCGCCCGCCCCGCCGGGGCGGAGTAGAGCAGGGTGAGCGCCGCGAGCGGCCCCACGATCCAGGCAGTGCGCTTCGCACGCATGACGAACTCCCTTCCGTTTCCGGCTCAGTTCCCGACGGATTCCGCCACCCCGCGGAGCTCCTCCAGGAGGCCGCTGAGGATGGGGTCCAGGTCATCGAACCGCTCGAACGCGGAATCGGTCGGCTCCGAATCCGCTCCTTCGACGTACCCGTAGAGCAGGTCGAGTTGCTGGATCAGCTTGGGGGCGTAGTCCTGATCTTCGCGGTCGTAGTCCTCGGGTAGCGGCACGAGTTCCCGTTCGATGCGGGTGAGCCGTTCCGCGACGGACGCCGACGCCCCCTCGCGTAGCTCCCGGATCTCCGCCACCGCCCGGTGGAGATCGGTGATCCGGTCCCGAAGCCTCAGGAGCAGGTCGAACTGGCTCTGGAACTCCCCGGCCGTGGTGGTGACGCGAGGGTCGCGGAGAACCTCGATCGGCTGCGTCCCGCTCCAATCCCCGGTCGAGACCCGAATCCGGTACGTCCCCGGGACAACCAGCGGCCCGAGCGGGGCGCCGCCGAGCGCTGGCGGATGCCTGAGATCCCACACGAAACGGTTCAACCCCGCATTGAAGAAGGTGCTCTCCTCCTTGAAGAAGGGCGCCTCCGGCCGGGCGATCACGGAAGCATCCTTGGGATCGTCCTCGCTGGAAAAGCGCCGGATGACCTCGCCGGCTGCATTGAGGACTTCAAGGGTCACCTCGCCCGCCGGGGCCTCGGCGAACCACGTGTAGATCGTGGCGCCGTTCGGGGCGTCGGTGCCCTGCCGGTCGCGGGTGATGCGCGCGCCCCCGTAGAGGTCGCGGGGGTTCGCAACCGACCGCCAGCCGCCCACGTACTCGTCCACCGCTTCCTCCTCCGCGGTCCTGACCCGGTGGGCGTCCCGCGGCGCGAAGAGGTGCGCCGCCGAGCCCGCCACCTCATCCGTCAACTGGTGGAGCGGAGACAGGTCGTCGAGGATCCAGAAGGAACGGCCCTTCGTCGAGAGCACCAGGTCCTTCTCGTGGACGACCAGGTCGGTGACGGGGGCCACCGGGAAGTTGAGCTGGAGCGACTGCCAGTGCGCGCCGTCGTCGAAGGAGACGAACACGCCGTACTCGGTGGCGGCGTAGAGAAGCCCTTTCCGGTCGGGGTCCTCCCGCACCGCCCGCACCCACTGGTCGGCGGGGATCCCGTTCGTCCCGTCGGTGAGCAGCGTCCAGCTCTCCCCGAAGTCGTCGGTGCGGAAGACGTAGGGCCGGAAGTCGTCGAGGCGGAAACGGACCACCGAGATGAAGGCGCGTCCCGCGGTGTGCGGCGAGACCTCCAGGATGTTCACCGTCCCGGAGTCCGGCATGTCCGGCGGAGTGATGTTCGTCCAGTTCTCGCCGCCGTCCCGCGAGATGTGGACGAGTCCGTCGTCGGTGCCGGCCCAGAGCACCCCCGGCAGGTGCTTCGATTCGGCGAGCGCGAAGATGGTGCAGTAGACCTCCTCGCTCGTGACCTCGCGGGTGATGGGGCCGCCCCAGGTACCGATCCTCTCGGGATCGGCGGTGGTCAGGTCGGGGCTGATGACCTCCCAGGTCTGGCCCTCGTTCGTGGAGCGGTGGACCACGTGCGACGCGTGGTAGAGCACGTTCGGGTCGTGCGGCGAGAGAATGATCGGCGCCGTCCGCTGGAAGCGGTAGCGGAGATGTTTCGCCGGCATCCCGCCGACCTCCGGATAGGCCTTGATCGGGCGGATCTGGCCGGTGGCGCGGTCGAAGCGGGTGATCGCCCCGCTGGTGCTCCCGGCGAAGACGATGTTCGGGTTGTCGGGCCGGATGACCGCGACCCCGCCTTCCATGCCGCCGACGCCGTCCCAGTGCTGGAGCTGGAGGCGCATCCCGTAGTGGGCGGACCGGCTCGGCACCGAAATCACCTCCCAGGTGTCCTGCGCCGAGCCGTAGACCCGGTAGGGGAACTGGTGGTCCACGCTCACCCGGTACATCTCGGAAGTCGGCTGGTTCAACTGGCTCGACCAGGTGCGTCCCCCGTTCCAGGAGACGTTCGCGCCGCCGTCGTTCCCCTGGACCATGATCTGGTTGTTGCCCGGATTGACCCAGAGGTCGTGGTTGTCGCCGTGCGGCGTGGCGATGAGGTCGAAGGTCTCGCCGGCGTCGTCCGAGCGGTGGAAGAAGCGGCTCACCACGTAGACCCGGTCCACATCGACCGGATCGGCGTAGATGTGCATGTAGTACCAGGGCCGGTTCTGGAGCTCCCGGTCGTCGTTGATGAGCTGGAAGGACGCACCGGCGTCGTCCGAGCGATAGACGCCGCCGTCCCGCGCCTCGACGAGCGCCCACACCCGGTTCGGATTCGCGCCGGAGACCGAGATCCCGGTCCGCCCGATCATCCCCGTGGGCAGGCCGTTCGTGAGTTCCGTCCAGGTATCCCCGCCGTCCGTCGTCTTGTAGATCCCGCCTTCCTCGCTGCCCGAGATCATGGTCCAGGGCTTCCGCTCCGCGGTCCACATGGTCGCGTAGAGCACGTCCGGGTTCGAGGGGTCCATGGCGATTTCGTTCGTGCCGGTCCGTTCGCTGACGTAGAGAACCTTCTCCCAGGTGGCGCCGCCATCGGTGGTCCGGAAGACCCCGCGCATGTCGTTGGGCCCGAAGGCGTGGCCGAGCACCGCCGCGTGGACGATGTCCGGGTTCTGCGGATGGATGATCACCCGGCCGATCTGTCCGGCGTCGCGGAGTCCGACGTGGGTCCAGCTCTCTCCGCCGTCCGTGGACTTGTACATCCCGTCCCCCGGGGAGACGTTGCCCCGGATGGCGGTCGAACCGCTTCCCACATAGACGATGCTCGGGTCGGAGTCCGCCACGTCGATCGCGCCGATGGAACTCGAGGTGTAGTAGCCGTCCGAGACGTTCACCCAGCTCTCGCCCGCGTCGGTGGTCTTCCAGAGGCCGCCGCCGTTCGTGCCCATGAAGTAGGTCCAGGGCTGCTCGGCGATGCCCGCCACCGCAGTGACCCGGGAGCCCTTGTGGGGCCCGATCATCCGGTACTTGAGGGCCTGGTAGGTGGCGGGGTCGTAGACGTCGTTCTGGGCGCCGGCCGCGGCCGGGGCAACCAGGAGGGTCAAGGCGAGCAGCCGGGTGGTGGTTTTCATCTTTGCTCCTTTCTGCGGAAGGGACGATCGGGGCCGAGCGTTCGCGTTACTCGAGCCGACGATAGATCACCTGGACCGCGGGCCCCGACTCCTCGCTGCGCCGCGGCAGGTCCACGAACATCCGGTCGCCTTCCACCCGGACCTTCGCGACCGACTCGAGCCCGATGATGTCCGGCCCCAGGCTGACGTCCCACTGGCGCAGGAGGGTGTCCCCCTCGACCTGGTAGGTGCCGGCGGTCCCGGAGTAGTTGAGGAGTTGCTGGTAGTGCGCCACCTGTTCCTCGGGCGTGAGCTCGGCGAGCTCGGCGGCCGAACGCGCGGTCCGGTTGTTGTCCATGCGGGCGAGGCAGTGGTAGCCGTTCGTGAAGACCCAGATCCCGCTCCAGGTCGAGTCGTCCCGCACGAGTTCCCCGGTCTCGGTGTTCGTCTCCGACACGAAGGCCCAGACTCCGGTGATGAGCGTGCCCTCGTCCTCCTCTTCCATGGGAGGCGGGGCGGTACAGGCGACCAGCGCGAGCGCCGCGCCGGCCACGAGCAACGAGAGGAAGGTCAGCCGACCGGTCGTCTTCATGGTGGATCTCCCGTGAGCGGAGACTTGCTGCCTCCGCGATCTGTGGACGGGGTGACGTGGGGTGCCCTCCCCGAGAGTGTCGGTTCAGACCGGCGCCGCCACCACCAGGGGCGGCGGCGCCGGCCGGGTTGTCCCTAGAACCGGATCCGGAGCGCCAGCTCGATCTGCCGGGCCTCGGAAACCTGCGTCGACATCCCGAAGCCTCCGGAACGGAGGTTCCCGTTCGGAGGGAAGTAGTTGGCGCGGTTCAGCAGGTTGAACACCTGGAAGATGGCCTCGACGTAGGCGTTGTCGCCGAAACCGAACTCCTTCGCCGCCAGCACGTCCACGGTGGCGTAGGCGGGACACTCGACCGAGGAGACGGTCGACAGTCCGTTCGCGGCCCGGTAGGCGTTCGCGGCGTTCAGGTCGAGGTCCCGGCAGCCGTCCCGGAGATTGATCCCCGGCGGCCGGTCGCCGCCGATGCCGTCCCCGTTCAGGTCGCTCCCCGCCGTGACGTCGAACGGCAGGGCGCTCTGGTACCGAACGATGCCGCTCAGGTTGATGCCTCCGGGGAGCATCGCGAGACCGCTGACCGTCAGCCGGTGACGCCGGTCGGCGGGCACGTGCCCGTAGTCGGCGCCGCGGTTGAAGTGGTCCGCGGGAAAGCGCTCGTTGTCGGCCTGCACGTCGGCGAGCGTGTAGGAACCGAGCATCTGCCAGTTGTTCGCGAGCCGCTTCGTCACTCTCGCTGACAGTGCGCGGTACTTCATTTCGCCGTCCGTCATACCCGCGGTGACGCGGCCGATGGGGGCGTAGGGCCGGTCCCCTCCCGGCGTCAACGGGTAGTTGAAGTCGATCTGGGTGTGCTGGTTGAAGCCGTCCGCCGCGATGCCGTCCACGCTCACGCTCAGGTCGTCTCCGAGCTGGACGGTGTAGCCCAGGCTGTACTGGTTGGTGTAGGGCGTCCGGTTCTCGTTGCCCTGGATGGAATAGTTCCGCTGGGAGCGGGCAACCTCGAAGGGATCCTGCCCCTCATAGGGATCGGGATAGCTGGGGTTTTGGATCACGACCAGCAGGTCCTCCGGATTCCGCTCGGCGCGCGGGGCGCCGTTGGCGCGGTAGCGGTTGTAGAAGACGCCCCAGGCGGCCCGCACGGACTGCCGGCCGTCGCCAGTCGGGTCCCACACGAGTCCCAGCCGGGGGCCGAAGTTGTCGTTGTCCCCGCGGGTGCTGTTGTCGTAGAACGGGAAGAGGGACGGATCGAGCCGGCCGGCCGGGCGCACGACCCGGTCCCGGACCAGGATCTCGGGCACCGTTTCCTCGAGCAGGTTCTCGTTCCAGACGCCCTGCTGCAGGTCGTACCGCAGACCGAGGTTCAGCGTGAGCCGGGGATTCACGATCCAGGTGTCGCTGATGTAGAAGGAGTGCTCCGTGTTCTCGAAATCGTCATAGCGGGGCAGAAGCCGCTGCCGGAACCGGTCGGGGTGGGTGGACGGGTCGTTCGGGTCGTACGGCGCGTCGGAGGAGAACCACCACTCTTCGGCGACGCCAACGTTGTCCGGTTCCCAGTCGATGAACGTGAGGTCCACACCGAACTTCAGCTCGTGGCCCCCAACGTAGTGGGAGATGTCGTTCTTGACCTGGATGTGGAGTTCCGGCCCCAGGAACGCCGACTGGGAGCCGGTGCGAAGGCTGGGCCGGTTGATGAGCGGCCCGACATCCACGCGCTCGGCGGGGAACTCGCCGGAGGCGCTCCACTTCTGGTGTCCGGGAGGCCAGCCGATGTAGGTCGCGTGCGCCACCTGGACGCGGAAGTCGTTGAACGTGTTGGGGCTCAGGAACCAGGTCTCGCCCAGCACCAGTGAGTGCCGTGGGGCCCCGAAGCTGAAGCCGCTGCTAGCCGCCCGGATGCCGCCGGAGCCGCGGTGGGTCAGCTCGTTGTTGTGGTGCGCATACCGCACGAACAGGCGATGGTCGTCGCCTATGGCTGCGTCGAGGCGCGCGAACCCCATGAAGTTCCAGTCCGGCTTCTCGAAGGTGCCCTCCTCGGACGGAAACGCCCCACCGGTGTTGACGGTGAAGAAGGAGGATTCGTCGGTGTACTCGGCGGAGACGTAGAAGTGCGCCTTGTCCTCGACGATCGGGCCCCCGAGCGACCCGCCGAACTGGTGGCGGGAGAAGTCGGGCTTCTCGTCCTGGAGCACCGTCTTGGAGTTGAGCGCCTTCGTGCGGAAGAACTCGAAGGCGCTGCCGCTGATCCGGTTCGTGCCGCTCTTGGTGACCACGTTCAGGTAGCCACCCTGTGCGAAACCGAACTCGGCGCTGGCGTTGAACGCCTGGACCTTGAACTCGGCGATGCCTTCCTGGGGGAAATCCTGCCGCGGCTCGCCCTGCTGCTGCCAGTTGTTGCTGACCCCGTCCACGTAGAAGCCGTTCGAGTAGAAGGTGACCCCGGCGCCGATGTTGACGTTGTTGTAGAAGACGCCGCGGATCGCGTCCTGGCTGGTGGCGGGGCTCAGGGTCGCGAGATCAAGCCACTTCCGACCCTGCATGGGCAGGACCTCGACCTGCTCCTCGGTGATGATGGTGGAGAAATCCGCCTGGCGCGACTCGATCAGGGGAGCCGTCGCGGTGACGGTGACCGCCTCCTCGACTCCGGCCAGTTCCAGCGAGATGTTGAGCGTCACCTGCTGCGCCACCTGGAGCCGCAGGCCCTCGTTGGTGAGCGTCTGGAACCCCTGGAGGCTCGCCGCCACCGAGTAGGTGCCGACCGGCAGCGAGGGCACCTGGTACTGCCCGTCGCCTCCCGAGGTGGCGATTCGCTGGAGCCCGGTCTCCGCGTTGGTGACCGTGATGGTCACCCCGGGCAGGGCATCGCCGGTGGAGTCGCTCACCGTGCCGTACACGCCGGCTTCCTGGGCGGCCGCCGTGGCGGCCATACCCGCGAGCAGCGCTGCGAACAGCATCGCCAGGGACCTCGTCCCGGTGCAGTTGCCGAAATTCATACCCGTCTCCTTTTGGGTGAACGCGCCTGTGGGGAGGCGCTACGGACAGATGCAGTCGCGCAACCGGTCAACCGGAGGGACTGGATCTGCCCATGAACGCAGCGGAGAACCCGCCTTGCGGCGGACGGCGGCAAACCCAACAACCAGATCGCGCCGTCGAACCGACGGATTGCGCTGGGTCATACCGCAGTAGTCCTCCTTTGGGTCTGCCTGTAGTTCAGGCGAGACCGAATTGGGAGACCCATTAATTAGCCTCCGGGGGTCCCCCGTCAAATGCGACTCCTTCACTCCGGTTCGTCCGTCCAGCAGGTCCGGGGGCAGCACGACCCAGGGTCCCCTGCTAATCTCCACAGTCCCATGCACCGACGCGATGCGCTCCGTGCGACGCTTTTCCTGATGGCCGCCCCCGCCGTCACGAGAGCCGCCTGGAACGGACGCGAGATCATCGTCTCCGGCCGCGCGGTCTGCCTCAAGGACGGGGAACCGGGACCGGCGGCGGACTGCAGCTTCGGCGAGCAGCTCGGGATCGAATCACCGGACGGCACGATCCACCGGCTGGACCCCACGGACCTGCGGGGCGAAATCCTCACCGACGAGCGGGTGCACAGGCATCCGCTGGAGGTTGCGCTCTGGGAGGAGGACGGGCTCGGCAAGATCATCCGCCTCTACACGATCCAGGACGGGAAAGCGGTCGAGCCCTATTACTTCTGCTTCACCTGCAACATCACCTCGCACCTCCCGGGACCCTGCTGGTGCTGCCAGGAGGACTTCGACTTCCTGGAGCGCCCCGCGCACCCATCGACGGACCTCACGACCGGTGGCCCCGAGGGGGGTACGCAGTCCGTCACGCGACCGGGTTTCGCCAGCGCAATCCGGAGAAACGAGCGGAATCCGAATCGGTTGAGTTCAACTCTGCCTGATGTTCGATCGCGAGAGCCGCGAGGTGGGCTTCTGGCGCCAGCGCCGAAACAGCTGTGGGTCCCCGGAGCAGGTCAGCCAGGACATCCAGGCGATCTGGCCCGGGCAACAGGACGTGGACCTGCGGTTGGGTGAGCCACTTCCGGCAGCGGTATAGCGCCGGCTCGACCCCAACCGGGACGGTCAGCATCCGGCGATTCGACACCACCCGCGCAAAGCCAGGCATGACGCTCCAGGCGAGTCCCACCGCTTCCGTCCCGGAGAGCGACGCTCCCCACCACGCCTTTGCCCGGTCGTGGAAGAACGCGTCCTCGCTGCAGGTGTAAACCAGCAGATTGACGTCCGGGACGATCACGAGCCGGAGGTGTCCCGACGCGTCTTCGCGCTAGGTTTCCGTCGTGCCGATTGTCCTGCTTGCCGTCCTGCTGTTGACTGTCCCGGCGGCCTCTCTCGCCCAGGGACGGGACCGGCCCACGGACACCGAACTGGGCTGGCTGGAGTCCTTCCTGATGACCCAGGAGGAGCGCCGCGCCTCCATCGAGGCGATGACGCACGGCGACCGGGAGGCCTTCCGGCGTCTCTTCTGGATGCGCCGGGATCCGGACCCGTCCAGTCCCCAGAACGAAACCCTCGACCTCTATCTGGCGCGGGTGCGGCTCGCCGACTCGAACTTCTCGGAGGACGGCGGCTACGGCGGGGACGACCGGGCCCGGGTCTTCGTGCTGCTCGGCATGCCGGTGCAGGCCCTGCCCCAGCCCGCTACCGAGGAGACTCCGGAAGGACTCCTCTGGGCCTTCCCTCCCGATCCGGAAAACGGCCTTGCAGACACACTGGAAGCGCTCTACTACCGGGACGAGGACGGCCAGCTCTTCCTCGAGAACCGCACCGCCGTTGACCAGAGCCTCGAAGAGATGAGGCGGCGTCTCATCGCCCGGCCGGAGATCGGCTTCGAACGCGACGGGGAGGGGCGGCTCGTGATCCCGAACCTCCCGGCGGGAGGATCGGACCGAGCCCGGCGCGTGCTCGCCGGACTGAGCGGCGACGGTCCGGCCGGGGACGGGTTCTCCTTCCGGGTCACGCCGGCCTACTTCCGGGTGGACGACCGGGCAACCTACGTCGCGCTGCTCTTCGAGACTCCCGCCGCTGCGCTCGCCCCCGGAACGGACGGACAGTTGGCGGCGTCCCTGTTCGCCAAGACCGCGTCCGCCGAGGCGGAAAGCCCGGGAACCGCGACCTACCGGCTGGAAACGGCGCACACCGAGATCCGGTCCGCGGAAGGCCCCGTCCGTTTCGAGGCCTCGCTGGTGCTCCCCCCGGGCCGGCACCGACTGCTGCTCGGCGTCGTGGACGAGCAGTCGGACGCCTTCGGCACCGCCCGGCTGGACGTCGAGACGCCGGCCTTTCCCGAAGCGGAGCCCGGGTTCTCCTCAGTGGTCCTCTACGGCGACACCACCATGCAGGAGTACAGCGGCCGCGTTCCCGGACGCGCCTTCCAATTCGGGCGCACCCACTTCGAGCCCCGCTCGACAGCGGTGTTCCGGCAGGACGAGACGCTCGGCGCGTTCTATTTCTTCTACCCGGGGGAACGCGTGGACGACGGGGAGTTACCGGAGATCGTGGCCGAGTACACCCTGAGCCGGGAGGGACGGGATACCGGTTTCGTCCGTCCCGAGGCGCTCCCCACCAGTACGCGGCAGGCTGCCGCCAATGCGGAGATCGAGTTGGGCGAGTTCGCGCCGGGGCGCTACGAACTCGGAATCCGGGTCCTCTACGGCGAGCAGGTCTACGAAACGCGGAAGGCGTTCACGCTGGTCCGGTGAACCCGTAAGGGCGTTTCGCCGCCCCGCGGCCGGCGATGCCGGCCGGAAGCCGGCGCCGTCCCTGGTTACGTACGCGCCGTCAGAACGCGTCGCGGGAGTGCGGTTTCGCCTCGCTGCGCGCCCCCACCGGGAGGACTGGGGCGATGCCGGCCAGAGGCCGGCGCTCCGAGGCGTTCACGCTGGTCCGCTGGGCGGGCGCGGCAACAGCCTTCAGGAACCCAGATGTTCCCGGAAGAACCGGACCGTCATCGGCCAGGCCTGCGAGGACGCCGTCAGGTTCCGTCCCTCGCGGCCGTCCTGGGCGCGCAGGAACCCGTGCCCCGCGCCGTCGAAGATCTCGACCTGGAAGTGCTTCCCGAGTTCCTCCATCCGTTCCTGCGCCGGCGGAATCGTCTCGTTCACGCGCGCGTCGTCCTCGCCGTAGAGCCCGAGCACGGGCGCCTCGACGGAAGCGAGCGCCTCATTGTCCGGGGAGGTCCCGTAGTACACGATCGCGGCGCCGAGCTCCGGATCGTGGGTGGCGAAGGTGAAGCTCGTGCGCCCGCCCCAGCAAAAGCCCACCACCCCGTAGGAATCGCGGGCGGCGGGAAGCGCGGTGGCCCAGTCCGCCACCGCCTTCAGCCGGGTGTGAACCTCGTCGCGGTCGAGTTCCCGGATCAGCGCCCGCGCCCCGTCGTTGTCCACCGAATCGGTCCGTCCCCCGTCCGGCCCCTTGCCGGTCAACAGGTCGGGCGCGATCGCGACGAAACCCTGGGAGGCCATTTCGTCCGCCACCGCCCGAATCCAGTCGGTGAGCCCGAAGATCTCGTGGATGACCACCACCACCGGGGCCGGGTCCGAACGTTCGGGATAGACGATCCAGGACTCGACGACGTCACCGCCCGGCGCCGGCACCGAGACCCACTCGCCGTGGCGGGGGGAGGTGTTCAGCCGGTCGCGGGCGGTGTCGGCGGAACCGGGGAGTTCCTGGGCGATAGCCGACCCGGCGGCCACCAAAGCCACGGCCAGGAGCAGCACGGCAGAGCGCGGAATGAAGGGAAACGAACGCATTCGCCGAGTATAGTCCTGGCGGGCCGAGCCGATTCCAACCGAGAGAATGAGCAGCGAAACACCCGGCAACGGCCCGGGAGTCAGGAACGGTGGCGCGCCGCAGCGTGGCGGGTGGTGGGCGGCGCCGGCCGCCCTGGGCCTCGTGGTGTCCCTCTGGGCGGTCTTCTTCTATGCGCCCACCGAGCTCACGATGGGCGACCTGCAGCGGCTCTTCTACTTCCATATTGCGTCGTGGTGGCTCGCCTTCGCCGCTTTCCTGCTCGTCGCCGGGGCAAGCATCGCCTGGCTTCGCACCCGCAATCCGCGCTACGACATGGCGGCGCTCGCCAGCGCCGAGATCGGCACGCTCTTCGCCACCACCGGACTCGCGATGGGGATCATCTGGGCCAAGCCGGCGTGGGGGATCTGGTGGACCTGGGACGCGCGGCTGACCACGGCCTTCGTTCTCTGGCTGATCTACGTCGGCTACCTCCTGCTCCGGGGCTACGTGGACGACCCCACCCGGCGGGCGAACCTGGCAGCGGTCCTCGGCATCTTGGGCGGCGCGGACGTCCCGATCGTCTACTTCTCGATCCGCTGGTGGCGCACCCAGCATCCGGCGCCCGTGATCATGGGCGGGCCGGACTCGGGGCTCCACCCCGACATGTGGGTCGCGCTGCTTCTCTGCCTCGCCGCCTTCACCTTCCTTTTCGTCTGGCTCTTCCAGTGGCGGATGGAGCTGGAGCGGGAAGCCCGTTCGGTCGAAGCGCTTCGCCAGCGCCGGCTCGCGGAGGCGGCATGAACGATTGGCTGTCCGCGGGCTACACCGCCTTCTTCGTGCTGCTCGGGGCGTACGTGGTCCGGCTCGGGCTGCTCGAACGCAGGCTCCGGCGCGAACGCGCCCGTCTCGCGGCCAACGAAGCCCGAGCAAGCGACCCGTGAGACGGCTCGACGGCGTCGCGGCGCTCATCACGGGCGCCTCTTCCGGGATCGGGCGCGGCCTCGCCAGGGTCTTCCTGCGGGAAGGAGCGCGGGTGTTCCTCACGGCGCGCGGCGAGGAGCGCCTCCGGGAGACCGCCGGCGAACTCGAAGCGGCTCACCCGGGGCGGACCGGGTACGCCGCGTCGGACGTGGGGAACCCGGGCTCCGCGGCAGCGATGACGCGCGCCGCGCTCGGCCGTTTCCCCGACCTCTCGGTGCTGGTGAACAACGCCTCGGTCCTGGGAGTGCGGGCGCCCATCATCGAGCAGGATCCGGAGGTCTGGGCGGAGACGCTGCGGATCAACACGGCGGGCCTCCTCTACGTGACGAAGCCGCTCCTTCCAGCCTTCCTCGAGCGGGAGACCGCCTCCATCATCAATGTCAGCTCGACCGTCGGGCGCATCGGCAAGCCCAACTGGGGGCCCTACGCGGTGTCCAAGTTCGGTCTCGAGGGGTTCACGCAGACGCTCGCCGCGGAACTTGCGGACACCGGGGTCCGGGTGAACAGCGTCAATCCGGGAGCGACCCGCACCCCGATGCGGGCCGCCGCCTATCCGGCCGAAGACCCGCTCACGCTGCCGACCCCCGAGGAGATCGCGGAGGTCTTCGTCCACCTCGCCTCTCCGGAATCGGCAGGTATCACCGGGCAGGCCCTGAACGCCCGCGACTATCTCCCGTAGGGAACGACCGATGAGCGTTAGCGAGCGCTTCGGGACCCGCTTCGGGACCGCGATGACGCTTATCGGGGTCGCGGTCGGCCTCGCGAACGTCTGGCGCTTCCCCTATATGGCGGGGCAGTACGGCGGTGGGGCCTTCGTCGCCATCTACGTCGCCTTCGTCCTGCTGCTCGGCGCCCCGGCGCTGATCGCCGAGTGGAGCCTGGGACGGCTGACCCGCGCGGGCCCCGGCGGCGCCTTCACCAGCATCGGGATGCCCGGCGGCCGCTTCATCGGCGGCCTGCTCTTCCTGACCGTGTTCATGGCCTGCTCGTACTACACGGTGGTGGTGGCCCAGGTCCTCTTCTACGCCGCGCTCGGGGGCGTGGTGGTGGAGCCCGAGGCGTTCTACGCCCGGAACTTCGGTGGCATGACGGGGCTGAATCTCAGCCTCACCGTGCTCGTCTTCGGGGCGATGGGTCTGGTGGCCGCATTCGGCGTGCGGCGCGGCGTCGAGCGCCTGTCCCGAATCGCCATGCCGCTCGTCGCGATCGGCCTGGTCATCGTCGCCGTCCGGTCGGTCACGCTGCCGGGCGCTTCCGAGGGCGTTCGCTACCTCCTCTGGCCCGATCTCGGAAGCGTGAGCGCCGAGACATTCCTGGCCGCCCTCGGGCAGGCGTTCTTCAGCCTCTCGCTCGGCGGGACCTTCTTCCTCGCCTACGGCAGCTACCTGCCCTCGAACGCCAACCTGCGCCGCTTGTCCGGCACCACGATCTTCGGAGATTCGGGCGCGGCCATCCTGGGCGGGCTCGCGGTGCTGCCGGCGGCCTTCGCCCTCGGCGTGGAGCCGGCCTCGGGCCCGCCGCTCGTCTTCTTCACCCTGCCCCGCGTCTTCGCCGCGATGCCCGGCGGCGAGTTCTTCGGCCCGGTCTTCTTCCTGGCCCTCTTCCTGGCCGCCTTCCTTTCGGCCCTCGCCGCCCTCGAGGTCATCGTCAACTCGGCGGTCCCGTGGACCGGCTGGAGCCGGCGGACGGTGGTGGGGGTCGCGGTCGCCCTCCAGATTCCGCTGGCGCTGCCTTCAATGGTGAGTTCCGACTACCTGGGCTGGAGCGACCTGATCTGGGGCTCGACCATGCAGCCCATCGGCTCGGCGCTCACCCTGATCGGCCTCGGGTTCTTCGTCTCCCGGGGCCGGGCGCTCGCCGAGGCGAGCCGGGGCTCGGCGAAACCGCTCGGCGGGCTCTGGCTCTTCTGGATCCGCTGGGTCATCCCCGCGGCCATCGTGGTCGTCCTGTTCTGGGGCTGGAGCGGGACGCTGCGGGAGCTCTTCTCGTGAGCGGCGAAGGACTGCCACTCCGGGTCCGGCACGGGCAGCTCCATTTCTTCGTCCGGGAAGCGCTGAAGCGCGTTCGTCTAGCGCCCGAACTGGCGTCGCAGACGGCGGATGCGATGGTGGCGGCCAGTCTCGCGGGCGACGACGCCGACGGGGTCGCCTGGCTGCCCGATCTGGCCGGGAAGCTCTCCACCCGGCACGTGAAAACCGCGCCGGAGATGAAGCTGGTGGCCTCCTCGGGCGGGACGGCGGTACTCGACGGCGACAACGGACCGGGGCCCGCCGTCGGCCGCCGGGCGATGACCGAGGCCATCGGCGGCGCGAACCGGCACGGCGTCGGCAGCACTGCGGTGCGTCGCGGCAACCGTCTGGGCTCGGCGGGATACGCGGCCGCTCTGGCGCTCCCCCACCAGATGGCCGGCATCGCGATCGCCGGCGATCCGAAGCACCCCGAGCCCGGCGCCCCTCCCGCCGCTGCCCACCCGGTGGCCCTCGGCATCGCGGTTCCGACCGCGGAAACCGCCGCGCCGCTCGTCCTGAATCTTCGTTTCGCCGATGGCGGCGACCGGGATCTGGCGCTCGCGTTGGCGCTCGAGTTCCTGGTGAGTCTTGGAGGTGCCGCGCTCCCGGCGGAATTCACCGCGGAGCCCCGGCCCGAACCCGTGCACGGTGGGACCGGGCAGTTGTTCCTCGCCTTTCGGATCCGGGCGTTCGCTCCCTGGGCCGGCTTCCGCAACCGGATGGTGGAGCGGCTATCTCAACTGCGGCGCGCCCGGATCGACTATCCGGGGCAGGAAGCCGCCGCCGTCGAAGAACAGCGTCGCGCCAGAGGAATCCTCCTCGACCTGAAGACAACGGACTCGCTACGCCAGCTCGCCTACCAGCTCGGCATGAACGAGATCTGGGACGGACTGGGGAAGTAGGAGGAGACGCCGGGGCTGGGCAACGCGCGTTTCGCGGCCGTTGGCCGCGATGCCGGCCGGAGGCCGGCGCTCCGATCAGCGATGGACGAAGGTTGCCGGGGTCCGGGGGCCGTTGTCGATGAAGTTCCGGACCCCGATCCGCATGTCCTCGAGCGCGCAGCCCTCGCCGAAGAGCCGTATCTCGTGCTCCAGTCCGTCAGCGAGATCCATCGCGGCCCCCTCGCGGACCGCCCGCCGGATGAAGCCGTCCACGGCGCGGGAGAGGTGGCCGAGGTCCACGTCCGGACACGTCTCCGGCGCGGGGATCGGTCCGGAAGGCATCGCCGGCAGAACGCGTTCACCCCGTGCGGCCTCGGCGACCACCTCGACCGCCCGCTCCCTCAGGCGCTCGCCCGGGACCAGCTCGCTGACGAGCCCGAGTTCGAGCGCCTCCCCCGCCGAGACCGGCCGTCCGGTCCGTAGGATCTCCCAGGCGGCCTCCACGCCGATGAGGCGGGGCAGCCGCTGGGTGCCGCCGGCGCCCGGGATGATGCCCAGGTTCGGCTCCGGCTGCATCGCGAGCACCCGGAGTCCCTCCCGGCCGATGCGGGCATGGCAGGCCATGGCAAGCTCGTTGCCGCCGCCGACCGCCATCCCGTTCAGGGCGCAGACGACGGGCTTCGGGAGTGCCGCGATCCGGTTCAGCACCTCGTGCGAGGCGCGGGACAGCCGCTCTCCGTCTTCCGGGCTGCCGATCCGGGCCAGCGTCCGCACGTCGGCGCCCGAGACGAACGCCTTCACCCCGAAGCCGGTGATCACCATCCCGAGGATCCGGTTGTCCGCCGCCACGTCGGCGAGGTGGGCGTCCAATTCCCGGAAGACCTCCTCGTCCAGCGCGCCGAGCACCTCGGGCCGGCGGATGGTCAGCACCGCCACCGCGCCCGCCGCCGCGGCAACGTCGCGCCGGCCTACCCGGACGACCGGCCGGGACGTCCATTCGGGGAGCCGCCCGGCGAACCCGGCCGGGTCGAAGAAGTCCGGCTCCCGCTCCCGGTAGGAGGCGAGGAGTTCCGAAACCCGGGTGGCTCCCAGCTTCCGCATGAGCCCGAAGGGGTGCACGACCGCGAGGGCGAGGTGGCAGGACATGTCCAGGTCCGGCACCGAGATCGCTCCCTCCGCGGCGGTCCAGGCGGCCAGTCCCAGATACGCGGCGGTGATCCTTTCCTCGATGCGTTTCCGGCGCCCTTCCGGAACGGCGACCTCTTCACCGCGGCCGGGCACGTCCCACACCCGTCCGGTGGGACCCTCCTCCGCCACCGCCTCCTCGAGCAGCCGCGGGACTCGGAACCAGGGGTGGAGACGCGCGTGCATCTCGGAGAACCCCTCGTAGGTGATCGGGTTGCCGCCGGTGAGGTTCATGGCGGTGAACGGTCCGATCCCGAGGCGGAGCGCCCGGCGGGCGACGTCGTCCACCTCCTTCGAGGTCCCGAGCCCCTCTTCGACCGCAAGCGCCGCCGCGAGGAACATCCCCTCGAAGATCGGATTCAGGGCGTGCCCGAACCGGCTCTCGACGGCCACCGGCACCTTGCCGATCTCCTCGTAGAACCCGAGCAGCCACGGCACGAGGCCGCGGGCGGGTTCGGCGGCGACGATCTCCACGACCGGGTTGCGCTCCGCCGGGAAGAAGTAGTGCGCGACCGCCGCGCGGCCCGGTTCGGCGAGCTCGGAGAAGATGCGCGCCGGCTCGATGTGGGAGGAGTTCGACAGCAGCACCGCCCCGGGACCTGCCAGCTCCTCGACCGACCGGAAGATCCGACGCTTGATGGCCAGGTTCTCGGAGGCCGCCTCGATGACCAGGTCCACCCCGGCGAGCTCACCGTAGTCGCCCGTGAACCGAACGGAGCCGCGCATCCGCTCGGCCTGGGAATCACGGAACGCGCCCGAGCGGACCCCCTTGTCGATCTTCCCGAACATCTTCCGGCGACCGGACTCGAGAGCGGCGTGCGCGATGTCCAGCACCACCGTCTCCACTCCACGGGGAGAGAGGGTCTTGACCAGGTGAAGCGCGATGTCGGGTCCGATCTGACCCGAGCCGATGACTGCGGCGCGGCGGATGTCCCGGCCGCGCCAGGAAAAGCTCCCCGGCGGACTACCCATCTCGGTCGTCGTCCGAAATCCGCGACTGCCACCGCTCGATCTGCCGGGCCGCGGCGTCCCGGCCGCCGAGGCCGAAGGCCACCGCGAACGCGACCGCCACCGCGCCCAGCACGATGCCGAACGCCAGCTCGATGATCTCGTTGGCGATGCCCATCTGGCGGAGTCCCACCGCGGCCGTGAACAGCAGGATGCCGACCCGCGCCGCCAGCGCGAGGAGCCGGGCCTGCGGAACCCGGCTGGCGCTGATGGCCCGCGCCGACAGGTTCGCGAGGAAGACCCCGAAGCCGAGGAACACGACGCCCAGGAGGAACTGGCCGGTGAACTGGAGGAGCCGGGTGAGCAGCCCCGCCGCGTTGTCGAAGCCCACCAGGCTCGCCGCCTCGATGCTCGCGAACAGCATGATGAGCGCGAGCACGATCACCCGCACCACGTTCGAGGCGGTGTGGTCGTCGGCCGCCGCGGTGCTGGTCAGCCCGATCCGGGTCAGGACGTGATCGAAGCCGGCCTGCCGCAGGAGGTCGCGGGTCAGGTTCGCGATGACGCGTCCCACCACGTAAGCGGTGAGGAGGAGCGCCACGGCGACCAGCAGGAGCGGCAGCGCGCTGAAGACCCGCCCGAGCATGTCGCTCGCCGGCCGCGTGATCACGTCGAGGCTCAAACGGTCGAGCCCGGTCAGGATCACCGGGAACAGCACCAACAGGTAGGTGATCCCCCCGAGCAGCGCCGACGGAGTCCGCGAGCCCAGGATCCGCCGCAGACCGAGCCGTTCCGCCGCCCGGTCGAGCCCCACCGCGGCGAGCAGGTTCGTCACCACCGCCTTTGCGATCCGGGCGATGAACCACCCGACGAGGAAGATGATGATGGCGCCGAGCACATTCGGCAGGAAGGTGATGACCTGGTTCACCACCGTCTCGATCGGAAGCAGCACGCCCTCGAGATCGAGCGCCGCCAGGATCGGCGGCAGGAACAGGAGCAGGACAACCCAGTAGACGATCTCGGGAACCGCGTGCGAGATCCGCCCCGGCGGCCGCTCGGTCCCCCGGTCGAGCCGCTCGTCCACGCCGGCCGCCTCGAGGGACACCCGCACCGCGCGGCGGAGCACCGCGGCCAGGAACCAGGCCGCGAGGAGCAGGACGAGGGCCCGTCCCAACTGGGCGACCATCCCCATGATCCGGCCCAGCAGCGTTCCGCCGATGCCTCCGACCGCGGAGAGGTCCACGACCGACGCGACTCCCGCCACGACCAGGATCAGGAGCCCCCAGAAGACGATCCGGCCCGCGATCGCGTCGACGTCCTGCTGGGAGGCCCGTTCGGGGCCGAGCGCCAGCCGCACCCCGCCGGCGACCCGCGACGCGATCCGCTCCCTGAGACCCAGCCGGAAGAGAACCCGGCGGAGTAGGATGACCACCAACAGCGCGAAACCGAAGGCGGCCACCAGGACGCCCAGCGCGATCACCAGGTGGCCCACGGTCGTATCGAAGATCGGGGGCATCCGGCGCAGCAGGTCGGACAGTGCTTCGAGCATCGCGGGATGGTATTGAATCCGCACGCTCCGGGCCGGCGAACCGCGCCGCGACCGGGGCTCCGGGCCCGGCCGGAGTGGTACATTCCTCCGGCTTCAGGGGCTCGTCCGGCAAGCGGCGGGATCCCGCTTTCGGCTTCAAGGAGTGGACCATCGATGCGGCGCAGGCGGTTTCTCAGTTCGGTAGGCGAAGCGGGCGGCGCCGCGCTCGTCACCACCCTCTTCGGACCGGAAACGATCCGGAAAGTCGAGGCCGCGGCGCAACGGACAGGGGGGTCGAGCCCGGAAGACCTTGCCCGTGACGAGAACTTCTGGAGCGAGATCCAGCAGGCGTTCAGCGTCACGCGCTCGATCATCAACCTGAACAACGGCGGGGTCTGCCCTTCACCCCGGATGGTCACCGAGGCGTTCGTCCGCTACATCTGGGAATCCGAAGAGGCCCCCGTCTACACGATGTGGCAGATCCTTCAGCCCCGGAAGGAGAACGTCCGCCAACGGCTCGCGGTGGTGTTCGGGTGCGATCCCGAGGAGGTGGCGCTGGTCCGGAACACCTCCGAAGCGATGGAAATCCTGCTTCTCGGCCTCGATCTCCAGTCGGGCGACGAGATCCTCACCACCACCCAGGACTACGGGCGGATGCTCACCACCATCCGCCAGCGGGTGCGCCGCGAGGGCATCGATCTCAAGTTCATCCAGATCCCGACCCCGGCGGAGACCGACGAAGAGGTCGTGGAGGGATTCAGGAACGCCATCACCGACAGGACCCGGATCATCCTGATGTCCCACCAGATCAACCTCACCGGCCAGATCCTGCCGGTGAAGGCCGTCTGCGACGTGGCCCGCGAGCGCGGCATCGAGGTCATGGTGGACGGAGCGCACTCGTTCGCCCAGTTCGACTTCAAGCTCGAGGACATCGGCTGCGACTACTTCGGCACCAGCCTCCACAAGTGGCTCCTCGCCCCCAAGGGCACCGGGATGCTCTACGTGAAGAAGGACAAGATCCCGAAGATCTGGCCTATGATGCCGGCCCCCGAGCGCATGGACGAGGACATCCGCAAGTACGAGGAGATCGGCACCCATCCCGCCGCCAACTTCGTGGCGGTCGGAGAGGCGATCACCTTTCACAACACGGTGGGAGCGAAGAACAAGGAGGCCCGGCTCCGTTATCTGAAGGACACCTGGGCCGATCGCCTGTCAGCACTCCCGAATACCGAACTCCACACCTCGAAGAACCCCAGGTTGAGCTGCGCCATCGGCAACATCAACCTGACGACGGTCGAACCGCCCCGGCTCCGCGACTACTTCTGGGAGAAGCACCACATCATCGTCACTCCCATCATGCACGAGGAGTTCCAGGGACTCCGGATCACCCCGAACCTCTACACGACCATGGCCGAACTCGACTACTTCTGTAATGTGTACGAGGACGTCGCGCGGAACGGCCTCCCGAAGTCGGCCTGATCAGCAGATGAACGTCGGTCCCGGTCCGGCGCACAAGACTCCGATGCGGCAGCCCTAATGACCAACACCAGCGCGCAACCCACCGCCGCGCCCGCGTTCCGCCAGTACGACCACAACTCGACGTTCTACGACGAGATGTTCGACGACGGGGGATCCCCGCGCCGGCACTGCGCCGATTTCTTCGAGACCATCCGGGAGACGCCGCCGGATGACCTGCGGCAGATTCAGGAGCGGGTCACGCGCTCGTTCCTTCACGAGGGAATCACCTTCACCGTCTACGGCGACGAGCAGACCATCGAGCGCGTCTTCCCGATCGACTGCCTCCCCCGCATCGTGCGCGGCGACGAGTGGGACGACGTGGCCCGGGGGCTGGAACAGCGGCTCCGGGCGCTCAACCTGTTCCTCCACGACATCTACCACCAGGGCCACATCATCCGCGACGGGGTGATTCCCGCCGAACTGGTCTACGGCAACAAGCACTACCGGATCGAGATGCGCGGCGTCGAGGTCCCCCACGGCGCCTACGTCTCGGTGTGCGGCACCGATCTCGTGCGCACCCACGACGGGTTCGCCGTGCTCGAGGACAACCTCCGCGTGCCGTCCGGCGTCAGCTACATGCTCGCCTGCCGGGATGCCATCAAGCGCAGCATGCCGCGGCTCTTCCGGCGTTCCCGGGTCCGGGACGTGGAGCACTACAGCCGGCTGCTGCTCGAGACGCTCCTGTCGCTCGCGCCGCCGCAGGTGGGCGATCCGAGCATCGTCCTGCTCACCCCCGGCGTCTACAACTCGGCCTACTACGAGCACGCCTTCCTGGCCCGCCAGATGGGCATCGAACTCGTCGAGGGGCGCGACCTGCTCGTCCACAACCGGCGCGTGTACATGCGCACGACAGGCGGGCTGCGGCAGGTGGACGTGATCTACCGGCGCATCGACGACGACTTCATCGACCCGGTCACCTTCCGCGACGACTCCGTTCTCGGGGTGCCCGGGCTCTTCCACGCCTACCGGGCGGGCCGGGTGGTGATCGCGAACGCCCCCGGGACCGGCGTGGCCGACGACAAGGCCGTCTATGCCTACGTGCCGCGCATCATCAAGTACTACCTGGGCGAGGAATCGCTCATCAAGCCCATCCCGACCACGCTCTGCCGCGAGCGCGAGGGACTGGCCTACACCCTCGCCAACCTCGACAAGCTGGTCGTGAAGATGGTGGGCGAGTCCGGCGGTTACGGGATGCTGGTGGGTCCCCACGCCTCCAAGACCGAGCGGAAGGAATTCGCGGCGGCGCTCCGGGAGGACCCGGACAACTACATCTCCCAGCCGACGCTCGCCCTGTCCCGGGCGCCCTGTCTCGTCGGCTCCCACATCGAGCCGCGGCACGTGGACCTCCGGCCGTTCATCCTGCAGTCGGAGCGCACCGAGATCGTCCCCGGCGGCCTCTGCCGGGTCGCCCTCAAGAAGGGCAGCCTGGTGGTGAATTCCAGCCAGGGGGGCGGCTCCAAGGACGCCTGGATCGTGGACGTGCCGGAGGCAGACGGGACCCCGGCGGAAACGGACGGCTGATCATGCTTGCCCGCGTCGCCGACAACCTCTACTGGATGAGCCGCTACCTGGAGCGGTCGGACCAGACCATCCGGCTCCTCGGCGTTCAGGTGCGCTCGGTGACCGACAACACCTCCGCCCAGGTAGCGGCCGGCTGGACGCGGCTCTTCCACAGCCTCAAGGTCACGCCACCCGGAGGCGATCCGCTCTACGGCGATCAACACGAGGACCCCTTCCTGCTCGCCGATGCCTACACGCTCGCGGACTTCATGAGTTTCGAGCAGGACAACCCCGGCTCGATGGTGTCCCTGTGGGCCATGTCGCGGGAGAACGCCCGGCAGGCGCGGCAGGAGATCACCCAGGAGATGTGGAGTCAGCTCAACCGGACCTACCTCTCGCTCCGCGACACGCAACTGCACTTCTTCTGGAACAAGGAGCCCGAGAACTTCTACAAGGAGACGTCGGCGCAGATCTACCTCTTCCGGGGGGTGACCGATAACGGGCTCCGGCACGGACTCGCGTGGGACTTCATCCGGCTCGGGCGGTTCATGGAGCGCATCCAGGTCACCACCGAGATCCTCGAAAACTACCTGCCGGCCCTCGACGACGAAGACACCGATCTGGACTGGTCGCTCCTGCTCCGCAGTTGCGCCAGCTTCGAGCCCTACTGCCGCCACTACACGCCCGAGATCGACCCCTGGAAGGTGATGACCTTCCTGATCCACGAGCCGGAATCACCCCACACCCTCCGCTTCGCCGCCGAGGAGATCCGGAACGGCCTGGGCCGCATCGACCCGGCCGGCGGCGCCCGCCACCCCTTGCAGGCCGCGCACCGGATCGCCGGTCAGCTGCGGGCGCTGCTCGTTTACGGGTCCCAGGACCGGGAGGATCTCGGGGGGACGCTCGCCGAGGTGCGGCGGCTCGCCCGCGGACTCCACGACGAGCTCTACCGCCGCTACATCTTCTATCCCGCGGACCAGGCGCTCCCGGGCCGATAAGGGCCCGCGCACACCACCCACGTGACCACCGAAGACACCCTCTACCGCATCGAACACATGACCCGGTTCCGGTATTCGGAACCGATCCGGGAAGCCGTCGTCACGCTCTACCTCGAACCCCGCAGCGACGCTTCCCAGCATCTCAGGTCCTTCCAGATCCACACCGACCCCGGCGCCGAACTCGGCAGTTACGAGGACTGCTTCGGGAACGCGGTGCATTTCTTCGACGTCCCCGGCGAACACGAACAACTGACGGTCACCTCCCGGTCCCTCGTGGGCCTGCACGCCAGCGACCCCGATGAAACCAGGGGGGCAGCCTGGGACGATCTGGACGACCTGCACACGCCGGCGACCTGGCATCTGCTCAACCCCACGCCGCTGACCCGGCCGACCGCCGCGCTCGACGCCTTCGTCGCCCGGAACGGGATCGAGCGGGGCAAAACGCCCCTCGCGTCCGTTCGCGACCTGACCGCCCGCATTCACGAAGCACTCGGCTTCGAGCGGGGACGAACCCGGGTGGACTCCCCGATCGACGACGCCCTGGCGGCGGAAAGCGGTGTCTGCCAGGACTTTTCCCACATCATGCTCGCCATCGTGCGGGGCTGGGGGATTCCGGCCCAGTACGTCTCCGGATACCTCTTCCCGGTGCACAAGGGGAGGGAGCAGGTCATGGCGCAGGCCAGCCACGCCTGGATCGAGTGCCTCCTTCCGGGCCTCGGCTGGGTGGGCGCCGACCCCACGAACAACACGGTCTCTCCGCGACATCACGTACGGGTCGCGAGCGGGCGGGACTATCGCGACGTTCCTCCCACCCGCGGCACCTTCCGGGGAGCCGCCCAGCAGGACCTGGAGGTCAGCGTCAAGATCTCGATGCTGGATGTGGAACCCTCCGGCGGTCCCGCCCCCCTCGGAGACGTGCGATCCCCAAACCACGGGGCGTGACGGACCGCGGCGGAACCCGCCTTTGCGTGTTGCGTTTCGCCCGGCAAACGCCCAGTATTCCTCCGTCGCGCGCCGCGGCTACCGAGATTCCGGCCGGTTTCCCGGAGGGCGTGGGTTTCATCACGGGCTGCTAAAGTTGACTCCCCGATGGCACCGAGGCGCGGCCCTGGACGCAAGTCGAAGGCTCCGGCCTTCTCCTGCAAGCTGGACAAGGACCTGGGCGAACTCAGCGAGATGCTCGTAGCGCTCGAGGAGTTCGCGGAGAAACATGGCGTGTCGCCGCTCCAGACCCAGCGGATCACGCTCTCGGTGGACGAACTGGTCACCAACATCATCAAGTATGGAACCCGCGAACTCGAACACGCCCACATTCACATGTGGGCCACGATCGCGGACGGGACCTTTCACATCGAAATCGAGGATCACGGGATACCATTCGACCCGTTTCACGAGGCGCCGGTCCCCGACACGACCCTTCCCCTCGAGGAGAGGCCGATCGGGGGACTCGGTGTTTTTCTCGTTCAGTCCCTCATGACCACCACCAACTACGAACGGATCAAGGATCGAAACCGGATCACCCTGACCCGGTCGCTAACAGCCGGCGACCAGGAGGAAGCTCAATGAACCTGACGGATGAAACGAAGAACGGAGTTCTCGTGCTGTCGCCCCAGGGGCGCATCGACACCCGCACGAGCAGCGAGTTCGAGCAGGCGGTGATGGCGCACGCCATCGGGCCGGAGGGCGCGACCCAGGTGGTGATGAATTTCGGTGGGCTGGATTACATCAACTCGACGGGGATGCGCGTCCTGCTGATCCTCGCCAAGCGGTTGGCCGGGGTGAAGGGCAAGCTGGTGCTCTGCGAGATGAAGGAGCACATTCTGGAAGTCTTCAAGATCAGCGGTTTCAACCAGATCCTGACGATCACCGACACCGAAGCCGACGCTCTCGAGCGGTTCTAGCACCGCGATTCAGTCCCGGGCGGGCTGACCGGCGGGGCGCCCAAACCGCGCTTCGCCGGGTCCCGGGACCTGGAACGCCGGCCAGTTCTCCCTATTCCGAGGACGGCTTCATTTCCCGGGGCGACCCCCGGTCCACCACCCGCACGCGCCGCGCCCGGAAGCCGCCGGGAATCGTCAGCAGCTCGAACTCCACCGCCTGACCCTCGATCAGGAACCCCGGCTCCCGGTCGAGCAGCGCGCTGCTGGGAACGTGGACATCCGGTCCCTCGAACCGCTGGATGAATCCCTCGCCGCGCTGGCGGTCGTACCACTTGACGACTCCCTTGGCCATAGCCTCGGATTTTGCCACGGTCGGACGGCTCAGACCGCCGATTCGGCCGGCTTCCGCCAGTCGGTGTGCGGCGCCCGGTTTTGGACGAACCACTGCCAGAGGAGCCGCCCGTAGCCGGTGGGACGCGCCCCGATCTCATCGAAGAAGGGCTGGAGCAGGAAATGGAGCGCCCGCAGGTTGTAAAACGGCACACGCGGGAAGTAGTGGTGCTCGAGGTGGTACGCCGACCAGAGAAACGCGACGTCCCAGAACCGCGAGGGCCGGAGCACGCTGCCCCAGAGCGCGGGGTTGCCGGGTTCGATGTCGTAGTGCTGGCCCAGCCGGTTCACCGTGAAGGCCACCGGAAACACCAGGAAGACCGGGACCAGGTAGGCCTTGAACGCCGCGAAGAATCCGCCGGCGGCGATGAGGACGGCGAGGATCCCCAGGTGGCCAGCCACGGTGAGCCTCCGTTCCCGGGTAATCGCGCTCCGGACATCGTCCGGATAGCTCGCCGTCTCGTTCCGCGCCGCCCGGAAGTAGATCGGGATGAGCGCCGGGGTCAGGTAGAGCGCCTTGAACCAGCGCGCGTTCCGTTTCGGCGACAGCCAGTGCCGTTTCGGATCGGCCTCCCCATCTCCGAGCTGGGCGTGATGATCCAGGTGCCAGCGGGTGAACTGGGTCGCCGAAATGCCGCTCGGGAACGCGTAGAGGTGGCGCAGCACCCGGTAGCCGGGATGTCCGCTGGCTCCGAAGACCAGCTCGTGCACCACCTCGTGCAGCATCACGGTGAAGTTGAAGACCGTGAACCCGACGACCAGGGAAGCCGGTAGCCAGATCCACCACTCGGAGGCCCACCAGGCGATCGCGCCGCCGCCGACCAGGAGGAGAACCTGCCAGCCCAGCACGAGGAAGTGCAGCAGGGGACGCCGCTGATGGAGCCGTCTCAACTCCTCTGCCGGCACCGCGGCGGCCAGCCGGGCGCGCAGATCACCGGTCTGATCGGCCCAGTACGAACGCCCCCTGGATTCGGATGTCATTGCCTCGGACGATGGTACTTCCAGCCGTGCCTGCCCGACGGCCCACTATGATCGGTTCAAACGGTAGGGAGAAGCCTCATCACCGCGTACCGCGCCCGCCCCTCCTCGCGCAGCGGCGAGCGCCGGGAGGCCCCGCGAGGAGGTCCGGGCCTGGCTGCCGCCTGCCGCCGTCTGGATGGACGCGGCTACCCCGCCTACCGGGATCTCGAAGGGGAGTGGTCCCTCGGGAACGGCATCACCGTCTTCGTGGACCGGGTGGCCCGCGATCCCTTCGCCCCTCCCTCCCGGGTGAGGGTCCGGATGGATGGGGAGACGGCCGGCTTTCCCGCTGCGCTCGCTTCCAACCGGGCTCGTCGGACCGCCCTCGCCGACTTCCTGGCCCGTCGATTCGGCCGGGCGATTCCCCAATCGGGAAGCTCGGCGGGGTCCGGCCACAGCGGCCAGATCCGGATCGATGCGGGCGGCCAGGAGATCCTCGAGCGCACCGCGATCCGGATCTCCGGCGATCCGTCCGGCGCCGGTTTCGTCGAAGCCCGGGTGGAAGTGGGTCTGCCGGCGGCGGGGCGCCGGATCCTCGGCCACCGGGCCGCCGACCTGCTGACCCGTGAACTTCCGGCAATCGCGGGGCGGGCACTCGTGTTCCGGAGCCTTCCGGAGGGGGCGCCGGAGTCCTTCGTGAACGCGGTCGAGAACCAGCACCACCTGCGCTCCCAGCTCGAAGCCCGGAGCCTCACCGCCTTCGTGCCCGACGGGGCGATCCTGCCGCGCGCGCACGGCGCCAGCGAACGCCCTCTGACCGATGGAGTCGTTCCCTTCGAGAGCCCGGCGTCGCTCCGGGTGAGCCTGTCCCTGCTCCACCCGGGGAGCGGCCCGCCGGAGATCCGCGGGATGGGCATCCCGGAAGGGGTCACGCTCATCGTGGGCGGCGGCTTTCACGGAAAGTCCACGCTGCTCCAGGCGCTGGCCCGGTCGGTGGTCCCCCACGTCCCCGGCGACGGGCGGGAGCTAGTGGTCACCCGCGGGGACGCGGTGACCATCCGCGCCGAGGAAGGACGCGCGGTGTCCTCGGTGGACGTGAGCCCCTTCATCCGGGAGCTTCCCGGCGGGCGGGCCACCACCGCGTTCACCACCGACAACGCGAGCGGCAGCACCAGCCAGGCGGCCTCCATCGTCGAGGCGCTGGAAGCGGGGTCCCGGCTCCTGCTGATGGACGAGGACACCTCGGCCACCAACCTGATGATCCGGGATGCCCGGATGCAGGCCCTGGTGGCGCGGGAGGCGGAACCGATCGTCGCGCTGCTGGACCGGGTGCGCGAACTCTTCGAGCGGCACCGGGTCTCCACCATCCTGGTCATGGGGGGTTCCGGGGACTATCTCGACGCCGCGGACACCGTGATCCAGCTGGCGGACTACCGGCCGCGCGAGGTGACCGCCCGGGCTCGCGAGGTGGCCGCGCGCTATCCGACGCGGCGGTCTCCCGATGCCGAGGCCGCCGGTTTCCACGGGCGGGAGCGCTGTCCCGACCCCGGGAGTTTCGACCCGGCCGGCCGCAAGGGGACTCCGCGGATCCGGGCCACCCGCCGCGACCTCCTCCTCTACGGAGAGGAAGAGGTGGACCTGAGGGCGGTGGAACAGCTCTTTGACGAGAGCCAGACGCGGGCCGCCGGATACGCCATGGCCGCTGCCTCCCGGGACTGTGCGGGGCTTCCGGTCAGCGAACTCCTCGACGTCCTCGATGAACGGCTGAACGAAGCGGGGCTCGAATCGCTGACGGCCGACGGACGCGCCGGCGCTCACCCCGGCCGTCTGGCCCGCCCCCGCCGCTACGAGATCGCTTCCGCGCTGAACCGGCTGCGCCGCGGCCGTTTCGACAGCCGGTCCTCAAGAACCCCAAACAAGTCCGAAGGGAGTCACTGACATGCCGAAGAACACGTTCACGCTTGCCATCATCGGGGCGCTCCTGGCGGCGAGCGCCGCCGGCGCCCAGACGAATCCGCTCTGGGGAGAAACGAAGGTCAAGAACTACCTGCCGCACATGAGCTGGACCGAGGTCGAGGACCTCCTCACCCGCACCGACATGGTCATCATGCCGGTCGGCTCGCTGGAACAGCACGGGGCGCACCTCCCCATCGGCACCGATTTCCTGAACGGGATGGAGCGCGCCAAGCTCGTCGCCCAGCGCACCGACGTGCTGGTGGCGCCGATCCTGTTCGTGGGCAACGCGGCGTATCACCTGGGGTTTCCGGGAACCGTCAGCCTGCCGGCGGAAACGATCCAGCAGGTCTATTTCGAGGCCGCGAAGAGCCTCATGCGGCAGGGCTTCAAGCGGTTCCTGATCCTGAACGCGCACGGGGGCAACCGCGTCATCTCCCAGTACATCGCCGACCGCATCAACCACGAGACGGAGGGGATCGCCGTCGAACTGGGCGCGGCGGCGGCGCCGTTCCGCCAGGAGACGCCTGCGCCTTCCTCCGAAGACCCCGTCTTCGACCGGCACGGGGGCGTCGGGGAGACGTCGAGTTCGCTCTACCTCATCCCCGATCTCGTGGACCTGTCGAAGGCGCGGGCCGCCACCCTCACCATGCCGGAGCACCTCGAGCGCATGGTCCCAGAAGTGGTCGCGGGCGATCCCACCGCGCTCCGGGTATTCCTCGCCGAAAACCTGAAGGCCGAGGTGACCGGCAAGGGCACCTCTACCCGGGAGATCACCGACACCGGCGTCTGGAGCGTCCGCGACCTCGAGGAATCGAGCGTGGAGCGCGGCCGCCGGGGGACCGTAGCCTTCGTCGAGGCCGCGGTCGCCTTCATCGAGCGCTGGAAGGAACTGCGCCCGATCGAGTAGTGCCGACTGCTAGGGTTCGCACCCTTCCGGGACCGATCCATGACCCCCATCCCCACCCATAGCCTGCTGCTCGCCGTGCCGCTTGCCGGGGCCGCGTGCTCGGGCTCCGAGGCACCGCAGGTTCAGCCGGCCGAGCGCCTCCTGATCGACGGCGGCACGGTGTTGGTCATGGACGAGGCGGGGACCATCCTCGAAGGCGGCGCGGTACTCGTCGAGGGCGACCGGATCGCCGGGCTCTTCGACCGGGCGGCGCCCCGGCCGCCCGGGATTCCCACCCTCGACGCCACCGGGCAACTGGTCATCCCCGGGCTCATCAACACCCACGGGCACGCCGCGATGTCGCTGCTCCGCGGGCTCGCGGACGACCTGCCGTTGATGGATTGGCTGGAACAGAACATCTTCCCGGCCGAAGCCGAACTGGTGGCCCCTGACTTCGTCTACTGGGGAACGCTCCTGTCCTCCATCGAGATGCTGAAGAGCGGAACGACCACCTTCACGGACATGTACTACTTCCCGGACGAGGTGGCCCGGGCGACGATCGAGGCCGGGATCCGCGCGGTCGTCGGGCCCAATGTGATCGGCTTCCCTGCTCCCGATTTCGAGACCCCGGAGGAATCGCTCGCCGAGGCGGACGTCTTCATGGAGCGGTACCGGGACCACCCGCTCCTGATCCCCGGCACCGCCGCCCACGCGCTCTACACCACTCCCCTGGAGCCCACCCGGGCCGCCTTCGAGGTCGCGGAGCGCCACGACGCTCCCTTCCAGATCCACGTCGTGGAAGCCCGCGACGAGGACGAGCGGATCGAGGCGGCGATCGGGATGCGAACGATCGACGCGCTGGACTCCATCGGGGCGCTGCGGCCGGGGACGGTCCTCGCGCACGGCACCTACATGTCGGAAGAGGACATCCGGAAGGTCGCGGCGGGAGGCGCCGGGGTGGCCCACAACCCGGAGAGCAACATGAAACTCGGAGCGGACCGGGCGGCTCCGGTGGAGGCGCTGCTGGCCGCCGGGGTGCCGGTAGGCCTCGGGACCGACAGCCCGGCGAGCAACAACGACCTCGACATGTTCGGCGAAATGGACACGGCGGCGAAGCTTCACAAGTTCGCGACCGGCGATCCGACCTCGCTGCCGGCGGAGACGGTCTTCCGGATGGCCACCACCTACGGCGCGCGGGTGCTGAACCAGCAGGACGACATCGGCTCGCTCGAGGTCGGCAAGAAGGCCGACATCGTGCTGGTGGAGACCCGCCGCGCGGGGATGACGCCGCTCTATCGCCCTTACTCCCATCTCGTCTACGTGACGCGTGGCAGCGATGTCCGGACCGTGCTCGTGAACGGGCGGATCGTCGTGCGCGACGGCGAGATCACAACCGTGGACGAGGACGAGGTGATGGAGAAGACCCGCGGGTTCGCGGATCAGATCCGCGAGGTCGTGGCGCGGGTGAAGGCCGGCCAGTAGCAGGCGGCGCGATCCCGGTCGGAAGGCCCCACCGGGAGGACTGGCCGGCGCTCCCCTCTACGTCCCGCGGACTTCGGCGAGGAGCTCCAGCACCTCGTCGTGGAGGGCGCCATTCGTGCTCAGCGCGTTCGGACCGTGGATGGTGCGGTTACCGTCCCAGTCGCTGAACCGGCCGCCCGCCTCTTCGAGGATCGGCAGGAAGGGGCTCGAGTCCCACGCCTTCATCTCGGGATCGAGGCCGATCTCGGAGCGTCCGGTGCACACGAGCGCATGGCCGAAGGCGTCCCCCCAGGTGCGGCGGACCGCGCCCTTCGCGCCGACCGCGTCCCAGATGGGGCCGATGGTCGCCGGATCGGTGGTGGTGGCGAGGGCGTTCGCCATCTCCGTCACCTTCGAGACCTGCGCCGGACGGCCGTTCCAGAAGGCCCCCTCCCCCACGCCCCCGGTAACCATCTCGCCGAGTCCCGCAATGTTGCACACGCCGACCACGGCCTCGTCGTTGATCTCGAGGCCGATGAGCATCCCGAACAGCGGTACGCCGTGGATGAAAGAGGTGGTGCCGTCGATGGGATCGAGGATCCACCGGTGCGCGGGGTCGGAACCGGATTCGCCGTCCTCCTCGCCGAGGATCCGGTGGCCGGGGAACTTCGCCTCGATGCGCTTCCGGAGCAGCCGCTCGCCGGCGATGTCCGCCTCGGTCACCGGAGTGCGGTCCGGTTTCGTGGAGACGCCCACCCCCACCTGGAAGTGGCTCATGATGAGGCGCCCGGCCTCCCAGGCAATCTCGGTGGCGAAGTCCAGCAGTTCGCGGGTGCTGGCCGGGGCCTTTTGGTTCATGTTCCGGAAATCTCCTCTCCTGCGGGACGGGCGGCGCGGCGCGAACTATGTCATGCGGCCGGCGCCGCGACCGCCTGGAAACGGTGTCTCCCGCGGGTCTTCACCGTGTTTTCGTCGCTTGTGCCGCGGCTCTCACGCGTCGTGGCAGACTCGTCCCGGCGGCGCGGTTTTCCAGGCGTGCGCGAGGGCGCCCGGCGCGGTAAATTTGACCGGCTATGCGCTCTTCGGCTCTTCCCCCGTTCGTTCTCGTCGGCCTCCTCCTCGGGGCGGTTCCCGTCACCGGCGCGGAAGACGAAACGACGGCGGCCGGCGTCCGTATCGGCCGCGCGTTCTCGACCATCGAGGCGCCGGCGATCGACGGCCGGCTTGACGAGGACGTCTGGGCGGCGGCCGAGCCTCTGACCGACTTCGTGCAGGCGGATCCCTTCGAGGGCGAACCTGCCACGGAACGGACTGAGGTCCGCATCCTCTTCGACGAGGAGGCGGTCTACATCGGCGCCATGCTCTACGACAGCGACCCCGCGGGGATCATCGCGACCGACGCGCGCCGCGATTCCAACCTGGACGACACCGACTCCTTCCGCGTCGTCTTCGACACCTACCACGACCTCCAGAACGGCTTCGTCTTCGGGACCACTCCGGCGGGACTCGAGTACGACGGGCAATTGAGCAACGCCGGCGGCGGAGGCGGGGGCGGAGGGGGCGGTCCCCAGATGCGCGCCCGTACCGGCTCCGGCGGCGGCTTCAACGTCAACTGGGACGCAAGCTGGACGGTGGCGACCCAGGTCACCGACGAAGGCTGGTCGGCCGAGTTCGCGATCCCGCTGCGGACCCTCCGTTACGGGTCGAGCCCGCAGACCTGGGGGATCAACTTCCACCGCAACATCCGCCGGAAGCGCGAGGAGGACTACTGGTCCCCGGTGGCGCGCATCTATGACCTCTATCGGCTCTCCTCGGCCGGCGAGCTCCATGGGCTCCAACTGAGGAGTCCCCGGAACTTCCAGGTCACCCCCTACCTGCTCGGCGCCGCCGGGCGCGACTACGCCGTCGAGGTGGAGGGCCAGAGCAACGCCGATTTCGGAGTGGACGCCAAGGTCGGCCTTACCCCGAGCCTCAACGTGGACCTCACCTACAACACCGATTTCGCCCAGGTGGAGGTGGACGACCAGCAGATCAACCTTTCCCGGTTCAACCTCTTCTTCCCCGAGAAGCGGCCCTTCTTCCTCGAGAACGCCGGCAACTTCTCCATGGGCCAGGGAAGCTCGGTGGATCTCTTCTTCAGCCGCCGGATCGGGATCGGGCCCGGGGGCGCGCCGGTGCCCATCCTCGGCGGCGCCCGGCTCTCGGGGAAAGCCGGCGACTACAACCTCGGTTTCCTGAACATGCAGACCCAGGAGGTCGCGGGGGTGGTCGCGGCCAACAACTTCAGCGTCATGAGTCTGAGCCGCGAGTTCGGGGAGCGGTCTTCGCTCGGGGCCATGTTCGTGAACCGGATGGGGACCAGCGGCCCCGCCTCCGAGGACGACTGGAACCGCACCTGGGGCATCGACGGGCGGCTCGGCATCGGCGAAACCCTCACCTTCACCGGTTTCGCGGCGCGGACCGAGACACCGGGGTACGAACTTCTCGACGGCGGGGAGTACGCCTACATGGCGCGCGGGGAGTACTTCCGCCGGGATCTCCGGCTGTGGGCCGGCGTCACGGAAGTCGCCGCCAACTTCAACCCGGAGGTGGGTTTCCTCCGCCGAAAGGCCTATCGAGGCTATGACTGGGGCTGGTTCAGCTACTTCCGGCCGAAGATCTTCGAGGGACTGCCCATCGCCTTCCGCGAGTTGCGGCCGCACATCACCTACAACGGCTTCCGCACGCTCGACGGCTTCCTCGAGACGAGCCGGCTGCACGTGGACAACCACTTCGACTTCGAGAACGGCTGGTACTTCAGCCCGGCCATGAACCTCATCACCGAGGGGCTGGAGGAACCGTTCGAGATCCGGGAGGGGATCGTGGTCCCGCCCGGGACCTACAAGCACTGGCAGGCGGGCTGGCGCTGGAACACGAACCGCGCCGCGCCGCTCTCGTATTCGGGAGCCATCGACTACGGCGGGTTCCTGTCGGGGGAACAGAACACGGTGGACACCACCATCAACTACCGCTGGGGAACCCGCCTCATCACCTCGGCGGCGTGGCTCTACAACGACATCCAGTTGGCCGAAGGCAGCTTCGTGGCGAACCTCGGCCAGTTCCGGGTGGCGTACAACTTCACCCCGCTGATCTACCTGCAGGCGCTCGTCCAATACAACGACGACGCCGACATCTGGTCCACCAACGCCCGTTTCAGTTGGCTGAACACCGCCGGCACCGGCCTGTTCGTCGTCTACAACGACACCGAGGGACTCGGCAACGTCCTGATCGGCCCCCAGAACCGCAGTCTGACGGTCAAGTACACCCGCCAGTTCGACGTCCTCCGTTAACGGGCGGCCCGGCGACCGGTAGCGCGGAATGAGCGCCGGGTTCCTGGGCGGGTTCCTGGTTTCCGCGCTGTCCGGGCTCTACACGTCGCTGTGGGGCGGTTTCAAGGACTCGCCGTGGGAGGGCTTCAAGCCGCGCACCTTCCCGCGCAGCGTCCTCTTCTCGCTGATCATCTTCGCCTTCCTGCTCGCGGTTCCCGTCCTCCGCGAACGGGTCGCGGAGCTGGGGCTGGTCCAGCTCTTCTTCCTGGTGATGGGGCTCGAGCGCTTCCTCACCGAACTCCACAAGGGCTGCTTCCGCGAGGAGCCGCAGGAGAAATACTTCGTCCCCTCGGCGCTCACGATCCTCGGGCGCCCGGTGAGGAGCCGGGCGCTCCGGATCGCGGCCGGCGTAGTGCTCGTCTCCGGAGTCATCGCGGTGCTCTTCATCGGGACACCGGTGACCGGTTTCTGGGCCTATCTCGTCGTCGCCTACCTGACCGGCCTGCTCGTGTCCGGAGGCGGCGCCTGGAAGGACGCTCCCTTCGAGGGGTTCCACACCCTCAAGTTCTTCCGCTCCGGGCTTGCGCTTGCCGTCGCCTCGCCGCTTTTTTTCTGGCTACAGACGCCCGGTGAGCCCGTCGCGCTCGGAGTCCTGATCTACATGAACGGGGGGCTCGAGCGTTTCCTCGTCGAGTACTACAAGACCTACATCCAGCGGAACATGTCCGGGAAGTTCCGGCCCGACCTGCCCCGCGTCGAATCCTTCCGGCGCGAAGGTTTCCACTACGGCGCCTGGGTGCTGATCCTGGCGGTCGCCGCAACGGCCTTCGTGGAGGCCGGCGCCGCCGGGTAACGGACTCCTTCGGGCCGTGTCCCGCTCGGACGACGCCGCCGGCTGGGACGCCGTCGTCATCGGGTCCGGCCTCGGCGGAGCCCTCGCCGCCCATCGGCTTGCCGAGGCGGGGGCCCGGGTACTGGTCCTCGAGCGGGGACGCTGGCCGCATCGGGATGCAGGCGACTGGAACCCACGGGCGATCCTGAGCGACCTCCGCTACCGGGGAAGGACGCCCCTCTCGGTGCGGCAACTCGGGGACCGCCGGTTTCGCCCGCTCCCCATGAACGAGACGGTCGGCGGGATGTCGGTGTTCTACGGCGGCGCATCGCTCCGGCTCCGGCCCCCGGACTTCGCCCGCTGGCCGATCGGCTATGGGGACCTGGAGCCCTTCTACACGCAGGCAGAGCGACTGCTCGGTGTCCACGGCGCCGCGGGCGCCGATCCGCTCGAGCCCCCGCGCTCGGGTCCGTATCCCTTTCCTCCCATTCCGTTCTCCGCGCCGGCCGAACGCATCCGGCGATCCGGAGAAGGTCTCGGTTTCCAGCCGTTCCCGATCCCGCTGGCCATCAACTTCTCGGAGACCGGCAAACCGCAGTGCGTGCGCTGCAACACCTGTGACGGCTTCCCCTGTGCCATCGACGCCAAGAACGACGCCGCCGGCATCCTGCGCCGCGCCGAGCGGAAGGGACTCGTGGTCCGTGCCGGCATCGTGGTGTCAAGCCTGCGGGCCCGCGGTGTGAAGGTAGTCAGCGCCGACTGCGTCGATCAGGAATCCGGCGAAACCGTTTCCTTCGAGGCCCCGTTGTTCGTGCTCGCCGCCGGCGCGCTTGGCAGCCCGGCGATCCTCCTCAGGTCCGGGCTCGGCGAGCCTCCGGACGAACCCCACATCGGGCGCTACCTCATGCGGCACTGCAACGCAGTGGTCGCCGGGCTCTTCCCCGTCCGAACGAACCCGGAAGCGGTCTTCCACAAGCAGGTCTGTTTCACCGACTTCTATGAAGAGACGCGTGACCGGGACGGGCTCGCGGCCGGAGTCATCCAGGACATCTACACCCCGGACGCCGGCGTCGTCCGCCGGGCCGCCGGAAAGGTCGCCGGCGCCTTCCTCGCGAAGCCGCTCGTGGACCGGCTCCAGAATCTTCTGTGCGTCGCGGAGGACGAACCGGACCCGGCCAACCGGGTCTTTCTGGGAGATGACAGGGACGCGTTCGGGATGAAGCGGATTCGGGTCGAGCACCGCTACCGGAGAGCCGACCACGACCGGTTGCAGTTGCTCGTGCGGCGGGCGCGGAAGATCCTCCGCGCGGCGGGCGCGCTCGCGACCCACGTCTGGCCCATTGCGTCGTTCTCCCATGCGGTGGGCACGCTACGGATGGGAAGCGGAGGGGACAACGCGCCACTCGACCCGGCGGGCCGGGTGCGCGGACTCGACAACCTCTTCGTCACCGACGGCAGCACCTTTCCCGCTTCCGGCGGGGTCAACCCCAGCCTCACAATTGCGGCGGGAGCCCTTCGCATCGCGGACGGAATCGTGAACCGGAGAACGTCTTGACCGGAGCAACTGCCGCGGACGCCGCCCCCGGCCTCCCCACGGTCGCCATCGTCGGTTGCGGCCGGATCGCCCGGGTGCACGCGGCCAACCTGGCGCCGCATGCGCGGCTCGCGTTCACCAGCCGGAGCTCCGCGTCGGCCCGGGCCCTCGCAGCGCGGTTCTCCGGCGAGGCGCTCGCTGGTTTCGAGGAGGCCCTGGAGCGTCCGGGCATCACGGCGGTCGCTATCTGCTCCCCGCTTGAATACCACGCCACCCAGACGGTCGCCGCCCTTGAAGCCGGCAAGTCGGTCCTCGTGGAAAAGCCGATGGCGCAGTCACGCACGGAAGTCGACGCGATCGGCCGCGCGCTGGCCGGACGGCCGCCCGGGTCGTTGATGGTTGCGGAGAACTACCTCTACAAGCCGTCCCTGGGCCGTCTCGGGGGGTGGCTCCCGGAAATCGGGCCGCTGCGCCGGGTGCGCGTGTCGAAGCTCACCCGGCAGCAACCGTCCGACTGGCGGGTCGGCCACGGCGCGCTGCTCGAAGGCGGCATCCATTTCGTCGCGCTCCTCGGCGCCATCGTCGGCACCGAGCCGGAGGCGGTGCGGGCGGACTTTCCCGGCGGAAGCGAGCCGGAGCGGCACGCTCGCCTCGAACTCGAATACCCGTCCGGAGTCCGCGCCGAAGTCCGCTACGGTTGGGACACTCCTGCGCTCCCCGGAGGGATCCTGCAGCACTCGGTCGTGGAAGGTGAGGGCGGTCGCATCGTCTTCGAAAGCAACGGGCTCTACTTGTGGTCGCGCGCCGGGCGGGGAATCCGGCTGCGGGTGGGGCCGTTCGCGGACCTCATGGGGTTCGGCGCGATGGCCAGGGATTTCCTCCGCTCGGTCCGCAATCCCGCGCGCCGTCCACGCTCCGATTTCGAGATCGCGCGCCGCGATCTGGAGATCGTCTTCCGGGCCTATGACACTCGGTAATTCAGTGGCTTATGAACCGACGATGTGGTATATTCGGGTTGCGCTGGAAAGTTCACCTCCTTACATCCGGCGTCCGGCGTTGCCGGGGGCTGTCGCGCGAAGACCCACCCATCCCCAAGCGGCAGCCCGAAGGGGGGTTGGCTGGAAGCGGATAACAAACTGCGTTGCGGAAAACGTGTGTACGGCCCCGAAAGTGCCGGGGCCAGCCAGCGCGCTATGAGGAGAAGCGCGCGAGCCGGTAGTCCGACAGCAGCGTGACCTCGGCGTCGTCGAGGATTTCCATGGCGGCGAACATGCCCATGACCGGGGCCATCGTGATCCCGCTGTGCATCGAAGCGAAGTAGATGCCGGGCGCCGCCGGATCGAAACCGACGATGGGGTGTCCGTCCCGGGGTAGCACCCGGTAGCCGAGGCTGACCTCGTCCATCTCGAGGCCGGCCGCTGCCGGGAGCACCTTGGCGGTCTCCCGGAAGATCTCCTCACCCACCGCGTGCGAGTGGTCCGTCGAACCCGCGCCCGCGAAGCCGACGCCGGCCACCACCTTGCCGCCGGCGGCCTGCTTCACGTGGATGCTCGGCGCCAGCACGATCCGGTTCACGACCGACTCCGCCGGAGTCGAGTGGGCAAGGATGCCCGGGGACTCGATCAGGGGTACGTCGACCCCCGCCTGGCACGCCAGTTCGGGTGCCTGAACCCCGGCCGCGAGGACCAGCGTGTCGAGTTCATGGTCGCCCGCCGAGGTCCGGACACCCCGCAGGACGCCGTAGCCGATGTCCAGTGCGTTCACCTCGGCAATCAGGAATTCCGCCCCGGCGGCCTCGGCCGCCGCCCAGAGCGCCCGGGTCGCCGAGCGCGGCTCGATGTGTCCCTCGGCACTCGCCCAGATCGCGGCGAGGACCGGCGCCTCCGGAGTCAACCCCGGCTCGAGTTCACGAAACCGGGCCTCATCCAACTGGTGGATGGGGTAGCCCCAGCGCTGACTCCGCGCGAGCTGCTCGTGCAGGAGCCGCACGCGATCGGCCTCGATGCGGTACTCGAGGCTGCCCCCCCAACTCACCTCGAGCGCGCCGCCGAGCTCGGCCTCGAGCCGCCGCCAGCCCTGGAGGCCCCGCCAGTTCAGCTCGTGATACGAGTGCGGCCGCTTCGAGAAGCTGGCATTCATCCACGCGAAGGAGTTCCCGGTGGCGCCGGCTGCAGGTCCCTCGCGCTCGAAGACGGTGACGTCGGCGCCCCGGCGCGCGAGGTGGAGCGCGATGGAGCATCCCAGGATGCCTCCGCCGACGATGCCGATCCGTCCGTTCAGCCGCGTAGCCGCCGGCACCCCGCGGTAGCCCGAGACCACCGCGACACCCGCGACCGAAGTCAGAAACCGGCGGCGTCGCATTGCCTGTGCTACCCGGCGAGCGTGGGAAGGACGCGGAGCGTTTCGTGTCGGGACTGCGATCTTTGCATGGAAGGGACTCCGGAGGGGCTGGACGGGACCGCCAATTTACCGGACGGCGACGGAGACCTCGACTCGGATCGGGCCGGAAAGTGGGAAGATTCGAGGCGGGATGACCAGCGATCGAGACCCCGTTGCTTCGGTCGGCCACACCCGGCGGAGCGACCGCGAGCTCGGGATGAACCGGACGATCAGCCGCCGGGACTTCCTGAACGGGATTCCCGTGGGAGTGGGGGCTCTGGCGCTTCCGGGGGCCTCCGGTTGGCTGCTCGGCGCCTGTACGGCGGCCGGACCGAGCGGCCCGTATCCTCCGGCGCTGACCGGCCTGCGCGGCAGCCACCCGGGTTCCTTCGAGGTCGCCCACGAGCTGCGCGACCGGGTGGAGGACGGCGGGTCCTGGGACGACTCGAGCGCCACCGACGGAGGAAGTTTCGACCTGGTCGTGGTGGGCGGCGGCATCAGTGGCCTCAGCGCCGCCTGGTTCTACCGCAAGGCCTTCCCGGAGGCGCGGATCCTGGTCCTCGACAACCACGACGACTTCGGCGGTCACGCAAAGCGGAACGAGTTCACCCACGAGGGCCGCACCGTGCTCGGTTACGGCGGCACCCAGTCCCTCGACTCCCCCTCCACCTTCAGCCCGGCGGTGAACGGCCTGCTGGACGATCTGGGGGTGGACCTCGAACTCTTCTTCACGGCCTTCGACCGCAATCTCTACCGGTCCCACGGGCTCCGGAACTCGGTGTTCTTCGGCAGCGAGGACTTCGGCGAGGACCGGCTGGTGACCGGCATGGGACGGCGCCCCGCCGCCGAGTTCGCTGCCGACGCTCCCCTGAGCGGGTCCGGACGCTCCGACTTCGTGCGCCTCTACGACGCCCCCGGGGATCCGTGGCCCGACCTGGACGGAAACGCCAAGAAGGAACGACTCGCAGCCACCAGCTACCAGGCCTTCCTCGGGGCGCTGGGCATGGGCGCCGAGATCCAGTCGCTCTACCGGCAGCGCACTCACGGGCTCTTCGGCATGGGGCCGGACGGCGTCCCCGCGCTCGACCTCTGGGGTCTCGGATATCCCGGGTTCCGGGACATGGATCTCACCGCGGAAGACCATCCCCGGCTCAGCCTGACCGCGAAACCGAACGACAACCCGGACCCCTACATCTTCCACTTCCCGGACGGGAACGCCACCATCGCCCGGCTGCTGGTGCGCAAACTGGTTCCGGCCGCTGCCGCGGGCAGCACCCAGGAGGACATCGTCGAGGCCCGGCTCGACTACGGAGCCCTCGACCGTCCCGACTCCCTCTGCCGCATCCGCCTGAACAGCACCGCGGTTCGGGTGCGGGACGGCGGCGCCGCACCGGCCAGCGTCACCTATGTCCAGGACGGCGCCGAGACCCGTGTCCATGCGGGCCACGTCGTGCTCGCCTGTTACAACCGGGTGATTCCCTACCTGATGCCCGAACTCCCCGAGGAGCAGCGTGCGGCGCTCGCCTACCCCCCGAAGGTGCCGCTCGTCTATTCGAATGTCCTGATCCGGAACTGGACCTCCTTCGCCTCGCTCGGAACCTCGAACATCTACTTTCCCGCCGGGTTCCACGCCAGCGTGTCGCTCGACTTTCCGGTCAGCATCGGGAGCTACGACTTTTCGAGCGGCCCCGAAGACCTCATCGTGCTCCACGCCGTGCGCACGCCGTGTCTCCCCGGAGCCAGCGCCCGGGTGCAGCACGCCGCGGGACAGCACGAGCTGCTGGAAATGGGATTCGAGACCTTCGAACGCGAAACCCGGAGCCAGCTCGCGCGAGCCCTTGGTCCCGGGGGCTTCGATCCGAACCGCGACATCCTGGGGCTCACCGTGAACCGCTGGCCGCACGGCTACGCGTTCGAATTCAACTCGCTCTGGGATCCTCCCTTCGCTCCCGGCGAGGCCCCGAACGAGATCGGCCGGAAACCCTTCGGACGAATCCACATCGCGAACTCCGACGCTGGCGCCTACGCCTACACCCAATCCGCCATCGACCAGGCCCACCGCGCCGTCCGCGAAATCCTGAGCGGCTAGCCGGACTCTCTCAAGAACCTTCTTGCCGGAACTCCCGGAAGCGGAAGCGAACCGCGAGAACCTGACCAACTGGCTGGCCGGGGAGCGGCTGCTCGAGGTCGCGGTTCCCGACCCGCTCACGCGGCGCGGACAGTCGGAGAACTCGATTCGGGAGGCAGCCGAGAGTCGCGTGGTGGCGGCGGTCCAGCGGAGGGGCAAGTTCCTGCGCATCGAGTTCGACAACGGCGGCGCGTCGCTCCTCAGTCACCTCGGCATGAGCGGCAAGTGGGCGCTCCGCCGTGCCGGCGATGCTGACCCACCGGCGGTCCGGGCGGCTCTCCGGGTTGCCGGCGGGCGCCGGGTGCTCTTCTCGGACAAGCGGCGCTTCGGCCATTTCTCCGTATGCCTTCCCGCCGACGAGGAACGGCTTGCCCGCCTCGGTCCCGAACCCCTCGGACCGGCATTCACCGGAAAGCGTCTCGCTGCACTGCTCCGCGCCAGCCGCCGGCCTGTGAAGTCGCTGCTCATGGATCAGGACCGGATCGCCGGGATCGGCAACATCCAGGCAGCCGAGGCGCTCTGGCGCGCCGGCATCCACCCCGCCCGGAACGCTGCCGAACTCGGAGACCGGGAGGCCGCAAGACTCCATCGCGCGATCCGCTGGACGCTGCGCCGGTCGATCCGCAGTACCCGGACCCCGGAGATCCTCTACCTGAGCGATGGCGAGGCCGGCCGGCAGAGCACCTCGGCGCGCTTCTTCGTCTATGGGCGCGAGGGCGGCGCCTGCCCTCGCTGCCGGCGGAGCGAGATCGCCCGCATCCCGATCGCGGGCCGCTCCTCCTTCTACTGCCCGGGGTGCCAGGTCTGACAGCCCGTGGCAAGACCCACGCGGCCCAGTTCTCCCGGTCGGGCTCGACGGGCGATGCATCCCGGCTGAGCCACGCCGCTGCGCGGCCCTCAGCGTCGCGTCCTGGCGTTCACGTGGGTTCCTCCACCGGCTGTTGACGGCCGCTCTTCCGGGCGTGTTAGGCTTCGGACTCGGCAGTCGGGGCCGATGCCCCGCGTCTCTGACGCTCCTCGAACTGCTCCCACCGTCGGCGATTCAGCGCCGCTGAGTCGTCCCGGGCATCCGATGGATCAGCGTGTCGCGCCTCGTTTGCGCGTCTTCTCCGGATGGCCCCACGGGCCTTCTCTCGAAATCCCCGTAGATCTTCTTCCCGAATGAAGTACCGCCGCCGCGGACAGCGCAAGCGTCGCGATAGCGAAGAGCAGCGCCGGTTCCAGCGCGAAGTGGGCGAGCGGCTCGCCGATCTCGGCAATACCGAGCAGTTGCGAACGCTCCGGCTCGCCGGCGACCGGCGCGCCACCATCGTGACCCGGTGCGCCCGCTGCGGGTATCAGTGGCCGACCGGTGAAGTCTCGATCGTCATCGGCTCGACGTGTCCCACGTGCGGCACACCGCTCCGCTCCTGCCGGCACTGCACGTTCTTCGATCCGAAGGAACGCTACGAGTGCCGGGCCGACATTCCGGAGCGCATCGTCAACAAGTGGGCCGGCAATGAATGTCTCCACTTCCGCCCCACCGAGGTCCTCGACGTGACCGGGAGGAAGCTGGACACCGCCCGGGACGCCAAGGCCGCTTTCGACAGCCTCTTCGAAGGCAGTTGAACCTGCTCGCCGGCACGTCCGGCTACGGCTTCCGGGAGTGGGTGGGCGCCTTCTATCCGGAGAAAACGAAGCCCGCCGATTTCCTTTCCTACTACGCCTCGGTCTTCCGGAGCGTGGAGGTGAATCACACCTTCCGGCGCTTTCCCAAACCCGAACTCGCGGCGTCCTGGGCCGAGAGCACGCCGGAGTCGTTCCGCTTCGCGGTCAAGGCGCATCAGGGAATCACCCACCGAGCCCGGCTCGCGGATACCGAGGAGTCGGTGACTTCGTTTCTCAAGGCGCTCGAGCCGCTCGGAGAACGCCTGGGACCGATTCTCTTTCAGTGCCCGCCCTGGTTTCAGCGCAACGACGAACGGCTGGCGGCGTTCCTGGCGAGCCTGCCCGCGGGAACCCGCGCCGCGCTCGAGTTCCGGCACGACTCGTGGGACTGTGACGCCGTGCGCGGCGCCTGCCGGGTGGCCGGCGCGGCGCTCGTAGCTGGGATCTCGGAACTGGAAGAGCCGCCGGACGTCCCCGTCACCGCCGATTTCGCCTACGTCCGTCTCCGCCGGGACCCTCCCTACACCCCCGAGGAGCGAGTGGTGATCTCCGGGATGCTGGAACGGCTTCGCGACCGGGTGGAAACGCTGTACGTCTACGTCAAGCACGACGGCCCGGGCCTCGCGCCGGAGGCGGTGTCCTGGATCCAGAGTTGGGGGTAGCGGGGCGCCGGCTGAAGCCGGCGGCCCCTTCGTGGTGGGTGGCGTTACGACGTGCGCGGTGCCGAGCACCGCGCGTGCCGGCTGTTTCCGAAGCAGAGCCATAGCTCTGCGGAGACCCCTTGAGCACGAGGGATGGGAGACGGCGCCAGCCGGCGTCCATTCCTCGTAGCTCGGGAACCCGGCGTTCCAAGCCGTTCTGCGATCAGCGCAAGGCACCAAAGCAGTCCTGCCCGAAAAACAAAATGGCAGCGAACCTCTGGTTCGCTGCCCGCGATTTCGGGGGAAAGTGTGAAAGGGGGTTACTCCCTTTCACAGAAGGAAACGACGAACCGGAACTCGCCGAAGTGCGCGCGAGGGAGTTGCGGTTCGCGGCGCGAAGCGCCGGGCGGTTTGGGAACGGGGTCCCCGGCCCTTCTCCCTTACGTCCGATGCATCAACGGGCCGGGGACCCCGTTCCCAAACCGCTCGACGTTAGAAGGGCCAGCCCATCCAGAAGTCGAACTTCCAGCCGTCGAGCGTTGTGGCGAAGTCGGTACGCTTGGACCACGCGAAGTTCAGCGGCAGCCCGAGGAAATAGACGCGGGCATTGAATCCGTAGGAAGCCACAAAGTCGTCGAGGCCGCCGCCTTCTGACACGCAGACGACGTTCTGGCGCGGACCGCAGAGCCGGCCGAGGCGCGATTCCCGTCGTTCGGAGGAGTAGATGTTCAACTCCTCTCCGTCGTAGGCGGCCCCTCCGGCATCGATGAACACGCTGCCGCGGAACGGGCCGATCAGCCCCAGGGGAGTGATGGCGGCGTCGATGATCGGGAAGCGGAACTCGACGGTGGCGTGCCCGCCCCGATTGCCCACGAAGGAATAGAGGTCGTAGCCGCGCAGTTCGCCCATTCCGCCGAACCAGAAGAACGCCGGCGCGTCGCCGGTGCTGTGCATCCACTTGAGCCGCGCCGCCAGCACGCTGGAGGTCGTGACCTGGAAGTACTTCCGGGCATCGAGATTGAAGGTCGTCCTCGAAAGGAACGGCCCGCCGGGGGACCACTCGAGCCCCGCATAGACCGTGCTGCCGGCCTGCGGGAACACCGCCGGTCCGAGCTGGCGGAACCGGATCGTGTCCTGGACGAACGCGGCGCGCGCCGGCAGGACATGGCCGGTCGGGAAGATCCGGCTGTAGAAGTCGTCGTACTGGTCGACGAACTGCTGGGGGAAGAGCGGGTCCTCGCCCGGCTGGAGGTAGATGTTCTCGAAGCCGGCCTTCTGATAGTCGTAGCCGATCCCCATCTCGAACCGCCGGAAACGGCTGAGTGGATACAGCGCCCGCGCCGAGGCCCCCGAGGAGCGGATCGTGCCGATGCTGTCCGCGCGCGACCAGAAGTTCGTGAGGTAGTACGGAAGCCCCGGGTAGAAGAAGGAGGTCTGGTCGTGCGCCTCCACGGCGTACTGGAGCCGTCCTGCCAGGTTGGCGTACTGGGCGTTGTAGATGCGGTAGGAACGGACCGAATACGCAGTGAACGAAAGCCGGTCATCCCCGAGTACGTCGGAAAGCGAGATCGCGGTGCCGCCGAGGAAATCGAAGTCGCTGGTGAAACCGGCCGTGATCGGAGGCGGCCCGTCGAGGAACAGTTTCTCGAAGCGTCCCTTCTCGCGCTTGTTCTCGCTGATGACCTGGTGATTGACGGTGGGGACGAAGTCGATGACCGGCCCCGGGGTCCGCACGATGGTGTCCGCGAAGATCTCCTTCACCGGCTCGTCCATGCCGAGCGTGTGCAGCCCCCAGTTGCCCTTGTAGTAGCTCGTGAAGAGCAGCGTCTCCTGCTCGGTGTCGGGATCCCGGATGACGCTGGGCGCGAAGTTGCCGCCCAGGACATCCGTGTACTGGAGGATGTCGCCGGTCTCGGTGTCCAGCGACCGGATGTTGAAGATCCCGTCGTCCTCATTCGAGGAATAGATGAGGTCGCGGCCGTTGGGCGCGAAGATCGGGGCCACGTCGTGGAAGGTCCCGAACGTGATCTGCTCTTTCTCGCCGGTGGCGATCCGCAGACGGTAGAGCTTGTCGTAACCGCTGATCCGCCGGCTGTAATAGATCCATTCGCCGTCCGGACTGACCGTAGGGAACTTGTCGTGGAAGTCGTCCCGGGTCATGTTCTCGATCTCCTCGGTCTCGATGTTCACCCGGTACACGTCGGAGATCGCGTTGTTGAGCGCGGTGAAATAGACCCACTCGCCGCCCGGCCCCACGTGCGGGAACTTGGCCCGGTCGAGCGGCATCTCGATCCGCCGGACGATTCTCGATTCCACCACGTCGGCGAAGAGCAACGCGCGGCGCTTCTGGAAGCGGCCGAAGAAGGCGACCTGCGAACCGTCCGGGGTCCAGCTCAGGTTTCGCCCCATGAGCTGGTCCGCGCCGCTCAGCCCCACCACGTTGAGGAACTCGCCCGCGTATCCCGGCGTCAGGTTGCGAATCACCTCGCCGTCCCGGGCCGACAGCAGCACCACGTCGTACTCCGACTCGCGCCGGTTCCCGGCGAGGACCGCGATGACCTCGCCCGAGGGCGACTGCGCGGCGGAGATCGCTCCGACGTAGCGGCCCTCCCGCGGCGACAGGTCCACGCTGTAGTCCTCCGGAATCTCCTTGTCCCGGAACGGCTTGAACCGCTCCTTCATCCAGCGCTTGTACTCGCGGTAGAACTCTTCCGAAGGCATGCGGAAGGCCTGCTCGAAGACTTCCTCGCTGACCCCGCCGGTGACCGCCCGGCGCAGCGAGAACACGAACTGTCGCACGCCCTCCTTCCCGAAGCGCTCCTCCATGAAGTCGAAGATGGACGCCCCGAAGGAATACGGCGCGCGGGAAAAGCGCTGGTTGAGTTCCTGGAAGGTGGGGATCTGGTCCGCGACCGCCGCGTCGCGAATCACCATCAGGTCCACCGGGTCCCACTCGTCCTCCATGTACGTCGCAAGGCCCTCATCGATCCAGAGCGGCACCGTCTGCCGGAAGAGCGACCGGGGGATGATGTCGAACTCGAAGATGTGGGTCAGCTCGTGGAGGAAGAGCTCCTGGAGTTCATCCGGCGGGTTGTCGATGGGGATCACCATCCGGTCCCGGGACGACTCCGCGAACGCCCCCACGCCTTCCGGGATCTCCGACGGCGAGAGGTTCGTCTGCGCGAACTCGGAGAAGGTCTTGTAGAGGATCAGCGGAATGGCGAAGGGGATCTCGTGCTTCAGTTCGTCCGAGATGGTCTCGTAGGCGCTCTCGGCGTAGCTCACCAGCCGTCCCAGTTCCTCCTCCATCTCGGGGTAGTAGTAGACGTCGAAGTGCGGCGACCGGTACACCTGCCAGTCGTGCTTGTCGTACTTGACCTTGTTCTTCCCGTAGAACGGGATGAAGTACTGGGCCGGCGCCACGGCCGCCGTGCCGAGGACCGCCAGCAGGACGGTGAGAACGAAGGGCGCCCGGGCCCGGGAACCGGGTTTCGAAGAGTCGCGTGTCACGAGCCTTCTCCTTTCAACTGCCTGGGAGCCAATCAACGCAACAGGATTCGGGTGCCTCGGAACGTCTGCGGCGTTACCACGCTCAGGAAATTCGGGAGGATGCGGTCCATCAGTTCGAAGTAGGAGGAGAGTGCCGAACTCTCCTCGTCCCGTCCGAAGATGACCTCCTCGGTGAAGCGCTCGCGATGGATGGTCCGGCCGCTCGCGCCGTCAATGAAATAGAACTCCGCGGTCAGGGTGTAGGCGTTGCGCTCCTGGAACTGGGTGCTGCGCACGAGCCGGGGCCGGTTGAAGCTGTCGCGAACGTAACGGTCGCGGCGGGAGAATCCCGAGCGTTCCTCCGCCGCGAAGCGGAGCCGGCCGCTGATGATCAGCGGCTCCTCGAACTCCTCGCCCAACTGCCGCCAGTACTCCTCGTCCTCTAGGAGCTTGTCCTGCTCGAGGTCGATCCACTCCTGCCGGGAGATCTCTCCGTCGCCGATCGCGACCGCTTCGGCCGCCATGTCGTCGAACTGTTCGGCGAGTCCGCTGGCTTCGAGCGCCGCATCCGAAAAGTCTCCGAGTGGCTCCACTTCGGCCTCGATCACCGCCAGCCGCGAGTTCAGGCGCAGCTGGTTCCGGAGCAGCCGCGAGGTCTCCGAGTCGAGATCCAGGTTCTCATTGGTCTGGCTGACGAAGCTGCCGACGAGCACCCGTCCGTATTCCGAAAGGTCCAGCTTGGCGTCGATCGGGATCTCGATGGGCACCTCGACATAGGGCCCGGCCGCGCAACCGGTGAATCCGAGCAGCGAGAGCGCGCTTACCGCAGCGAACCCGCGATAGCGAGAGAGACCCATTGGGCTGATCAGCGCCTCCGGGAGCGGGCGGCGTCGCGGTCCTTCCGCTTCTTTCGCTCGTAGGCCTCGCGGAACAACTCGTAGTTCTGACGGATCTGTTCATTGCTGGGCATCAGCTCGAGCGCCGTCTCGTAGGACTCAAGCGCTTCTTCGAACTTGCCGGAGCGCTCGTAGGCGACCCCGAGGTTGTTGTGGGCCTTCGGGTTCTGGGGGTCGAGTTCCACGGCCTTCTCCCAGCGGTAGGCCGCCTCCTTCCAGAGGCCCTTGCTGGCCACCTCCACCCCGAAGGAGTTCTCCTGACCCGATCGCTCGCTGCCGCCGGATGCGGAGGCTTCGCGCGGCATGGACCCCGGAAGCAGCGCGGCCGCGGCGTCGAGCGGCGCGGTGGGCTGGGCCGCCGCGGACCCCCCGATCAGCAAGGTCGCGGCGCTGAGCAACCAGGCGGTGCGGAAGGGCGCGGGCATCCGGTGCATCGTCAGTCTTGAATGCAATGAACAGGCCATGTCGGTGGTTCCCGGGCAACTGCCCTGGAGAAGGCTCCGGACGAGAATCCGGGCGGCCTCCGATAGTAGCGCGTGCCGGGCGGTGGGGGAAAACACCATCGGGGTGAGAAAAAAACGACACGAATTACGTCTAGGACTCCTGAGGGCGTTTCGATCCGTTTCGATCCCCGAAGCCGCGGAACCGGCCTCCTGCGAGAACCTCGATGACGAACTGTCCCGCCCCGTCCGGAGAACAACCTCGCGCCGGTCTCGAAGAGGCGGCGCTCGCGATCGCCCTTGCCGAGCGGCCACCGCCCCGCGAGCGCGCCCGCTGCTTCGAGAGCGCCAACCTGGAAGCAGCCGTTTCAACATTCCGGCGGAGGTTCGGCGAGTTGCCGGCCGGGCGTCTCGACGCGGCGCGTCGTTGGCGTGACACGGCCGCTGAGGCGGGACGCCGGCTGCTGATTCTGGGACAACCCGGCTTCCCGCCGCCGCTCGCCGAAATCGCCGTGCCGCCCATCGCCCTCGAAAGCGCAGGCGATGCCGACCTCGCGGCGCCCGGGGTGGCGGTGGTCGGCTCGCGGAGAGCGACCCCCTATGGAATTGCGGTGGCGGAACGCCTCGCGGCCGGGCTGGCGGAGGCGGGGCTGGTGG
>VXWI01000043.1 GCA_009835985.1 Acidobacteriota bacterium | reverse complement strand
TCCTGCATGTCCAGGAGCTGGGCGCTGGTCTGTTCCTGCATGTCCACGAGTTGGCCGCTCAGCGTGGTGAACGCGAGCGCGCCCGCCGCGATCATCGTCGCGAACATGGTGACGAACATCGTGACGAGGAGCCTCTCGGTCCGGGTGAGCGGTTCACCGCGTCGGGTGAGCCGCTCCGTCTCCCTGTCGGTCATCGGTCGTCGCCCGAGTATAGGGCTGGCCGGGCACGCGGGCCAGTGGCGTTAGCGCGTCGTTTTCCGGTTTCGTGATCCGTTCGTTCATGGGGAGGTCCTCCACCATGTTCCGACGTAAATCGGGGGGAGTTTTTCCCGCGCGGAGGCGAATTGTGGAAAAGTCGAAGCGAAGGTGCGCGCGTGCCGGCTGAGTCGGCGTTCCAAGGCGTGGGTGCCGCCGGGCTGGGGGTCGGCGTTGCAAGCGCCCGCCACACCCGGCCTGGAACTCCCGCCACCGGTCTGCAGAGCAACATCCTTGTAGATCAAACCCTGGACTTTCAATATGCAAGGATGATGGATCGGCGAGCTCTTTCCGAGGTGCGCCCCGCCCTGCGACGGCAGGTTGCCGTAGCCCCGCCGGGCCCGCCGCGCTACGCGGCGAGATTGTGGCGTCCTATCACCGTAGCGTTTAGTATTTAAGTCAGAAACACTATTTCAGACTTGAATACAAGCCGCTATAGATCATGAGCCCCGCCGCCCCCAGCTCCCTCGCGACCCTCCCGTTGCCCCTGGTCCCGTGCCTCGAGAAGCTGGGCGCGGACGTGCGGGACGCGCGCCGCCGCCGCCGCATCCCCATGGCGCTCATGGCCGAGCGGGCCATGATCAGCCGCGCGACGCTGCACCGGATCGAACGGGGCGACCCCGGCGTCGCCCTCGGGAACTACGCCCGGGTGCTGTTCGTCCTCGGACTCGAGAAACGCCTGCGCGAGCTCGCGGATCCCGGCCGGGACGCGTTGGGTCTCGAGCTGGAGGCGGATCGTCTGCCGCAGCGCGTCCGGCTCCGGGATCGACTCTTCTAGGCAGGGGACATCCCGATGGAGCGGCAGGTCCTGGTCCACCTCGGCCTCGGTGGATTCGACGGGCCCGTGGGGCAGTTGTGGCTGCGGGTGCGGGGCGGCCGGACGACGGCGTCGTTCCAGTACACCCCGGACTGGCTCGGGCATCCGGGGCGTTTCGAACTCGATCCCGCGCTCCCGCTGCGTGCGGGACCGTTTCACGCGGAAGGAGGCTTCGGCTGCTTCCGCGACGCGGCGCCCGACCGGTGGGGGCGGCAGCTCATCGGCCGGGCCCGCGCCCGGGCGGCGGCGGCCGCGGGAGCGACGCCGGAGCGCCTGACCGAGGCCGATTACCTGCTCGGAGTGGACGACCGAACGCGGCACGGCGCCCTGCGGTTTCGGGAGGGGCCGGACGGACCGTTCCTCGGAGCCCCGAGGGCCTCCGCCGTTCCGCCGCTCGTGCAGTTGGCGCGTCTGCTCGGCGCCGCGGAGAAGCTGGATGCAGGGGCCGAGGACGACGACGACCTCGCCGTGCTGCTGGCACCGGGATCGTCGCTCGGGGGCGCCCGTCCCAAGGCGTCGGTGCTGGGGCGCGACGGGGAGCTCTGGATGGCCAAGTTCCCGCGCCGAAGCGACGGTTGGAACGTTCCACGCTGGGAAGGAGTCGCTCTCTCGTTGGCTCGCGCCGCCGGCATCGCGGTCGCCGACGCACGCCTCGAGGAGGTTCGGGGAGGAAGCGTCCTCATCGTCCGCCGGTTCGATCGCGTCGCCGGCCGCCGCATTCCCTTTTTGTCGGCGATGACCATGCTGGGCGCCGCCGACCGGGAAACCAGGTCCTACCCGGAGATCGCGGAGGCGATCCGGCGCTACGGCGCCTCGCCCGCGGCCGATCTGAAGGAACTCTGGCGGCGGATGGTTTTCACCGTGCTCGTCTCGAACCACGACGACCATCTCCGCAACCACGGGTTCCTCCGCCTGGGGGACGGCGGCTGGCGCCTCGCCCCGGCCTACGACCTGAATCCAACCCCGGCGGAGGAGGGCGGCCGGTTCCTCACCACGGGCGTCGTGGCGGAGGACCCGCGCGCCTCGCTCGAGCCGACGCTCGGGACCGCGCGCTACTACGGGCTCGGGCCCGCCGCCGCGCGCGGGGTCCTGGCCGAAGTGTCAGCGAGCGTCGACCGGTGGCGCGCGGAGGCGCGCCGGTTCGGTGCTGGGCGCGCCGAAGTCGACCGGATGGCGTCCGCCTTCGAGCACCCGGAACGCGACCGGGCCCGGGCTGGGGCGGTGGTCGTCTAGGCGTCTCGCCACCGGAGTTGGCGGGAGGCGGCCTGCCGCGGGTCGCCCGGGCGAGCGGCCCGTCAGCTACCGAGCAGGGCCTCGACGTACGCGTTGTTCTTGCGGAGAAACGGGTTGATGAACCGGACGCCCTGGAGCACCTGTCCATCCTGGAAATCCTCGCTGAGGATCGCCGAACAACCGGTCCTCCGAGCGGTGGCCCAGAGCATCGCGTCCCAGAAGGAAATCCGATACCCCTCCAGGACCCGCATGGCCTCCGCGAGGTCGACGGCCGCGTTCGGAGCGACCGGAAAGACGGCGAGCCAGTCGCTGACGAAAGCACCCGCGTCCTGGGGCCTCAGCAGACGCTTGCGCGTCGTTGCGGAGAAGAACTCGGTGAGAGACTGCAGGGTCAGGACGCAGTCCGACTTCGCTGCCTGCTCGATCAACGCAACCGAAGTCCCGTGCCGATTCGCGCCCGCGTCCTGATCCGCGGCATAAACGAGGATGTTGGAATCGAGCGAAAAGCGGCGCTCGACGCCCGTGGGGCTCATTTCGCTTCCGGAAACTCGCGATCGCGGTCGTGCAGCGCATCACGGTCTTCGATTCGCAGGCCGCCCAGCGACACTCCCTCGCGGAGCCGCGCCTTCATTCGCTCGTAGGCGGCGACCCAATGCGGGTCCCCGGTCCGGACGTCGTCGTTGGGCAGGATCCGGGCGATCGGGCGGCCGCGGCGGGTGATCACGAACGCCTCCCCGTTTTCCACCTCCCGAATGAGCCGGGAGAACTGCTGGTTCGCCTCCTTCAGGGAGAGAGGGCGGAGTACCGGTTGAACAGCCATAGTCACTATTCTACTACTTTGCCCGCTCGGCCTCCGGGCGGGTGCGGTACGCCTGCCGCTGATGACGGGGGTTGTCGGGGTACTTGAGTTCGAGCAGGCCCGCTTCCACCAGCGCGCCGAGATGGCGCTGCACGAGGCTCGACTGGTGCATGTCGAGGAAGCGCGCCAGGTCTTCGCTGGTGGTCCACTCGCGAAGGCTGCAGATCTTCAGGATCAGGGCGTGGAGCGACGCCCGCCGGGGCCGCGCGGGGAGGTCGCGGACCCACTTGTGCAGGACCGGGGGCAGGCCCTTGAGACGGGTGTCCCAGTCCACCGGGCGAGGGACGGCCGCGGGTGCGGGTGGGTCCGTTTCGGGAGCGTCGGGCGTGGGACCTTCGGGCGTGGGTGGCTCTGGAGGAGGCTCCTTCGGCG
>VXWI01000028.1 GCA_009835985.1 Acidobacteriota bacterium | reverse complement strand
GGTCGCGGGCCGGTGGGTGCCGGTGGCGACGAGCAGCGGCACCCGTTCGGGAGGGGTCGGAATCTCTTCGAGGCTGGCCCGCAGCATGGGCACCCGGGGCTGGGCGCGGGTGGGATCGCACACCGAGATCGCCACCGCGGCGCCCTCGGGAACGCGCTCCGCGAGCGGCGGGCCGGCGTCCGGCGCCCGGAGCGCCCGCACGATCGCCTCCTCCTCGGACGGCACCGGGGCGGGGAAACGGGGCCGGATGACGGTCGTCCGTTCTTCGGCGGCGGGTGGGAGCGCGAGGTCGAGCCCGGTCTCTCCGTAGTCGAGTGGGATCCGCACGGCTTCCGCGTATTCTCGCCGGATGCGCCTCTACCGATACGCCACTCCGTCCGGAGCGGAGGCCGGAGTCCTGATTGGGAGCCGGCTGGTCCCGATCCGGACGCTGGCCCCCGAGCTCGCCCCCGCCGACCCGGGGGACCTCGACGAGGTCGTCCAGAGCGGCCGTCTCCCGGCGCTCGCCGCGGCCGCCGCCGGGACCGAGGCCCCCGGCGGACTCCGGCTGGAGGACGCGGAGCTGCTGGCTCCCCTGGTGCGTCCTCCCAAGATCTGGTGCATCGGACTCAACTACCGCGCCCACGCCGCCGACCTCGACGCGAAGACCACACAAACGCCCGTCGGGTTCATGCGGCCGAACGCCTCCATCATCGGCCCGGGCGACACGGTCCGCCTGCCCCGCGCGTCGCAGCGGGTCACCGGAGAGGGCGAACTGGTGATCGTGCTCGGGCGGTCGGGGCAGGGCATCGCCCCGGACGACGCGCTCTCCGCGGTGGGCGCCTACACGCTGGCGGTGGACATGACCGCCGAGGACATCCTCCGGCAGAACGCGCGGTTCCTCACCCGCGCGAAGAGCTTCGACACCTTCCTGAGCCTCGGCCCCTGCCTCGTCACGCCCGACGAAGTGGCGACCCGCGAATCGCTCCCGGCGGTCCGCACGTCAACCCTGCTGAACGGCGAGCGGGCCCGGAGCGCCCCCGTCGAGGCGATGACCCACTCACCGGAGAAGCTCATCGCCTTCTTCTCGGAGGACATGACCTGGAAGGCGGGCGACATCCTGCTGACCGGAACCCCGGGGGCGATGGTCATCGAGGACGGCGACACCGTGGGCGCTGAGGTGGAGTCGATCGGGCGCCTGGAGAACCCGGTGCGGCGGATGCCGTAGCGGGACCGCGCCGCGCACGCGCTCTTGGGTGATGGACGGTGACGCCGCCGGCGGCCCTGCGGGCCGCGTGCCGGTCTGAAGACCGGCGTTCCAGGCCGGACGCGCCCCCTACAGCTCCACCACCGTGCCGAGGTCGTGTTCCTCGGCGCGGGCGAGGGCCGCGGCGCCGACCGCGACGTCCTGGACGGCGGTGCCCACCGTCTTGAAGAGCGTGGGGCCGCGGTCGGGACGGGGGGCCGTGCCGGCGGAGATCTCCCCGATCTCGGCCAGGATGTGGTCCTCGGTGATCACGCCGCGGTCGCGGGGCTGGATCAGGTCGCCCGTCTCTTCCCAGCACGACTCGCGGTGGTCCACCACCACCACGGAACGGACGACCGTCGCTTCCGGAATGATCTGCATGTCGGGCGTGAAGGAGCCGATCGCGTTCAGGTGCGCGTCGTCCCGCAGCGCGCTGTCGGAGAAGACCGGGGTGTTCGAGGTGGTCGCCTCGGCGATGACCTCCGATCCGGCGACGACCTCGTCGGCCGATCGGGCCACGCTCACCGGAATTCCGAGCGCCGCCGTCATGTCCGCCGCGAAGCTCTCCGCCACCGCGGTGCGGGGGTCATAGACGCTCGCGCTCTCGATCCCGGGACGGGCCGTGACCATGGCCTCGAGTTGGGTGCGCGCCTGAACCCCCGCGCCGAGCACGCCCGCGGTCCGGACGTCGTCCCGCGCGAGTTCCTCGGTGGCCACTCCCGAGGCCGCGCCGGTGCGGATCGCGGTCAGCACGCCGCCGTGGATCGCTCCGGCGGGCAATCCGGTGTCGGGGTCCAGCACTACCACCAGCGCGTTGATCGTGGGAAGCGGCGGCGTGCGGGTCAGGTTGTCCGGGAAGATCCCGACGATCTTGGTGGCGAGCTGGTGGGCGCCGGCCAGATAGCCCGGCATGTAGAGGCTGATCCCGGATCGGCTCGGGACATCCACGCGAGCCCGGACCGGCATGGTGGCCCGGCCTGCGGAGAGCTCCACGAAGGCCTGCCGGACGGCCCGGATCGCTTCGGCCATGGGCATCGCCGCGCGGACTTCGTCGGCGGACAGAAGGCGCAATTTCATGCGCGGTCTTGTACCAGACGAGCGGTCCCCCTGTGCGAGAATCGCGGCATGCAAGGCGTCTATTCGGTCCTTCCGACCCCCTTCGCTCCGGACGGGAGCTTCGATTCTCCAAGTCTCGGCCGGGTGATCGACCTGTTCCTCGAGGACGGCGTTTCCGGCTTCACCGCGCTCGGGGTCACGAGCGAGGTCGCGCGGATCTCCGACCGGGAGCGCGACGCGATCCTGGACGCCAGCATGGCCCACGCGGACGGCCGGGCGCCGGTGATCGTGGGCGCCACCGGGCCGGGCCTCGACGTCTGCCTCGAGCGTTGCCGCGCCGCCGAACGCGCCGGCGCCGCCGGCGTCATGGTTTCCCCGCCGCGCGCTCCGAAGTGCAACTCCGAGGCGATCTTCCGGCACTTCGCCCGGATCGCCGAAACGATCTCGATCCCCGTCGTGATCCAGGACTTCCCGCCGATCTCGGGCTTCCACATGGAACCGGATCTCCTGGCGCGCATCTGCCGGGAGATCCCCTCCGCGCGCACGATCAAGCTCGAGGACGCGCCCACCCCCTACAAGGCGGCGCGCATCCGGGAACGCACCGAGGGACTCGACATCGGAATCTTCGGGGGCCTTGGGGGCGCCTACCTGATCGAAGAGCTCATCTCCGGCGCGACCGGCGCCATGACCGGTTTCGCCTACCCCAAGCTGCTGGTGGCGGTCGTCTCGCGGTGGGACGCCGGTGACCGCGACGGAGCGGCGGCGGCGTTCTACCGGTACGCGCCGGTGATGCGGTTCGAGTTCCAGGAAGGCATCGGAATGGCCATCCGCAAGGAAATGCTCCGGAGGAGGGGAGCGATCGCCCACACGGGCATCCGCGCACCCGCCGCCCTGCTCGACCGGGCCACCGAGGAGGCGCTCGACCGCATCCTGGCCCACTTCGAGCTCTAGCCGCCCGGCAGACGGGAACCCCCATGAGCCTGCTGAACCGGGCCATCGCCGGGACCCTGCCCCTGCTGCCGAGGGCGGTCATCGAGCCGTTCGCCCGGCCCTACATCGCCGGCGAAACCGTTGCCGATCTCGTCCGCGAGGCCGAGGCGCTGAACCGCCAGGGCTACCTCGTGGCGACCAGCCAGCTCGGCGAGTTCGTGACCGACCGCGCCGAGGCGGAAGGGGCGACCGACGTGTACCGGCAGCTCCTCGACGAGGTCCACGAGCGGCAGCTCTCCGCCTACGTCCACGTGAAGGTGACCCAGCTCGGGCTCATGATCGACCGCGACTTCTGCCGCGACCAGGTCCGTTTCCTGCTGGCACACGCGGCGAAGCGCGGCGGCACCTTCCTGCGGATGGACATGGAAGACAGCCCGCGGATCGACGCGACGCTCGGCCTCCACCGCGAACTCCATCCCGAGTATCCGAACTTCGGGGTCGTCCTCCAGGCCCGCATGCGCCGGAGCCTCGACGACGCCCGGGAACTTGCGAAGGGGCGGGCCAACGTCCGCGTCTGCAAGGGCGTCTATCTGGAGCCGCCGGAGATCGCCTACACCGAGCCGCAGGAGATCCGGGACCACTACCTGGCCATCCTCCGCGTCCTGCTGTCCGCCGGGTGTTACGTGGGCATCGCCACCCACGACGACTGGCTCGTCGACGAGGCTTCCCGGATGGTGCAGGAGTTCGGACTCTCGGCCGAGGAATACGAGTTCCAGATGCTCCACGGGGTCCGGCCCCGCTTTCGGGAGAACGTGAAGGCGTCGGGCCACCGGGTCCGGGTCGGGGTGCCGTTCGGCCCCGACTGGATGCCCTATTCGCTGCGGCGGCTGCGGAAGAACCCGGAGATCGCCCGCCACGTCCTGCGGGCCGTCTTCTCCAAGGGCTAAATCGAAGCCGTTCAGCCGATAGACTCGCGCGCCGTGGCACTGATTCTCACGGAGCGGGAGGTCGCCGAGATCCTCTCGATGAAGGAGGCCGTGAGGCTTCTCGAAGAGTCGTTCCGGCTCCACGCCGAGGGACGGACCCAGCTCGCGCCGCGGCTGGTGATGCCCCTCACCGGCGTCGCCGGGAACTTCCGGATCATGGCGGCGGTGATCCCCGACATGGGCGGATTCGGCCTCAAGACCCTGACCGGTACTCCCGGGAAGCGGGCTCCCGAGGACACCTACTTCGCGCTCCTCTACTTCGACACCGAGACCGGGGCGCTCCGCTCGGTGATGCCGGGAACGCACATCACCGGCACCCGGACCGGTGCGGCCAGCGGGGTCGCGACCCGGCATCTGGCCCGGGCGGACGCCACCTCGCTCGGCCTCATCGGGGCCGGTTTCCAGGGCCGCAACCAGGTGGCGGCGGTGCGTGAGGTGCGGGACATCCGCACCGTGCGCATCTTCGACGTATTCCCCGATGCCGCGGCCCGTTACGCGGCGGCGCTGTCCGCGGAGGGCCTCGACGCGCAGCCGGTGGAGAGCGCCGAAGCCGCGGTCCGCGGCCTCGACGTGGTCTGCGCCGCCACCACCGCGAAGGAGCCCGTCATCCTCGCCGACTGGCTCGAAGCCGGGATGCACGTGAACTCGGTGGGAGCGAACGCCCCCGTGAAACGCGAGATCGAAGCGGCGGCGTTCTCCCGGTGCCGCGTCGTCCTCGACTTCCGGGAGCAGGTCCTCGGCGAGGCCGGCGACATCATGGCGGCCATCCGGGACGGCGACTTCCCCGAGGACCGGATCCACGCGGAACTCGGCGACATCGTGGCGGGGCGGACCGCCGGCCGGGAGTCGCCGGAGGACATCACCCTCTTCAAGTCGGTCGGCGTCGCCATCGAGGACGTCGCCTGCGCCGCCTTCGTCTACGACGAGGCGCGAGAGCGCGGACTCGGGCAGACGCTGCGGCTCCAGGACGCAGGTTAGGGCCCAGTCAACCCGAGGTCGGACATGCAGCACACCACCGAACGGTTCACCTCGCGCTGGGGTGTTCTCCTGGCGACGATCGGGATGGCGGTCGGCACCGGAAACATCTGGCGCTTCCCCCGCATCGCGGCGCAGAACGGCGGCGGCGAGTTCCTGATCCCGTGGGTGATCTTTCTCTTCCTGTGGGCGATCCCGCTGGTGCTGGCCGAGTTCGCGCTGGGGAAGAGTTCGCGGCGGGGGCCGGCCGCCGCCATCGGGGTCGCGACCGGCGGACACCACAACTGGATGGGGCTCTTCATCGGGCTCGTCACCACCTTCATCACCTTCTACTACACGGTGGTCACCGGGTGGTGTCTCAAGTACCTGGTCAGCTCGTCGCTCGGAGAACTGGGCGGGGCCGACCCGCAGACGTTCTGGGACAACTTCACCGCTCATTCCAGCCAACCGGTTCTCTTCCACGGCCTGGCACTGGTGATCGCCTCCTTCATCATCTTCCGGGGGGTCGCCGCCGGGATCGAGCGGGTGAATCGCTACCTGATCCCCACGCTCTTCATCCTGCTGGCGGTCGCCGCGGTCCGCGCGGTCATGCTCCCGGGCGCCGCCGAGGGGCTCCGTTTCCTGTTCGTGCCCGACGTGGGCAACCTGACCGACTACCGGATCTGGCTCTCCGCGCTGACCCAGACCGCCTGGAGCACCGGCGCCGGCTGGGGTCTCATCACGGTCCTCGGGGCCTACGTGGCCGAAGGCCAGGGGTTCGTCAAGACCGGGATCACCGCGGTGATCGCGAACAACTTCGCTTCGCTGCTGGCCGGCGTGGCCGTCCTGTGCACCGTCTTCGCGCTCAGCACCCCCGCCGACCGCGAGGCGGCCCTCGGCGCCGGCAACGAGGGGTTGACCTTCATCTGGCTGCCGCGGTTGTTCGTCGACATGCCCGGTGGCAGCGTCCTCCTGCCGCTCTTCTTCCTCACGCTGTGCTGCGCCGCCATCTCGTCGCTCATCACCCAGCTCGAACTCGTGAACCGGATGGTGATGGACCTCGGCGTCGAGCGCCGGCGTTCCGTCCCCATGGTGGCGGCGGTCGCCTTCGTGATGGGGCTGCCTTCCGCGTTCGCGCTCGGCTTCTTCCGCAACCAGGACTGGGCCTGGGGAGTCGCCCTGATGGTCTCCGGACTCTTCGTCGCGATCACCGTGATCCGCCGGGGGGCGCGCCGGTTCCGCGAGGAACACCTGATGGGACCCGAGGAGGAGTGGCGGGTCGGGGCCTGGTTCGAGCGGCTCATCACCTGGCTCATCCCCATCGAGTTCGTGGCGCTGGTCGCTTGGTGGATGTGGCAGGCGGCGTCCGTCGAGGGCGGCTGGGATCCCTTTGGCGAGTTCACCGCCGGCACGGTGGTCTTCCAGGTCGGGCTGTTGATCCTGCTCTGTCTCGCGATCAACCGTTTCGTGTGGAAGCGCGCCAGCGCCGCCTCGAAGGGCGATTGACCCCGGACCCGGTCCTTCCACCGGCGGACCCATGAGCGGCGGGTCGGACACCGTCCGTCTGAGCCCGTTCGACCGCGCGCTGCTCGCGGGCGAGGAGGGCGAGGCGCCGAAGCTGGCGATGCGCATCCTGGCGCGGATGGCGGAGGTCCGCGGCGCCGGGTCGATGCTGGACATCGAGGCCGCACACATCGACAGCACGATCTACGTCGGGGATGCCGGCCTCGAGTTCGCCGAGCGCCTCGCGAGCCTCGGGGCACGGGTGCGCGTGCCCTCGACGCTCAATGTCAGCGGCCTCGACGAGTTCCACTGGCAGGAATGGTCCGTTCCTCCCGAGTGGGCGGAAAAGTCCGCCCGCCAGATGCGTGCCTATGACTCGATGGGGACGATTCCGACCTGGACCTGTGCGCCCTACCAGGGCCGCCAGACGCCCAGGTTCGGACAGCAGATCGCCTGGGGCGAGTCGAACGCCGTCGCCTTCGCCAATTCGGTCATCGGAGCGCGCACCGAGCGCTATCCCGACCTTCTGGACATCTGCTGCGCGATCACCGGCCGGGCGCCCGCGGTGGGCCTCCATCTCGACGAAAACCGCCTGGCCACCCGCGTTCTCCGCCTGCGGGGCGTTCCCGAGGAACTCGCAGCCGCCGACGATTTCTACCCGGTTCTCGGGCACCTGCTGGGTCCCTTCGCCGAGGAGGACCCGGTGGCGATCGCCGGGCTCCCAGTCATTCCGGAGGAGGATCAACTCAAGGCGCTCGGGGCGGCGGCGGCCTCGTCCGGCGCGGTCGCCCTCTTCCACATTCCCGGAGTGACCCCGGAGGCTCCCACCCTCGCGGACGCGCTCGGCGGCCGGGAACCCGTCGCGGTCCTCGACGTCGGCCTCCCGGAACTGCGGGCGGCGCGGCGGGAGCTGACGACCCACGACGAGGGCGGCCTGGACATGGTGGTGCTGGGGAGCCCGCACTTCTCGTTCGCCGAGTTCGGAAAACTCGCCGCCCTGCTGCGCGAACGGGGTCCGGAACCAGCCGTGCCCGCCAACGGCGGGTGCGAACTGGTGGTGACCACGAGCCGTGCGGTTCGGGACCTCGCGGAGCGCGCCGGACTCCTGGAGCCGCTACGCGCCTTCGGGGCCCGGCTGATGGTGGACACGTGCGTCCTGGCGACCCCGATGACGGCCGGGACCACCCGCCGCCTCATGACGAACTCCGCCAAGTACGCGTGGTACTCGCCGGGTCTCCTCGGGTCGGCGGTCGCGTTCGGCAGCCTTGCCGAGTGCGTGGAGTCGGCCCGCCGGGGGCGCGTGGTCCGCGAACCGGGACCCTGGGACTAGCATGGACCGGCTACGCGGGCAGCTGATCGTCGCCGGAACCGCCTCGGGCGCCGTTCTCTACGCCACCCAGCCGCTCAGCTTCTGGGGCGGATACGACGCCGCTTCGGGCCGGATCACCGATACGCACCATCCCCTGGCGGGTGAAACGGCGGCGGGAATGGCGCTCGTCCTTCCGGCCACCCGCGGGTCCTCCACCACCACGGCCGTTCTCCTGGAGGCCATCCGGCGGGAAACGGCCCCGGCGGCGCTGATCACCCGTGGAGTGGATGCCTTCCTCGCCCTTGCCTGCGTGGTGGGACAGGAGATGTACGGGCGCTCGCCCGTGCTGGTCTGCGTCGGCGAGGACGAGTTCCGAAGCCTCGCCGAGTGGCCCGGTCTGGAGGTGGAAGAAGGAGCGCTCACCCGCCGGGAGCGTTAGCCCGGCCGCCCGCTATCCGAACAGGCTGTCCCGCAGGAGCAAGAGCAGGATGGCCACCTTGAGCGCCAACAACACATTCAGCTTGATCTCCAGGCGGCTGACCCGGTCCTCGAGTTCCAGCACGAACCCCACCTGCTCCTCGGCCGCCGCTTCCGCCAGTTCCTCCTGGACGCCAGCCTTCCGGAAGGCCGCGAACACCCGGGAGTGGATGATGGACAACGGAGTCTTCCCTTAGGCGCCAGCGATCCTGGCAGGCCACCGGCGGACATTTCCGCCGACGCGGAACGTGGCTCCGGTCACATCGGAATCCAGCGGCCGCCAGCGTGACGCTCGACGCGAATACGGGAGCTGCCGCCGTGAATCACGATCGCGAAGACACTGCCCTCGCCGCTCACCGTGATGCGTCCCGAGCCGGAGCCGCCGAGGGGCGAGAACGAGATCATGCCGGCGACCCCGACCTCGTGACCGGGGATCGCGGCCGGACCCGCTTCTCCGGCGGGAGCTCCCCACGCGACTCCGGGGAAACGCGCTCCAAACCTCCAGGCGTTCTCCAACAGGCGCTCGTCGCCGCTCGCGATCTCGGCCCGCCGAACGCCGTTGTGGTTGGTGTCCAGGACCAGGGCCACCACAGGTGAGTCGGCGGGCCCGGGAACCTCGATGTCGTGCCCGCTGAGGGGTGGATCGAAGACGACCGCGACATTCGCGGCGCGGGAAGCCGCTTCCGCCCGCGCTTTCTGGAGCAGCGAGCGCATGGCGAGGGCCGCCCCCCGAACGCGCTCCGTCCGCAGATGCCCGGCGAGCGGCGGAATAGCTGTCCCCGCCATCACCAGGAGCAGGGCGAGCGCCACCAGCAGCTCGACGAGGCTGAAGCCTGGCGACGGCGGCCGCCCGGCCGCGGCGCCGGGCACGCGAAGGCCGCGGTCAGGCTGCTTCGGGAACCGCATCCGGGCCACCGCGCCGGTCCGCGTCGCCGACCGTCACGTGGGGCCGGATCCGCTCGTAGACGCGCTCGCCGATGCCCTGAACGTTCATGAGTTCCTCGGTCGAGGCGAAGGGGCCGTTCTCTTCGCGCCATTCGACGATGCGCGCCGCCGTCACGTCGCCAATCCGGGGCAACGCGGTGAGTTCCTCCGCGGTGGCGGTGTTGATGTTGATGGGCTCCTCCGGCTGCATGGCGGAGACCCCAAGCATCGCCGAAGCGACGAGGGCGACCAGGGCCAGAAAAGGGACGCGGAACTGGGTCATGTGGTTCTCCTTGTGTTGACGTGAAGCGTCGGGAGCACGTTGTTCCGCAACGGACGGGCCAGTTCCGCGCGCCGGCCCTCCGCGCCTCCCGCCGGCACCCGAGACCTTCGCCCTCCAGACAGGGATCACCCTTGAATCAATGAGTTAGCGCTGCTCGAAGAAGACCGGCACCGCGGTCCGGCCGCCGGACCGCGCTTCGCGACCCCGGCTGAGGGGTCCCGGCGTCAACTCAAGTTGACCAAGAGCGTCAGCCAGAGTTGTCGCGCGTCAAGATCGCATTGCCCTCGGAGAGCGTGGAGGGAGACAGGAACGGCGGTGCCGGAGGGCCGAACGGATCAGCAGCCCTCGGTCCCGCCGACGACGGTCACCGGGGTCCGCGCGGGCGGCCGCCGGGCGGGCCGCTCGAAGGAGCCCACGAGTTCGTCCCGCCATGCCTCGAAAAGGGCCAGGTGCTCCGCCGGGATGGGAGGGCCCGGGGGAAGGACGTGGGTGCGCGGATTCAGGGGCTTCCCGTGGCGATAGAGCCGATAGTCGAGGTGGGCGCCCGTCGAGACGCCCGTGGAGCCCACGAAGCCGATGACATCCCGCTGGCTCACGCGGCGCCCGGGACGGATTTCGGATGGAAACCCCGAGAGATGGAGGTACTTCGTCATGTAGCCCCCGGCGTGGCGCAGCGTGACCATGATGCCGTTCGGGCCCCGCCTGCCGGCATCCGTGACCACCCCGTCGGCGGTCGAGCGGACCGGCGTACCCAGGGGCGCCACGTAATCGACCCCGTAGTGCGGCCGGTACACCCGGTGGATCGGGTGCAGCCTCCGGCTGGTGAAGACCCCCGAGATCCGCGTGTACTCCACCGGACTCATCAGGAAGGTGCGCTGGATGGAGTTCCCGTCGTAGTCGTAGTAGCCGGATTCACCGGTCGGCAGCTCGAAGCGGAACGCGTAGATCGGCCGGCCGGCGTTGAGGTAGCGAACGCCGTGAACCTCGCCGTAGTCCTTCCAGTCACCCGCATCGTCGTAGCGCTTGTCCACGACCACCGAGTAGCTGTCTCCGGCTCGCGTGTCGCGGTGGAAGTCGATGTCGTACTCGAGGACCCTGGCGATCCGGCCCGCCAGATCAGCCCGTTCGCCCGCGCGGACCAGGCTCTCATAGAGACTGCTGTCCACCTCTCCCTGAACCACCGTCCGGCGATCGAGCGGCTCCCTGCTGAACTCGCGCGCGTCCCATGACGTGCCGGCGCGGAAGACCGCCACCTCGCGGAAATCGTCGAGCGGCAGCTCGATCCGGGCGAGGTCGCCCCGCTCGTCCCGGTGCAGCCAGACGGTCTGTCCGACCTTGAGGCGCCGGACGTTCGCGACCGTCGTCAGGGCCGCGCTGACCGAGCCCACTTCCCGGTGGGTCAGGCCGTTTCGCACCAGCACGTCGGACAGCGAGTCCCCGCGCGCGAACCGGTCGGGCACGGAGAAGAGTCCCACCTGGGGCCCGTCCGGAACCGTGGCAGCCGCTGCCGCCGGCATCCCGGGCGCCTCCGGCAGCGGGCCGTTCCAGGACTTCAGGACGCCCGCCCCGAAAAGGACGATTCCCCCGAGAAGACCGCCGATCACCGCGGTCGCCGAGGCGAAATGGGGAGCTTGGCGCACGCCGGAATTCTTCAGTATGCCACAGCGGGCACTAGATGCCCTGAACGGCCGAAGCGTCCGCCGGGTTCCCCGCGGCCGGGCGCAGGAGTCGTGAAATCCCCTCCCGCAGGGGTACCCGAGCCCTGAAACCGAGGAGCTCGGCCGCCTGGCGGATATCCGCCGCGGCATGCCGCATGTCGCCGGCCCGAAGCGGCCCGAAGGTCGGAGTCAGCGCCGGTCCGGCCGCGTCCGCCACCAGGCGCCAGATTTCGCGCACCGACGCCGAGCGCCCCGTTCCGACGTTGAAGACCTGACCTCCGGGCCCGCCGGAGGCTCCTTCGAGGGCGAGAACCAGAGCGTCCACAACGTCGGCGACGAAGACGAAATCCCGGGTCTGGCCGCCGTCCCCGTGGATTTCGGACCGCTCGCCGGCGAGAGCCTGCGCCGTGAAGCGCGCCAGGACGCCGGAATAGGGGGAATCGGCCGGCTGGCCGGGCCCGTACACGTTGAAAAAGCGCAGCGCGATGGCTGGCGGCCCTCCGGTGCGGTGGTGCAGCAGGACGTGGCGTTCCCCGGCCAGCTTGGTGACGGCGTACACCGAACGGGGCTTCAGCGGCGCCGATTCCGTGATCGGCCGTTCCCCGGCATCGCCATAGACGGAGCAGGACGAGGCGTACACCAGCGCGGAGACGCCCGCGCGCCGGGACTCGTCGAGCACCACCAGCGTTCCTTCCACGTTCACCCGGGCGGCGGCGTCCGGGTCCAGCTCCGCGCGGGGGACCGAGGCCAGCGCCGCCAAGTGCGCAACCCGGCTGACGCCGGCGAGGGCCTCGCGGACTGTCGCCGAATTCCGGACGTCTCCCTCGCAGACCTCGATCAACGGGTGCCCGGCGACGCGGGCGCGGCGGCCGGTCGAGAAGTCATCGAGAACCCGTACCCGCTCTCCGGCCGCGGCGCGCTCGCGAGCCAGGGCGGAGCCGATGAAACCCGCGCCCCCGGTAATCAGGATCACGTGGGTCCGAGCCGCTCGTAAGCCGAATTCTGTTCCCCGGCGCGGTCGCCCGCGGCGGGGTGACGGTCATGCATCTAGCCCGGCGGTTGCCCGACGGGTCGAGCGACCTACCCGGAAGCTCGGACAGGCGGCCCTCGGGCGCTTCCCTATTTGGTCTTGCTCCATGCGGGGTTTACCGTGCCCCGGACATCGCTGCCCGGGCGGTGCGCTCTTACCGCACCTTTTCACCCTTACCGCTCCCCGGAGGGAGAGGCGGTCTGTTTTCTGTGGCACTTTCCTTCCGGTCACCCGGACTGGGCGTTACCCAGCGCACTGCCTTCTGGAGTTCGGACTTTCCTCCCGCTCCCGGAGGAGCCGGCGACCGTCTGAACGACTCGAACCGCTCCGGATTCTACCGGCCCGGGGATTCCCGGCGCGGCCAGCGGGCGATGATGCCTAGAGGTGCTCCCGCACGTCCGCCTCGCCGATCTCCTCGCCCGGACTCAGGATCAGGATGCGCTCCACCAGATTGCGCAGTTCGCGGACGTTGCCGGGAAACGGCTGCCGGGCGAGGAGTTCGAGCGCGTCCCCGGTGAACGTGCGCGGCTGTCCTCCCACTTCGAGTTGTTCCACAAAATGAGCCACCAGCAGCGGGACGTCCCCGGGACGGTCCCGCAGCGGCGGCATCTCGATCGGGATCACGTTCAGCCGGTGGAGAAGATCGCTGCGGAAGCTCTCCTGCTCAAGGTCCTGGTTCGTCGCCGAGAGCACCCGGACGTCGACTTCGACCGACTTCGATCCGCCGACCCGGGTGATGCGGTTCTCCTCGAGGGCGCGCAGCACCTTGGCCTGCGTCCGGGCGCTCATGTCCCCGACCTCGTCGAGGAAGAGCGTGCCCCCGTCGGCCTGCTCGAACTTGCCCACCATCTGGCGGTGCGCCCCCGTATAGGAGCCCCGTTCGGCGCCGAACAGCTCGCTCTCGATGAGTTCCTCGGGGATCGCCGCGCAGTTGACCTCGATGAACGGTCCCGACGCCCGGCGGCTGGCCTGGTGGATCAACCGGGCGGCCACTTCCTTTCCGGTCCCGGACTCGCCGGTGATGAGCACGCGGACGTCGCTCGGCGCAACGCGCTCGATGCGTTCCCGCACGACGGCGAGGGCCGGGGATTCCCCCACCAGTTGCCGGCCGCCGCCCTCGCGGCTGCGGTGCATTTCCACCTCGGCGGTCAAGCGGCGGTTCTCGTTCTCGAGCCGCTTCCGTTCGAGCGTTCGCGTCTTGTCGATCGCCATCCGGAGACAGGCGCCGATGTCCCCTCCCCCGCCTTTTTCCAGAAAGTGCGCCGCCCCCTCCTGGATCGCCCGCACCGCGGTCTCGATGTCCCCGTGGCCGGTGTGCATCACGACCGCCACCGAGGGCTTCTCGGCGCGGATGCGCCGGAGCACCTCCATCCCGTCCATGCCCGGCATCTTGATGTCCAGAACGACCAGATCGCAGGGATTGCGGTCCAGCGCCGCGAGGGCGTCCGGACCCGAGGCCGCCTCGAAGACCGTCCACCCCTCGTAGCGAAGCCGGCGGCGGAGCGACCGCCGGATGACCGCCTCGTCGTCGACGACGAGTACCGCGATGTCCTCGTCGCCGGAGGCGGGGAGTGGCATACGGCTCATGCTAGCCCGGCGAGGGCCCGGAGCACCCCGAAACGCTGCGCCAATACGCTGGCCTCTCCGGCAGCGCCGGCCCGCTCCATGCCGGCGAGCGCGGCATCCAGCAGCTTCCGGCTTCCGCGATCCCCCCCGAGTTCCTGCTTGAGCGCCGCGGCGGCGAGCTGGATGAAGGCCCGGAGCGCCTCCCGCTCGGGCGTCTCGGCGTCCTCCCCACGGGGCGCGGCCTGCCACAGCTCTTCCCACACCGCGTGGGCCTCCCACCAGTAGCGGGCGCGGAACAGCTCTTCGCCGTACCGGAACAAAGGGTTGTCCGGGAGGGCGGCCAGCGGGACCTGGTCCGCCGGGAGGAGGCCCGGCGGAAGCTGCTCGAAGAAGCGGTGCCCGTCGGGATGCCGCTCCGGATGGGGCGTCCGTCCGGGGCGGTGCCGGTAGGGAGGAAACGGGAGCTGGGGTCGCGGCGGACCTGTCAACGGTCGCGCCAGATCACGAACTCGGCGAGCGCTTCCATGCCGTCCCGGTAGGACGAAGGCGGCACCGCCGCCAGGGCTTCCCGCGAGGCGGCCGCGAAGCCTTCCGCCACCCGGCGCGCCTCGTCGAGACCTCCCTGGCGCTCGACCAGCGCGAGGATCTCGTCCTGCTGCCCGGGGGTGAGCTCGCCGCTGTCGAGCACTTCCTCGACGAGCGGGACGGCCTCAGGTTCGCGCTCGAGCGCATGCAGGATCGGCAGCGTCAGGTGCCCTTCCTTGAGGTCGCTGAGCACCGGCTTGCCCACCATGGCGGCGCTCGCGGTGAAGTCGAAGAGATCGTCCGCCACCTGAAACGCCATGCCGAGATTCATGCAGGTGTCGCCCAGCGCCCGCTCGACCTCGGGGGGCGCCTCGACCATCATCGCGCCCATCCTGCCGCAGCCGTGGAAGAGGTACGCGGTCTTGAGACGCAGGATCCGCAGGTGCTCCTCGCGGGTCAGGCCGATGACCCCGCCCCGCGCCTTTTCGAGGAGCATGCCCTCGATCATGCGCATGGTGAGGTCGCACATCGTGGCGACGACCTGGGGGTTTCGCTGCTCCACGGCCAGCGCCATGGACTGGATGTAGAGGAAATCGCCGATCAGGACGGTGAGGTCGTTGCCCAGCAGGCTGTTCAGCGAAGCCTGGCCCCGCCGCGTGTCGGCCTCGTCGACGATGTCGTCGTGGACCAGCGTCGCGGTGTGCATGATCTCGACCATCGCCCCGTAGGAAGGGGCGCTGGGATGCGTCCGGCCCTTGACCCCGTCGGCGGCGCGCGCCGCGATCAGCAGCAACATCGGACGGAGGCGCTTGCCACCGCTCCGGTAGAGGTACTGGCTCGTCAGCTTCACCAGTTCGAGGTCGCTCTCCACCCGCGCGGCCAGGATGCGTTCGACCTCGGCCAGGTCCGGAGCGAGTTCAGCCTCCAACTCGGAGAGCAGGCTCCCGGGACTCGAAACGGACAGCATCTGGAGATTTCGGCCCGCGATTATCTCACGCGGGGAGCGCCGGTTTCGTGGCGGATCCCTGCCGCCGGCCGGCTGTTGACCCGAAGAAAAAGCGACGGAAGTTGGCGTCGGTCGCCGCCTCGATTTCCTCGAGGTCCACCGATCGCACGTCGGCGAGAGCGCGGGCGGTCTCGACCACCATGGCGGGTTCGGCCCGTTTGCCCCGATGCGGCACCGGCGCGAGGTAGGGACTGTCGGTTTCCACGAGCAGGTGGTCGAGGGGCACGAGCGCGGCGGTTCGCCGGAGGTCCTCCGCGTTCTTGAACGTGAGAATCCCGGAGAACGAGATCAGGAATCCGCGTTCCCAGCCCGCCCGGGCCAGTCGTTCGCTCGCGGTGAAGCAGTGGAGAATCGCCCCGCAGGCAGCGAGGTCCTCCTCGTCCGCGATGCGGAGGAAGTCGTCCTCGGCGTCGCGGTGGTGCACGACGACCGGCAGCTCCAGTTCGCGAGCTATCCGGATCTGGCGCCGGAACACGTCCCGCTGCTCGGGGCGCGGGCTCAGGTCGTAGTGGTAGTCGAGTCCCACTTCGCCGATGGCGAGCAGGCGCGGCCGGCGCGCCAACTCGGCGAGCCGTTCCTCCCCGCCAAGTTCTCCGAAGAGCCGGGCGTCGTGGGGATGACAGCCAAGCGTCGTGAAGAGTTGCGGCGCTTCTCCATCGGAGTGATCCGCCCCGTCCGGGTGGAGCGCGTCCACCAGCGAAAAGGTGTTCTCCCACGAGGCTTCGCCATCCAGCATCCCGATGGAAACGACCGTGGAAACGCCCGCGCGCGCCGCCCGCGCCAGCACCGCCCGCCGGTCGGGACCAAAGGCCGGCTGGTCGAGGTGGGCGTGCGAGTCGGTCATCGCAAGTCGGGCCCGTCGGACTCGGGAAGCGGCGCCCCGAGCGCCTCCCGGTAGACCTCCTTCAGGGGGACGCCGGATTCCTCCGCGACGCGGCGGCAGTCCTCGAACTCGGGAGCGCGGTTCACCACGGTCCCGTCACGCAGTCCCAGCTTGAGCCCCACGGGTCCCCAGGGGGTCTTAACCGCGACCACCCGGCGCTCCAGCGTTTGCCGCTCGGCTTCGGTGATCCGGACGCCGAGCGTCGTGCTCTCCGAGAACAGCGCGGACACGACCGCGTCCCGGCGGGGAGGATCCACGAGCGCCGTCAGCACGAGCCCGGGCCGGCCCTTCTTCATCTGCACCGGGGTGAAGAAGGCGTCGCGCGCGCCCGCCGCGAGCAGGCGCTCGAGCAGGTGCGGCGCGATCTCGGGCTGCAGGTCGTCGAGCGTCGCCTCGACGACGCTCACCAGCTTCCCGAGACGGTCGGGAGCGGTCCCGAGCACTGCGCGCAGCGCGTTCGGCCGTCCCTCCCGGGGATCCGCGGAGCCGAGGCCGTAGCCGATCCCTTCCGGGGTCATCGAGGGCCAGCCGCCAAAGTCCTCGGCGAGCCCGGTCAGGACCGCTCCCGTCGGGGTGGTGCGCTCGAAGCCGGACCCGTCGGAGAAGGTGGGAACGCCGCGGAGCAGCAGGCCGGTGGCCGGAGCGGGGATCTCCAGCGTGCCGTGCTCGGCCTCGACCGAGCCGCTGCCGAGATTGACGGCCGAGGCGACGACCCGGTCCGGAGCGAGGTGGGCGACCCCCGCGACCGCGCCGACGATGTCCACCAGCGTGTCGAGGGAGCCCAGTTCGTGGAGGTGCACGGAATCGGCGGTCTTCCCGTGGACCTCCCCCTCAGCCTCGAAGATACGGCGCAGCAGCAGCGCCGCGCGGTCCCGGACCTCGCCGCCGAGCCCGCTCCGGTCCAACACGGCGAGGAAGTCGCGCAGATAGCGGTGGCCGTGGTCGTCCGGCGCCTCGACGCGGGCCTTGATCCCGCGGAGTCCTCCGCGCGAGCCCTCTTCGAACGAGACCGACACGGGAGAGCGCAACGCGGCAACCGTCTCGGAAAGGACCTCGCGCGGCACTCCCACGTCCACGAGCGCGCCGAGCAGCATGTCCCCCGAGACACCGGCGGACAGGTCGAGGTAGAGGACGCGCAAGGGGCGCGGCGGATTCTAGAAGCGCCGCGACCTTTCCCGGCGCGGGTCCGGGTGCCCCGGACCACCGGAGCGGATAGTCTTGGCAGTGCGGTTCGCCCGGTTGCCGGACCGAAATGACCGTCGCGCCGGCGGCCGCCTCCGCTCATGAGCACGTTCGTCCCCACTCCGCCGAGCGCCGCCTCGATGCGCGAAGAGGCGTTCCGCCGCCTCGAGGAGTTCACGCGGGAACGGGGACTCAAGAAGTCCCGCCAGCGCGAACTCATCCTGGACCGTTTCCTGGGCATGGGCGGACACGTCTCGGCCGACGATCTGCACGCCGGCGTGCGGGAAGCGGACGCCTCGATCGGCCGCACCACCGTGTATCGCGCCCTCCGGCTCTTCTGCGAAGCCCACATCGCCTCGTCCATCGACCTCAAGGACGGGTTGACCCGCTTCGAGCCGGCCCTGTCCCGCGGCCACCACGACCACCTCATCTGCATCCGCTGCGACCGGATCGACGAGTTCCTCTCGGCGGAGGTGGAGCGGCGGCAGGAGGAGATCGCGGCGGAGCACGGCTACCGGCTGGTGTGGCACCGCCACCAGCTCTACGGTGTGTGCAGGGACTGCCAGTAAAGGTCCCGACCGCGGGTCACAACTCGCCGGCTTCGCTGAAGCTGTGCCATTTTCCGGCTCCGATCACCACATGATCGAGCACGGGGATCCCCATGATCGCTCCCGCTTCCTGCAGGCGCCTGGTGAGTTGCCGGTCCGCCGCCGAGGGCTCGGGATCCCCCGACGGGTGATTGTGGAAGAGGATCAGCGACACCGCCTGGTATGCCGCGGCAAGCCGGAACAGGTCGCGGGGGTGGACCGGAGCTCCGGTCAGCGAGCCGCGCGAGATGATCTCGGCACGGCGCAGGCAACCGCGGCTGTCGAGCATCAGGATGCCGAACTCTTCGACTTCGCGGTTCCCGAACCGGGCGATGAGGTAACGCGCCACCTCGGCCGGACCGCGAAAGCAGGGAACCTGGTCGTCATCGGGATAGCCGGCGCGGCGACCCAACTCCAGGGCGGCCGCGAGCCGGATGAGCCGCGCCCGGGAAAGCCCGGCCCGGTGCACCAACTGGCCGGGCGGCGCCTGGCTGAGCGGCGCCACGCCACCCAGATCGTCGAGAAGGCGGCGGGCGAGCCGGTCCCCGCCCGGCCCGAGCACGAGGCCGAGCAGTTCGGCGCTGGTCAGGGACCGCGCCCCGTTCTCGAGGAGCCGGTTGGCGGGCGTGTCCGCCGGGATTCGCCGCCGGCGCGCGGGGACGCGGTCCGGATATCGCGGCGCCCTCCGCCGGGACGGAGTCGCGTGGGTGCCGGGCCGGCGGACCGGAGCCGGACGCGTCAAGCCGGCAGCCGGCAGCGCTGGCGGAAGACCCGGGCGGTGGAACACACCCCCGTCATCCACGCGGCGTAGGGGGAAGGATCCAGGGCCGGGGCGAACCCGGCGCGGAGGAGGACCCGCTCCGAGGCGGGGTTGCCGGACGCCACCAGGGCGAACAGGTCGGCTCCCGCGAAACGGACCGCCGCGAAGCGCACGGCGCTCCCGACCGCCTCGGTGGCGTAGCCGAGCCCCCATACCGGCCGGGCGAAGCAGTAGCCGATCTCGACGAGACCGGGCGCCCGCTCGAGCAGGCTGAGACCGCCGCGCACGCGGGAGTTCGCTCGCTCGACAACGGCCAGGTCGTAGAGCGTGGTGTCGGGGGCACGCGTCTGGGCGATCACCAGCCGGAGAAAGGAGCGGGTCTCGGCCGGTTCGTTGGGTCCCCAGCGGAGGTGACGGGTCACTTCGGGATCGCTCGCGTACTCGTGGACGTCGGCAAAGTCCGACTCCCGGAAGGGACGAAGGATGAGCCGGTCGGTCTCGAGCGGCAGGCCGGGGGGCCAGCCGCCAGCGGCCCCCGGAGCCGGCGCCTTCGGGCGGGGGGAGTTCACGGGAGCGGGTGCGGTCCCACGAGAGGCCGCTAACCGGCCGACTCCACCACGCGCTTCAGATCGTCAAGGTCCTGTTCGAGCGCCTTCCTCACGCTCTTCAGCATCAGCCCGCTGAAGACCGAGAAGAGCCGGGCGAAGAAGCTGAGCGGCCGGGCCCCGAACACGAAGGTCACCCGGGTCCGGTCTCCTTCGGGAACGAAGGTGATCTCGGTCCGGTAGTGCGCTCCGTGCGATTCGGCCTCGACCACGTACGACCGCGGAGGGTCGAAACCGGTGACCCACATCTCCTCCGTGGCCTGCTTGCCGTAGAGCGTGCGCGTCTCGCGCCAGCGGGTCCCCTCTCCGAAGGGGCCGTCGCTCAGGACTTCCACCGAGTCGATGCCGGACATCGTCTCCGGCAGGCGCGCAAGATCGGTCGCAGCCTCGAAGACGCGCTCGGAAGACGCCGCAACGGTCGTGGTGACCTCTACGCTCGGCATGGCCCGCGGAGTCTAAGCCGGATGGCGGGGTCCGCCGCGATCAATCAAGGGCCCGGGGATAGCGGGTGGTCACTCCGCCGGAGGTGAGGGTCAGCGCGGGCGCGGCGCCGTCCGGCCCGGACTCGCAGACGATCCGGGTGAAGGGGTCGCCGTCCGGATGGAAAACCCCGTCCCCCGCCGGAACCAGCCGCTCGCCGAAACCGAACAGCGACCCGTCCTCGAAACGGAGGGTCACCGGCCCCCGGCCCGGGTTATAGGTGCCCGCGCACCGCCGGAGTTCGGATTCGGGAACTTCGATCTCGGTTACTTCAGGCTGTTCCATGCCCAGCGCCGCCCGGGCGATCCGGTTCGCGAGCAGCCCGGGCCGTCCGGAGCCGGCATTGATAAGGACCGCGATGCCGAGGTCTTCCTCCGGGTAGAGCGCGAGCTGGGCGCGGAAGCCGTTGATTCCCCCACCGTGCGAGACCCGGGCGAGCCCGTGTTCCTCCCCGAGCGAGAGTCCGTAGCCGTAGTGGACCGGATCGCCGTTCACGAGACTGCCGCGGGCGGTCATTCGCTCGTAGCCGGGAGGACTCACCGCCTGTCCCTGGGCCAGGGCCCGCTGCCAGGCGAGGAGATCCAGCACGCTCGCGCCCAGCGACCCGGCCGCATAGGGCAGTTCCATGCTCAACGGCTCGTCGTTCACGAAACCGCCGTCCTCGCCGACCTCGTACCCTTCGGCGCGGCCCCGAACGAGGGGTCCGTTCCTGAGGTAATGGGTCCGCTCCAGGCCGAGGGGCCCGAAGAGCCGCGCCTCGAGGAACTCGGTATAGCTCATCCCCGAGAGGCGTTCGATCAGGACCCCGAGCAGGTAGTAGCCGGAGTTGTTGTACTGGTAGCGGTCGCCGGGCTCGAACTCGAAGGGCGGCTCGGAGAACAGCTCCAGCATCGCCTCGTGGCCGAGATCGAGACGGGACCGCTCCCAGAACTCGGGCATCTCCGTGTACCCCTTGATACCGGAGGTGTGGTTGAGCAGCCGCTCGACGGTCACCTCGAAACCATGGGTGTTGTAGTCCGGCAGGTACTCGGTCAGGTCGGCCGACAGGTCCAGCTTCCCTTCCTCGACCAGCAGCATGGCGGCGGCGGCCGTGAACTGCTTGGTGACCGACCCGATGCGGTACACGGTGTCCGCGGTCGCGGGAACCTCATTCTCGAGGTCCGCGTAGCCGAAACCGCCCGCGAAGACGACCTCGCCGCCGCGCTGCACGCCGATCGAGATCCCGGGGGCCGGATGGTCGCGGAGGGCGTCCTGGGCCAGTTCATGGATCTGACCGGCGAGCGTTCCGTCCGCCCGCCCGGAGTGCGCGGGGGAGTCCGCCGGAGGCGACCCGCAGGCGACGAACACCGCGAAGGTTGCCAGGGCCGGGAGTGCGAAAAACGGGTGGGACGGCATGGCCCGGATCATAGGATCTTCCTGAGATTCCCCACCCGCACCGTGACCCGCTCCCGGTCCAGCCATTCGAGCAGCGGAATCGCATGCTTGCGGCTCAGCCCGAAGCGCTCCTTGAACCAGGCGACGTCGATGTGCGGGTCGGCGGCGGCCCGCTCGGCGACCGCGCGCCGCAGTTCGGCGATCCGCCCGGCATCGAAGTAGAGGCCGGGGCTCACGTCCACCACCCGGCCCTCGCTCAGCAGCAGGCGGCGCAGGTCGTCCACGAGGTCCCTTGAGACTCCGAGCCGGTCCGCCGCCTCGCCGAGGGTCGGAGGTGCGTACCCCCCCTCGGCCACCAGGCGGACGAAGCCGTCGGAGGCGCGCCGCTCCGCATCCGTCAGCTCGATCCGCCGGCCTGCGGTTCCCACCGTGTGCCGCGTGAGCTCCACGGCGTCCTCCTCGGCGAGACCGCGGAGCGCTCCGTCCGCCACCACGGCGGGCACGCCGGTCTGTTCCCGGAGTTGCTCGAGCGGCATGCCCGCGCGCAGCCGGTGTTCCGACTCCCAGGCGGCGAGCCGGGCGAGCACGCGGTCCTTGAGGGATCGAACGTTCCCGGCCGACAGGAAGACCCGTCCGCCGCCGCCGGAAGGCCCACCCTCGCCGAGCGCCTCGATCTTCCC
>VXWI01000027.1 GCA_009835985.1 Acidobacteriota bacterium | reverse complement strand
GCAGAAGCCCCCGCCACCCACACCGCGACCAACGCCGCGGCAACCCCCCGGCGGGTCAACGGAGTCGCCGGAGCCGCTCGACCGCCTCCACGAGCGTTTCCCGGTTCTTGCAGAAGGTGAACCGGAGCCGCTGGCTGCCCGTCGCGGGATCGGCGTAGAAGCTCGACCCCGGCACCGCCGCCACCCCCACCGTCTTCACGAGGTGCTCGGCGAAGGCCACGTCGTCCGGGAAGCCGAAGTCCGCAATGTCCGTCATCACGTAGTAGGCGCCGCCGGGCTCGAAACATCGGAAGCCGACCTCGGTCAGACCGGACACCAGGAGGTCACGCCGCTCTTCATATCCCGTCCGCAGTTCTTCGTAGTAGCTCTCCGGCAGCCGCAGGGCCGCCGCCCCCGCCTCCTGCAAGGGCGCGGCCGCGCCCACCGTCAGGAAGTCGTGCACCTTGCGGATCGCGGAGCTCAGGTCCTCGCTCGCCACCGTCCAGCCGACCCGCCAGCCGGTCACCGAGTACGACTTGGACAGCCCGCTGATGGTCACGGTCCGGTCCGCCATCCCGGGCAGCGTCGCGATCGGGATGTGCCGGGCGCCGTCGTAGGTGATGAACTCGTAGATCTCGTCGGTGAAGGCGATGAGGTCGTGCTCGATGCAAAGCGCCGCGATCCGCGACAGTTCCGCCTCGCTGAACACCTTGCCGCTCGGGTTCTGCGGGCTGTTCACGATGACCGCCCGGGTGCGTTCGTTGACGGCGGCCCGCAGCTCGTCCTCGTCGAAGGTCCAGTCCGGCTCGTGCAGGCGGACGTAGCGGGGCACCGCGCCCGAGAGGATGGTGTCCGGCCCGTAGTTCTCGTAGAACGGCTCGAAGACGATGACCTCCTCGCCCGGGTCCACCACCGCCAGCATCGTGGCGATCATGGCCTCGGTCGAGCCGCAGGCCACCGTGAAGTTCCGCTCGGGGTCCACGTCCATGCCGTAGAGCGCCCGGTAGCGCTCGGCGAGCGCGTCGCGCAGCGACTTCGCGCCCCAGGTGATCGCGTACTGGTTGATGTCCCGGCGGATGGCCTCGACGGCCGCTTCCTTGATCTCGGCGGGCGCCGGGAAGTCCGGGAACCCCTGGGCGAGGTTCACCCCGCCGTACTGCATCGAGAGCCGCGTCATCTCGCGGATCACCGACTCGGTGAACTGGGCGGCCTTCCGGCTGCCGCGGCGCCGCGCGGCCACGGCGTCGCTCACTGGTTCGCCTTTGCTTTCGTTTCGCCGAGCTCGGGGTACAGCCGACGGTAGATCTTCTCGTTCCGCATGATGAGCTTCACGTAGGTGCGCGTCTCCGTGAACGGGATCTCCTCGATGAACACCTCGGCGGGGATCTTCATGTTCATGTCCGTCCAGTCCCGCACCCGGTGCGGGCCGGCGTTGTAGCCGGCGAGCGCCATCTCCGGGCGGCTCGCGAACCGGTCGAGGAGCTGGCGGAGGTAGCGCGTGCCGAAGCGGATGCTCACGCCGGGGTCGTAGAGCCGCGAGGTCCGGTAGCTGACCCCTTCGAGCCGGGCGAGCGCCCGCCCGGTCGCCGGCATGACCTGCATCAGCCCGCGCGCCCCGACCGGCGACCGGGTGCGGGGGACGAACACCGACTCCTGCCGGATGAGCGACGCGACCCAGTAGGGGTCGAGGTCCCACTGGTCGGAGCGCTCCAGGATCCGCTCCTCGAAGCGCAGCGGATAGAGGATGCGCCAGAAGGCGTCGGGGAGGGCCTCCCCGGCGGCGGAGGTGTGGAACGGCGCGGCGCGCCGGAGCGCCTGGATGGACTGGACGGCCAGGTTGCTGTCGGCGAGCAGCCAGGCGCGCATCGCCTCGAACGCCGGGTCGTCGGGCTGTCCGCTCCGGGCGGCGGCCAGCGCCGCGTCCCGGGCGCGCTCGCCGTAGCCGGCGGCGTAGAGCTCCTCGATCCGCGCCGCCTCCGCCGTCCGCTGCACCCGGAACCGCTCGAGGAGCCGGTGGGGCTCGCTGAGCGGGTTGGCGAGGTCCTCCTGCCGGCCCATCTCCTCGAGGCGTTCCGCGGCCATCCTTCCGTAGTAGGAGTTCTGGTAGCCGACGAAGACCTCCCGGTAGAGCTCCGCCGCGCCTTCCGGATCCCCCGTCCGCTCCCGCGAACGCCCGGCGTAGTAAAGGAACTGGCCGGCCATGAAGTCGCCGGGGTTCTCCCGCGCCGCGCGCTCGAACTCCTCGGCCGTCCCGTCGAGATCGTCGTTGCGGTAGCGGTCCCAGAGGACGTGCCAGCGGGCGAAGGGGCCGTGCTGGCCGGCCGGATACGCCTCGGCGAGCCGGGCGAGATATGGCAGCGCCGCCACCCGGTCGTTCTGCGCCAACTGCGCCCGGGCCATGCTGTAGAGCGCCCGCTCCCCGAACGGGTGGTCCTGCTCCAGCGCGAGCAGTTCCTCGAGCACTCGCTGCTGGGTAGTCCGCCGTTCCAGCCGCCGCAGCGATTCGCCCCGGTAGTAGAGCGCCTCCGGCAGGAGGTCCGGCCGCCGGATCCGCGCCAGCGTCCGCAGCGAGGCGCTCAGCCGCCGCCGGTGGTGCTCCGCCACCCCGATCCGCAGGCGCACCAGCTCCATGTCGGCCGCCGAGGCGAACCGGTTCGCGATCTCGCGGTAGTTCTCGTGCGCCTTCCGGTGGTTCCCGGCCCGCGCGAATCCCGCGGCCCGCCGCATCGCCCGCGGGTACTTCTCCGCGGCGGAGGGGTTCTCGACGTCCCGCCGCTTGTACAGCGTCGACAACTGCCGCCCCGCCGGCAGCGACTCCGCATGCGTCGGCATGTCGTAGTAGAGGACCTCGAGGGTGCGGGCGGCCTCCTCCCGCCGCCCCAACCGCTCGAGCGCCGCGGCCTTCGCCACCAGCGCCTCCCCCCGCAGCGTGAAGCCACCGTCGGCGATGGCCGCATCCAGATGGGTCAACGCCTCCTCCCGTTCCCCGGCCCGCGCCAACCGCCGCCCCAGGTCGAACCGCAGCCGGTCCCGTTCCCCGTACTCCGGGAACTCCTCCAGCACCCGCCGCAGCAACGCGATCCCGTCGCTCCGCCGCACCCCCGGCAGGCTCCTCCCCAACAGATGCAACGCATCCGCCGTCAACTCACTGTCCGCCAGCTCGGCCGCAGTCAGCCGCTCCTCCGCCTCCGTCCACCGCCCCCGCCGCAACGCATCCGCTCCCAGCCGGTAGGAGGCCGCGGCCCGGGCCCGCGCCGGCAGAGCGGCGTCATCGGCGATCGCCGCAAGCGCCTTCTGGCGGTCCGTCCGCGACTCGATGCTGGCGGCTTGCCGCACCGCCGCAAGTCCATCGGGCAGTTCCTCCAGCGACTCCCACGGAATCCCGGAAAATTCCTCCGGCGTCTCCCCGGCCTGGCCGACAGTGCCCGCCACCAGAAAGACGAAGGCGGCGACGATCGGAGCGCCGGCCTCGGGCCGGCATCGCGCGCGCAGCGCGCGAAACGCACCCCGCCCCTCCCCCACAGCGCACACCCGGCTTGGAACGCCGGCCAGTCTCCCGGTGGGGGCCTCCAGACCGGCACGCGCGGCGCCCCCCCCCCCC
>VXWI01000109.1 GCA_009835985.1 Acidobacteriota bacterium | reverse complement strand
GGAGGGGGCGGTGGCGGGTGGCCTCTCGCGCCAGGTCGCGCAGGAGACGTTCCAGCAGATTGCGAAGTTCGCCGGGTACGGCTTCAACCGCTCCCACGCCGTCGGCTACGCGCTCGTCGCGTACGTGGCGGGGTGGCTCAAGACTCATTTCCCCCTCCACTTCCTGGCGTCGCTGCTGACCGCGCAACACCGCGCGGGCGACAAGGACGAGCGGATCGCGCGGATTCGGCAGGGCGCGGAGTCTCGGGGGATCCAGGTGCTGCCCCCCGATGTCCAGCGAAGCGGCGCGGAGGCCCTCGTGGAAGGAGGCGGTGTCCGCTACGGCCTCGGGGCGATCAAACAGGTCGGCGATCGCGCCGCGCGGGAGATCGAACGGGCGCGGCGCGCACCGGGCGGGTTCGAATCGCTGCGCCACTTCCTCGAGGCGGTGGAGCCGAAGGCGCTCAACCGGGGTGTTCTGGAGGCGCTCGCTTCCGCGGGGGCGCTCGATTTCCTCGGCGTGCCCCGCTGGCGGATCCTCCCGGCGATCCCGGGGGCTCTCGAAGCCGCCCACCGCGCCCGCGGCCGGAAGGAGGCGGGAGTCCAGTCCCTCTTCGGCGGCGGGTCCGAGCCTCCCGTGGACGTTTTTCCGGAGGCGCCCCCGTGGGGCGATGCGGAGCGGTTGCGGCGTGAGCGCGAGGCGCTCGGCTTCTACTGGGAAGGACATCCCGCCACCGAGTACCGGGCGGCGCTCGAAACCGTCGTCACGGGCCCGGTGAAGACGGCCCTCGACGCGAAGCCGAAGGCGGCGGCGGGGGTCGTCGGCCTCGTCCGCGAGCTGCGGAAGCGGACGACGAGGGGCGGCCGGCTGATGGGCCAGTTCAGCCTCGAAGACGAGACCGGAGCGATCGGCGTGGTGGTTTTTCCCGACCTGTGGGAGTCGTGCCCTCCTCTCGACGGCGAGCCCGTGGTGGTGGTCGAGGGGAACCTGAGAGGAGACGCCGGGGCTCCCGGGGGCGGCCGCCGCGGTGGCCAGCGGGGCGAACTGGCCGCTTCGAAGATCTGGCTGGCTGACGAGGCGCCCTATCGGTTCGCCCGGGAGGTCGAACTGTTGGTGGCCGAGCCGGAACGGCTGGCGGACGGTCTGCGGGACCTGCTCCGGGAGCATCCCGGGCAGCGACCGCTGCAGCTGCGGGTCCGGGCCCACGGCATGGAGTTCCTTCTCGGCACCGCGACGCCGATCGAGCCGAGCCGGGCCTTTGCCCGCGCCGCCTGGGAGCTGCTGGGGCCGGATACCCTGTTCCTCGACGGTCGGGCGCCCCCTTCCTTCGCGCACTGACCGCTCCGGTTTCCGCTCCTTGCCTCACATTCCGTGTGCAAGTTGGTACGGGATTTGCCTGACTCGCGCTCGCTACACTTCACATCGTGCAGCGCGAGTTCCTCGACTTCGAGGCTGACATCCAGGCGATTGTTCAGCGAATCGAAGCACTTACCGGATACCCAGACAGCCATCGGGCGGAGATCGCCGGGCTGGAACGGGAACTCCTGCGCCGACGGGAGCGGATCTACGCCGGCCTGACGCCGTGGCAGCGGGTGCGGGTGGCGCGCCACCCCGAGCGTCCCTACTCGCTCGACTACGTGAACCGCATCTTCACCGGTTTCACGGAGATTCACGGAGATCGGCGGTATGCCGACGACCCGGCCGTCATCGGGGGCCCGGCGTGGCTCGCGGGAGCGCCGGTCATGGTGATCGGACAGCAAAAGGGCCGGGACACGGCCGAGCGCATTCACCGCAACTACGGCATGCCTCGTCCGGAGGGCTACCGCAAGGCGCTGCGTCTCATGAAGATGGCCGAGAAGTTCGGCAGGCCGGTCATCGCGCTCGTCGACACTCCGGGAGCGTTTCCCGGGATCGAAGCCGAAGAGCGCGGCCAGGCCGAGGCCATCGCCCGCAATCTGCGGGAGATGGCCCGGCTCGACGTCCCCGTGGTGGTCGCCATCATCGGCGAGGGAGGCAGCGGCGGAGCGCTCGGCATCGCCGTGGGCGATCGGATCCTGATGATGGAGAACGCCATCTACTCCGTGATCTCTCCGGAGGGGTGCGCCGCGATCCTCTGGAAGGACCCCGAACGCGCCCATGCCGCGACGGAGGAGGCGGCAGCGCGCATGCGCGTCACCGCCCCGGAGCATCTCAGAAACGGCCTGATCGACGAGATCGTTCCGGAACCGCCGGGAGGGGCCCACACGGACCACGACGGGGCGGCGGAACTGCTCGGGGAGCGGCTGCGCTTCGCCCTCCGCGATGTCGCGGCAGGTTCCCCGGCGGACCGCCGGGAGGCGCGGTATCGGAAGTTCCGGGACATGGGGAACTTCGGACTGGAGGAAGCTCCGTCCCGGACCGCTCGCGATTCCTCCGCCCCGGTGGACAAGGGGGCGGCGGGGGGCGGGACCGCAGGCTACCGGCCGGCGAACACGGGCTGATTCGCGTGTCAACTCGCGCCCGTTCCCGCGCGCGCCGTCGAGGCGCTCCGGTCCTGTCGCGATGGATCGGCCCGGCGATCACGTTGCTGCTGTTCGCGGGCTTCGCGGTCTTCCTGGTCCTGCGGCTCCAGGAAGGATTCGAGCGACGGGCGGCGGAATGGTTCGGATCGGCCGATGAGATGCCCGTCGAGCCGGAGGAGGTGGTCTCGACCGCGGTCGAGTTCACGCGCTTCGACGAACAGGGCCGCCTGGTCCTCGAGGGCCGGGCCGAACAGGCGCTCGGCCGGAGCGATGGGCAGCAGCGTTTTCTCGAGGTCGAAGTGCGGCTGATCGAGGTCCTTGGCGACGGCGACGCGGTGGTGGCCGCCGACGAACTCCTGCTCGACCCTCAGACCGAGGCGGTCGAGTTCATCGGCAACGCCCTCCTCAGCGTCGAGGGTCTCGAACTGTCAGGACCTCACCTTCACTTCCGGACCGCGCCGGACCGCCTCTGGTCCCGCGACCCGGTGCAGTTCCGGAGCGACGACTTCGTCGGGATCGCCGCCTCGATGCAGTTCGAGGTCGCTGCCGGCGACGTTTCCCTGCGCGGCGTGGTCGCGGCGCCGGCGGCCGAGGACGGTTTCAGCGTCATCGCGGAGCGCGTGCGGTTCGATGGAGCGACGGCCGATACGTCGCTCTTCGGAGACGTCGAGATCACCTCGAGTGCGCTCACCCTCTTCTCGAGGGAATCGGTCGTCGCCCGCCGCGATCGGGAACGGGGCCGGATGCGTTCCATCGAGGCCGGGTTCGGAACGGAGCTCACCTTCGTGGACCCTTCGGACCCGGTGGACGACCTCGCGGGAGAGGCGGCAGCGAAGCGACTGGTGCTGCGCGGTGACCGACTCGAGATCAGCCTGGAGGACGGACGGACCCCGCGCCGCGTGTGGGTGCCGGAGAACCCCTCGCTGCACCGGGCGCCGGCAACCGAGTTGCGCGGCGGTGAGGCAACGTTCGAACTCGACCCCGACGGGACGCCCGAGCGGCTCAGCATGACGGGCGAGGTTCGGTCCCGTCTTCCCGGTGGTCCGCGAGGGAACTATCTCGTTTCCGTCGACTCTTCGGACCTCGAAGTCGACTTCGATCCGGAGGGGGAGATCGAGGGGGCC
>VXWI01000080.1 GCA_009835985.1 Acidobacteriota bacterium | reverse complement strand
CGTACGGCTCGGAGCGCCGGCCTCCGGCCGGCATCGCGCGGGAGCGCGAAACCCGCGTCGATAGCGCTGCGTCCCGTCGGTCCGGGGACCACGACTCGGATCCCTTCGGTTGTCGTTGGGCCGTTCCCGGTTGGGAGAACCACACATGTGGGTCGGGTGCGGAACGCGTTTCGCGGCCTTTGGCCGCGATGCCGGCCGGAGGCCGGCGCTCCGAAGCGGGGGTTCCGTACGACCCCGTCGGGGTGAGCAGCACGGTTCACCGTTTCGCATCTCAGGCGACAATCAGCGGAACGTTCGTTGACACATGGAAGAGACCGACCGCCGGGCGCTTCAGGAGGCGAAGGCTCTCCTCGAAAACCCCGGCCTCGCGGCACGCCTCGTGAACGTCGTGGGCCGACCCATCGAGGAGGGCCTCAAGTACCTGCCCGAGCGGGTTCGGGACCAGATCTCGGGCTTGACCCGGAAGGCGCTCCTGGGTTCCCTGAAGGTGGCGGTCTCCACGGTGAACGGCTCGTCCGGGTGGCAGTCCTCCCGCCGCACGAACAAGCTCGGGGCTGCCGCTGCGGGCGGGGTCGGCGGGTTTTTCGGTCTGCCGGGACTCGCGGTCGAGTTGCCCGTCTCGACGACGATCATGATGCGGGCGATCGCCACGATCGCCCGGGAAAACGGCGAGGACACGGAATCGCCCGAAACCCGGATGGCCTGCCTCGAGGTCTTCGCCCTCGGGGGCCGGAGCGAGTCCGACGACGGGACGGAGACCGGCTACTACGCCGTGCGGGCGGCGATGGCCAAGGTCGTGGGGGACGCGGTCGCGTTTCTGGCCAAGGGAGGCGGGACGCTCGCCGGGAGGGAGGCGCCCGTGGTCCTGCGGCTAATCACGCGGGTCGCGGAGCGGTTCTCGATCCAGGTCACGGAGAAGGCGGCGGCGCAGGCGCTGCCGGTCGTCAGCGCGGCCACCGCCGCGGCGGTGAACGTGCTGTTCATCAACCACTTCCAGGACATGGCCACGGGACACTTCACCGTGCGGAGGCTGGAGCGGAAGTACGGGCCGGAGACCGTGAAGGAGGTCTACGCCGTGCTGCCGTCCCGGTCGTGAGTGCAGATCGGGCCGAAGCCGATAATCGGCACACCGCGAAATAGACAGTCCGCAAGCCGCGCAATAGACAATCGGCGGGTTGTCTAATTGACAATCTGCCGGCTGCCTAACTGACAATCTGCCGGCTGCCTAATCGGCAATCCGCCGGCTGCCTAGTTGGCAATCTGCCGGCGCGGGCCGGGTCGGGATGGCGGTCGGAGGCCTTAACAGGAGGACAGGTCGGCGTTCCAAACCAGTGGAACGCCGCGGATCAGCGAGACGCGATCTGCGGGCATCCGGCCCGCGTACCGACCGCAGGTCGGCGTTCCAAGCCGGCGCGCCAGCCGACACGCGGCTACGGCGTTCCTGGCGAGGGTTCGGCGCTCCTGTCGTCCGTCAGGCTTCCGTCTCGGGGTACAGCGCGAGCCCCGGAATGCGATCGAAGTCCCTGCGGTTCCGGGTGGCAAGCATCATCGAACGAGCCATCGCTGTCGCCGCGATCAGCGCGTCGGGAAGGCGGATGCCGGTCGTCCGGCGAATCCGACCCGCCCGCTCCGCGATCGTTCGATCAACGGGCACTTCGACCAGCGAGGCCAGCAATGCTGCGGCTTCCCGCACTCCGTGAGTTCCAGCGAACAGCTCAGCACGGGTGATTACGGAATAGTGCAGCCGATGACCATCCGTCCGCAGGGGTCGGGCTCCACGCAGATGGTCGATGAACACATCGGTGTCCACCAAGACGTCAGCCACGGTCCCACTCGTCCCGACTCGGCGCCGTCGCCTCCGGCGCCGCGCCGAACGTAGCCGAGAGCGCCGCCTCGACATCCGCGGACTGCCGCTCGAAGTAGTCGTCGAGCGCGCGTCGAACGACTTCCGCCAAGGTGATTCCCTCGGCCCGCGTCAGGGTGTCAATTCGTTCGCGCTGTTCCTCGGTCAGGTACACCTGGGTCCGGGTGCTGGACATACAGCACAATATACAGCATTCGAGAGTCCCGGGTTCTATGCGTGAGGTCTCGACCGCCTCTCGGCGGTCGATGCCGGCCGCAGGTCGGCGTTCCAAGCCGGCGGAGCCACACCGCGGATCGGCGCGACGCGCTCTGCAGGCCCGTGACCCGCGTGCCGGCTGAAGCCGGCGTTCCAAGCCGTACGCGTCGTAGCCGCACGGTGGCGTAGCGCGTTTCGCGGCCCTCTCGGGCCGCGATGCCGGCCGGAGGCCGGCGCTCCGAGCTCTCTATTCCCCCGCGGCGCGGCGGGCGGCGATGGCCTGGAGCGCCTCGGCGATGTTTGCGGCGCTCAGATAGCGGCCGCCCGGACGGACGGGAAACCAGGAATACTCCCGACCCGTCATGGCGCTTCGAATCGAGCTGTGGGGACCACCGCTCGCCCCGCTCACCGGCGGGAACCTCTACGACCGGATCCTCGTGGAAACGCTGCGGAACCGGGGCCACGAGGTGACGGTGCGGGAGTTCGCCGGCGACGGGCCGGAGACGTCCGCGGCCAGCGCCCGGGCCGACGTCATCCTGCAGGACGGACTGCTGCACCGGGAGTTCCGGCGGCGAAACGCCGGCTGGCGGGGGCGCCGGCCCCGCATCGTCGCCCTCGTCCACCACCCCCAAAGCTCCGAACCCGAGCGCGGAGAAGCGGAACTGGCGCGGCTGCGCGGCGAGGAACGCGCCTACCTGAGGACGGTGGACGCGGTCCTTTCTCCGAGCCGGGCCAGCGTGGACGCGGCCCGGCGCCTCGCCGGGCGGAGGCTTCCGGCGGCCGTCGTCCCGCCCGGGCGGGACCGGCTCGCGGGAGCTGCGCTTCCCCCCCTGCCCGGCCCGGAAGAAATCCGGGCGCGGGCCCGGGGCCCACTGCGGGTCGCCCACGTGGGCAACGTGATTCCCCGGAAGCGACTGCTGGAACTGCTCGAGGGGCTCGCCACCGTCCCCGAATGGACCCTCGCGGTGGCGGGGCGCGAAGACCCCGACCCGGCCTACGCCGCCGCGGTGCGACGGCGCGCCGCCGCTCCGGACCTGGCGGACCGGGTCCGCTTCCGGGGACCGCTGGGACCGGCGGCGCTCGCCGGATTGCTGCGGGACAGTGTCCTGCTCGCCGTTCCCTCCACCCACGAGGGGTTCGGGATCGTGTACCTGGAGGGATTCGCCTTCGGGCTGCCCGCGCTCGCCGCCGCCTCCGGCGGGGCGGAGGAAATCGTGAGCGACGGCGAGACCGGCTGGTCGATCCGCGAGGCCGCGTCAGGGAGCGCTTCGCGGCGGATCGCCGACCGCCTGAAGGCTCTCGTCGCCGATCGCGGCCGGCTGGCGGCGATGGGGCTCCGCGCCGCCGAACGTCACCGCAACCATCCCACCTGGGCCGCGAGCGCCACCGCAGTCGAAGACCTCTTCACGCTCCCGGAAGCGAGCGGACAAAGCGGCGGGGATCAGTGACGAGTCTCTGACGAGGCCGCGTCAGCGTCCGCACCGGCGCCGAGCGGTAACGGCGGCGTCATTCCCTCGATCGCTCCGATGTCGGCCGCGGCGCGCACCGCCATCTCGGGGATCCGGGCGGTGAGGGCGTCGAAGTCCTCCGCCTGCCCGGCGGCCGCAATGGCGGCCTTGACCTCGTCCGGCGCCTCCTCGGCCGTGGAGCCGTCCTCCAGAACCAGTCGCAGGATGCCGCGGAGGTTCCGCCACGCCTTCGCGGTGGCGGCCAGCCGCTGGCCGGAGCCGTCCGGAACGAACCCGTGATCGGCGGCGGCCTCGAGGACGGAGCCCGCGTCGAGAGCGAAGAGGTTCGTCTCCGGTCCGGCGTGCTTCAGTTGGAGATAGCGCGCCGCGCGTTCGACATCCCGGCAACCGCCCTGCATGTCGTCGAGGGACATGAGCCCGGGCTCGGCCGCGCCGAAGGCTCCCTGGGCCAGGTGGGACATCATCGTCCGGCGCGCGGGGCTCTCGGCCAGGATCTCACGCCGCAACGCTGCGAACCGCTCCTGGAGGTCGGAACGGCCCGACGCGAAGACACAGCGCGCGCGGGTCAACTGGAGGAGTTCCTCCCCGGGGCCCACGTTGCGGTGGTAGTCCGCAAAATCCGAGAACGTGCGGACCCGGTGCAGCGGCGCCACGCGGGGGATCGGCGCCAACAGCAGGTTGTCGCGAGAGAGCATCCGCAGCGCGTTCCGGGACCGGTGGTAGAGCGCGTCGAAGTACTCCCGTGGCCCGCCCTCGAAGAGGAACAGGATGTCGAGTTCCGCTCCCAGGAACCGGTCGCCGCTGGCCAGGTCGCCGAAGACCACCGCGCAGACCGAACTCCCGGGGTCCGGGGAACGTCGTTCGGCGAAGTCCTCGCAGACCGCCGACAGCACGGTTGAGATCGAGGCTTCGGCCACCCGGGACGCCACGGCGCCGGCCTCCGCCGGCGTCAGGTTGGCGCGCATCGTGTGGACACCGATCTGGAAGAGCTTCCCATTGGACCACTCTCGGGCGACCCCGACCGCTTCGCCGGCGTTTTGGGTGTGGGTGGCCGCGAGCTGCTCCTTCATCTCCTCGACGCCGAGTTCGTGCGTCCAGTAGAGCCGGACCAGCCCGCGCCGCGCGATCTTCTCGAACTCGGCGTCCGCACCGAAGCCGTCCGGCAGGTCCAGGTCGGTGAACTCCCGGGTCCGAAGGCTGTCGAGCAGTTCGGGCGCCCGGTTCATCCAGGCGGCGAGGCGGGGAGCGCCGCCGATGACCTCGGCGATGGAGTCGAACGCCTCCGGGCGGGCCGCAAACGCCGCGCTGTCGTAGGGGCGCCAGTCCTTGATCTCGGGATAGAAGAATGCTCGCTGCCGGTCGAGCAGGGGGTCCATGAGCTTGAACCAGCGGCTCGGGAAGAGCGCCAGACCGTTCATCTGGGAGTACCGGTCGGGGAGCTGCGGTGAATCCTCCTTGCCGTAGTGCTGCAGCAGCGGGTAGCGCCGGTTGGATGCCGCGTGGTGGTCGGCGTGCCGCTGCATGTTGTAGTAGAGCCAGTTGGTGAACTTGTAGTCCGCGCTCCAGGCGTGGCGGGGCAGCACGCGCTCGAAGCGGCCGCTGGGCAGCCGCACGCGCCGGAGCCCGTAGTGCTGGACGTAGTTGCTGATCTTCATGGAGAAGACCACGCTGGAGCACGCCACCGCGTAGATGACGACCGCCCAGACGCCCCCCAACACGTAGATGAGCGCGTACCAGGCGCCGGCGAAAAGCGCGTAGCGCCAGAAGGGGTTGGAGTAGTGCCAGACCGGCAACCGGCTGCGCGCCAGGCGCTTCTTCTCGAAGCGCCAGGCCCCGGTCAGGTTGCTCGCGATCTCGCGGGGCAGATACCGCCAGAAGCTCATCCCCCGGGGCGCCGATCCGGGGTCTGCCGGGGTGCAGACCATCGGGTGATGGATGTAGACGTGCTCCGTCGCATAGTGCGGGTAGGACGCGGACGCCAGGAGGAACTCGCCGACGTGCCGCTCCCAGGAGGAGCGGCGGTGGACCAGTTCGTGGCCGACCACGAAGACCGTCTGGCCCACCAGCACCAGTACGAGGGCCAGCACGGCGATCTCCCACGCCGCGAGGTGCCCGGCCGCCAGCATCTGCCAGAGCCCGAACGCGAAGACCACCGGCCACAGCACGGCCCACGCCCAGGCCGACAGCTTGTAGACGAACAGGCGGCTCTCCGGAGTCCTGTCCGGGTCCATGTTCCGCTCCTGCATGCCGAACATCTGGTCGAACTTGTCGGCGAGCGCGAGGAAGACGAAGGGGCCCGCGAACCACCACCCGCCGTTCAGCGCCGCCAGCGCGACCAGCGGAAAGATCAGCAGCGGAGCGAAGTAGGGGAGCGCGTTCGCGAGCGACGGCTCGACGAGAACCGTCCGGGACGCCGCCGCGCCGGTCGAGCCTCCGGACTCCATTGTCACCTCCGTCAAGGAACCACCGTCATCCAGACTGGGATTTGGCCGATCCTAGCAGCCCGCAGTAAAACCCACGCGGCGTTCGCCCGGCGATCCATCCCGGCTGAACCACTCCGCTTCGCTCCGTTCTTCGTTGCGTTTCGGTCGGAATACACCCGGTATTCCTCCCTCACGCGCCTTGTCAGCCGGGCGCCTCGCCGGGCTCGGCGCTCACGTGGGTTTCACCGCGAGCTGCTAGCAGCCAGCCGAAGAAGAAGGCCGCAAGCCCCCACGACCCAACCGCCAGCCCGGCCAGCTTGAGGATGCCGAGAGCGACGGCGGCCACGGCGGCGACGCGGCTCACCGGCCGGCGGAGGCGCCCGAAGAGGCGCGTCAGGCGACGGGACCCGGCGCTTTCCGGATCGAGACGGCCGGTCCCGATCAGGTAGTCGCGGGCGAAGCCGACCAGGAACGGAAGGCCCAGCGCGAGCGTCGCGGGCGGCGCCCACTCCGGTTCGATGAACGGCGCGAGGCAGACGGCGACGAGACCCATCTGGAAGCCGGCCAACCGCCGCCGGAACGGGCTCGCAGGCAGTTCGACGAGACGGCGGCCCAAACGCCTCTCGACGAACAGGGCGGCGCCGAAGAGGTAGCGTCCGAAACCGGCGAGCAGGTACCAGGCGGGCAGCGTCCCGCTCGCGAAGACCGCGATGCCGCTGGCCGCGGCCAGGCCCAGCGCATCGGCCTCGGCGTCGAGCCGTGCGCCAAAGGCGCTCGTCGTACCGGTTCGCCGCGCGATCGCGCCGTCGGCGTAGTCGCCCAGAGCGGCCGCCGCGTAGATCAGACAGGGCATCCAGCCCGTGAGCGCCAGCCCGGCTTCCGACGAGAACGTCGCGGCGAGCCCACCCCCGGCGAGCGCCGCGAGCGCCGCCAGCCGGACGAGGGTCAGCCGGTTCGCGAGACCGAGCGGCCGGGGCGCCGGCTCCCGGGCGGCGAACGCCACCACCCCGCTGAAGACCGCAAAACCGAGGAAGCCGCCGCCGAGGGGCAGTCCGGCGAATAGGATGGCGGCCATGCACACCGCACCTCCGGCGGCGGTGGCGAACCGCCAGAGTTCGTTCCCGTCCCCGCTGTCCGTCACCGTGACCCAGCCCAACCTACCTCAATTCCGGGCTCGCCGCCCGTGTCCTGTCCGGCACGGCCCGACGCAACCGAATCCCGCTTCGGACATACTTCGCACGGTACGCGCAGTTACGGAGGAGGTGACAGCGTGATAGCAGCGACACTCTTGACAGTGGGGTTCCTGTCGGCGCCGGGGCTCGCCGCCGCGCAGGACGGGGGTATCTCCGGTACCGTGACCGACTTCGGCGGCGGGGCGCTGCCCGGGGTGACCGTGGAGTTGTCGGGGTCGGCGCTCCCCGGTCCGCGGGTGGCCGTCACCGACCGCCGCGGGGAGTTCGCGGTCACCGAGCTGCCCCCCGGCGAGTATCTCGTCACCTTCACCCTGGCCGGGTTCGAGCAGCTCGAGCGGGAGGCCGAAGTGACCGCGGGAGCCACCCTCACCGTGGACGCGGAGCTGCAGCTCGGCGGACTCTTCGAGGAGGTCACCGTCTCGGTCACCGGCACCGCCATCGAGGCCCCCGCCATCAACATGCCCCACGCCGTGACCGTGGTCAGCCGCGAGACGCTGGAGCAGCAGGGAAGCACGCAGCTCGTCGATCTCTTCCGGAACCTGACGGTCAGCCACGGCGTGGTCGGCGAGCGCAACAGTTGGTACAACTCGAACCAGCCTGCAACGCTCACCGAGAACGTGGCCAACGTCAACCTGCGCGGGCTGGGCGCCTCCCGGACGCTCGTGCTCTTCAACGGCCGGCGCCACGTGCCGGTGCCGGCGCGGCTGATCGGCGGACGCTTCGTGGACGTGAACACGATCCCCTCGATCGCCGTCGGCCGGCTGGAGGTGCTGAAGGAAGGCGCGTCCGCGACCTACGGCTCGGACGCGGTCGGCGGCGTCGCCAACTTCGTCACCCGCAGCGACTTCCGGGGTTTCGAGATCAACGTCGCGCACGACTACTTCGACGGCGGGGGCGACACCACCGTCGCCGGAATCTGGGGCCTCGACATCGGTTCCTCGAGCGCGGTCTTCGCCATGGAGCGGGTCGGCCGCCAGGAGCTGCAGATGGTGGAGCGTCCCTGGTCGCTCGAACGCCTCAGCGAGTACCCGCCGGGGACCCGCGGGGGCTGGTCGAGCCTGGGCAACCCCGGGACCTTCGCGGTGGGCGCGCCGGAACCGTGGACCGCCCATGTCTTCGATCCCCGCTGCACCGATTTCGGTGGTCTCGACGAGGGCTGGACCTGCCGGTTCCGGTACGCCCCGTTCGACAACCTGATCGACGAGCAGCAGCAGACGCGCGCCTTCCTCGAGATCAACGGCCCGCTGAGCGAAGGGATCGAGTACCACCTCGAGGGACTGTGGTCGAACGCGGTGATCCCGAACTGGTACACGACTCCGTCCTACCCGCCCTTCCCCCTCACCAGCACGACGATCATGGAAGTGGCGGCCGACCATCCCGGCCGCCAGGCGTTCTGCGCCGCCTACGCCGGTGACCCGAAGGCCGACCCGAACGGGGCCTGCCTGGAGGACGCCCCCTGGTACCTCAACGGCCGACCGTTCGGAAACTCCGGCCCCGGACGCCGGTTGCGGCGCGAGTCGCAAACCCAGCGGATTGCCGGCGACCTCCACGGGGAGTTCACGCTGGGCGGGCGGGACGCCCACTGGGACGCCGGCCTCAGCTACTCGCGGGCGGAGGGCAACATCAACCTGCCGGCGGTCTATACGGACCGGATCTTCCGCGCCTTCCGGGGCTTCGGCGGCCCGGACTGCGGCGTCGGGGTGACCGCGGGCCCGACCTCGCCCGCCGGCATGGCGCTCGGGCCGCTGGGCGGCGCGGTCGCGGGCCAGGGGCCCTGTATGTACTTCAACCCGTTCAGCAACGCGATCCAGTTCTCCCAGCAGCCGGGGTCGGCGCTCGAGAACACCGCCAACCCGGACTACGTGGCCAGCCTGGCGAATGCCGAGGACCTGCGGGGCTGGCTCAACGAGGAAGTGGATCTCTTCAGCACCTCGGACATGTTCGTGGCCGACTTCACCGTGAACGGCAACCCTGGTCGAGAACGTGGCCGACTTCGCCGTCGGCTACCAGTACCGGCGAACGCAGGCCGACGGCAACCCGAACGACCCGGGCGACGTGACGGTCAACCCCTGTCCGGTCGCGGGCGACATGAACTGCGCGGCGGGGAAGCGGTTCGGGCCCTACCTGTTCACGAACGTCCACCGCCCGTATGACGCCAGCCAGCAGGTGCAGCGGCTGTTCGGGGAACTGGCGCTCAAGATCGGAGCCCGTCTGGACACCCAGATGGCCGCCAACTACGAGTTCTACGACGTGGCCGGCAGCCGGGTGAACAGCTTCGATCCGAAGTTCGGCTGGCGCATCCAGGCGGCCGAGAACCTGGACTACTCGCTGTCCTTCCGCGGCTCGGTGCAGACCACCTTCCGGACTCCCTCGCTCGACGACCTGAACACCAGCCCGCTGACGACGCTGGAGTGGATCTCGGAGACCGGCGCCTACCAGGCGGTGGACCGGTTCGGGCGCACGGACCTCGTCCCCGAGCGCGCGTTCACCTTCAACACGGGGGCCGTGCTCTTCCTGCAGGGGGGGGTGGAGGCGACGGTGGACTACTGGCGCTACGACTTCGAGGACGTGATCGGGTCCATGCCCTACGACTCGATCTCGAGCCTCTACGCCAGCGGGGACGCTGCCGCCCGGAACGCGGTGGCGCCGTTCATCATCTGTCCCGGCGGCCGGGCCTCGGAGCTGGCGCCAGGGGACCGCTGCGAAGCGCAGAACCTCCAGCGCATCCAGATCGACCTGGTGAACTGGCCGGGGCTCACCACCTCCGGGATCGACACCCACCTGGCGGCGCGCACCGACGCGGGTCCGGGGCAACTCTCGCTCGCCTGGGACTCCACCTACACCCTCCGCTACGACACCAGGGAACTCCGGCTCGAGGGCACCGACCTGGTTCTGCGGGAGGAAGAGGAGCACGCCGGCTTCCTGAACTTCGCCCACCCGATCGCGGTGCCGCTCCCACGGTGGAAGAGCCGCTGGCAGGCCGCCTACAGTTGGAACGACTACCGGTTGGCGAGCTACGTGAACTACGTCTCGTCCTACGAGGACCAGGGGGACGACGAGATCGTGCCCGTGATCGATCCGTTCCTCACCTGGGACATGAGCTTCCTGTGGCGCGCTCCCGGCGGCGTGAACCTCACGGTCTACGGCCTGAACCTGACCGGGCGGATCCCCCCGTGGGTCAACATCGAGCAGGCCTACGACGGGTTCACCCACGACCCCAAGGGGCGGCGGATCAAGGCGTCGCTGAGCTGGCGCTTCGGGAGTTAACAGCCTGTGGACAAAGTCACGCGGCATTCGAACGCCGATGCATCCCGCCTGAACCGCGCCTCTACAAGGCGCTCTGCGTTGCGTCTCGGTCGGAATACACCCGGTATTCCTCCCTCACGCGCCTTGTCAGCCGGGCGCCTCGGCGTTCTCGGTACTCACGTCACTTTATCCACACGCCGTTAGCCGCCATCACCCCGCCCCGCGTGGAGCGGTGGTGACTAGTTTCCGGGGCCGGCGCTGCGGGCCGGGGACGGGATCAGGTCCGCCACTTCGGCCGGAAGCCGGACGTCCGGCGCGGCTTCGAGCGCCTGGAGCGTGGGGCTGGCGCTCAGGGCGTCGTTCCCGATGGGGTCGGCTCGGAGTTTCAGGTGGGCGAAAAGGCGACGGGTGGGAGCGAGGCGTCCGTTCCGGAGGGCGGCGGGCATCAACTTGAGGCCGACCGTGCCCCGCACGTTGCCGCCGATGGTGAGGATGCGTTCGCGGTCCGGTTCCAGCGCGACCACGACGTCGCAGTGCATGCGGGCGCCGACGCCGAGATGCCGGCGGCGCTGGGCGACGGACGTGTAGCTGCTCCGCCGGCTGCTGCAGAGCAGGTCGCCCGGCTCGACGGCGGTCTCCCCGATGTCGTAGGCGAGGAACGCGGCCGGCGACGAGGACGCGTCGCGGGCCCGAATCGCCTGGTCCACGTAGAAGTGGTGCGCGATGGCGCGCTGGAATTGATCCGGGCCGCCGAGCCCGCCCTCGCACATGACCCACGAGATGAAGGCGGCGGACCAGGGGTCGCGCCAGCGGGAGGTCAGGCCGCCCGGCCCGTTCCACCGCCCGTTCTGGCGGTCGACCATCCACGGCCCGCGCGGCGTCGCCGCCCAGTACCCGGCGATGGTCGGCGCGATGCGCACGCCCTCCGCCGCGTTCGCGGGCCTCCACCACCACCGCCTCGTTCCCCGGGCGCTCCGGGTGCGCGTCGAGGGCCCGGTCTGATCGATCACGTAGAACCCGAAGAACGCCCACTCCTGGACCGCGATGTCCACGATGCGCCGCCGGGTCTCCCCGACCGGCAGGTCCCGGCAGGCGCCCGAGCGGACCCTCATGCGTCCCGGCGCCCCCTCCACGAGCGCCGAGGGCGGGGTGGCGTCGAACTGCTCGGCCGGCAACCGCTCGAACGGCGTCGTCTGCGGCCAGGCGCTCCCCGGCGCGGCGAGCATCGCCGCGGCAACGGCGAGCGCGGACGGAATCGTCTTGCTCCAGATTCCCTTCACTCCAAATCTCGCCGCGGGTCGAGGTGGGAAATTATCAGGGCACGGCGCCTGCGGCGCTCCGGTCCGGGAAAAACTCCGTGAGATCGTGGGGGAAATCGCTCATCCGCCACGAGGTGCCGGCCTCGGGAACGAGCGTGCGGGTGAAGCCGCGCTGTTCCCATGGTTCCAGGAGTTCCGGATCCCGGGCAAAGAGGTGCATGGGGGTCGCCCAGGTGTCGGAGTCGTGGAGCGAGAGCTTCGGCGGCTGGTGATCGCCGATGACCGCGACCAGCGCCGGGCGCGGCGCGAACTCGCGCAAGAACCCGCCCACCACCCGGAACTGGTACTCGAGGCTCGTCACGTAGCGCTCGGACAGTTCGGCCAGGTCGCGGTAGTCGTCGTGGGCAACGGAGCGGAGCGGCCCTTCGTAGGCGGTCCCGGTGTCGAAGCGGCTCCAGGGGGTGACGTACGGCGGAACCGGCCAGTAGGGGATGTGGCTCATGATCAGGGATACCTTGGCGAACACCGGCTGGTCCGCGGTGCGGATCTCCCGCTGGTGGAGCGCGTAGAGCGTGTACTGGTCCGGAACTTCCCACCACCCCATCGCCGGACCCCGGTAGCCGATCCCCTCCCGGTCGTAGATGCGGTCGAAGCCGTACCACGCCCCCTCGGGCCACTCTCCCTGTATCCCCGGTTCGAACGCGACGGTCCGGTATCCCGCCTCTCCGAAGAGACGGACAAGACTGGCCCGCTCGGACCCGAGCAAGGCCCGGTAGAGCGCCTCGCGCTCCACCCAGACGCCCGAGAGCAGCGAGGCGTGGGCGCGCCACGACCCCCCGCCGAAGGTGGGGCTCTGGACCTGCGCCGACCGGTAGTCGAAGCCGCCAGCCCGCGCGTCCTCGGCCCAGCGGGCGGCCGCCGCCTCGAGCGCGGCGCGCCGTCCCGGATCCTGGAACGCCGCCACCCCGTAGGACTCGAGGAAGATCACGTAGAAGTCGGCGCCCCCGAGGTCGGGCGCGCCGGGCAGCGGCGGAGCGGCGATGGAGGCGGGCGGCTCGGCGGCCGGGAAGGCCGCGAGGTCCCGGGCAGCCAGCAGGGCGGAACCTCCGGGCGGCGAGAGCCACGGGACGGCGAGCAGGACGAACGCGGCGGCGGCGAGCCCGGCCCGGCGGCGCCGGTCGATGCGGGCCGCCGCTTCCGCGAGGATGCCCAGCGCGCGGACCATGAGCAGGAGCAGGCCGCCCAGAAAAAGGCCGCCGAGCGGAATCAGGACCGCCGGGGTCTGCACCGGACTCACGGTGGCGAGCATTTCCGCCACGTTCCCGAGGTGCGGCAGGTCGCCCGCCGGGTCGAGCGGGCGTCCCAGCAGTCTGAGAGCGATGAGACCCGCGATCCGGGCGGAGGCCGCGATCAGCAAGGTCACGGCGAGGAGACTCCGGACCCAGAGGGAAGCCCAACGGCCGCCGAGCACGGCTCCGGCGCCCAGCAGCACGAGCAGGTCGGGGGAAATCGCGGCCGTGGGACGTACCCACGGGGCAGCCGAGGAGAACGAGACCGTGAGGAGCAGGTTCAGGCCGACGAACGCCACGACAACTCGCAGCCACGAGCTTCGGTCGGGATGGGGGGTCGCTTTGCTCACCGGAAGCGCGGGAGGGGACGCTCCAGCCCGAAGTGCCGGTCAAGGGCCTCAAGGCCGAGCAGCAGGTGGGCGCCGACATAGAGGAAGGCGTCGCCGGGAATGCGGCCGGCAGTGGCGTTCGAGACCAGGAACGGCGCGAAGGCCCGGATCCCCGTTTCGTCGCCCCGCCGCACGCTCATCTCGGTCAGGGTGCCCCAGATCTCGATTCCCGGACGCTTCTGCCGCGCCTCCTCCCCGGTACGCCCGTAGTAGGCGAGCTTGAGACCCGGCATCCGGTCGCGGCAGAAGCCGAGAACCCGGGAGGCCACCTCCGGCGCGCCTTCGAGCACCGTCGCCGCGATCGCGGCGGCGTTCGAGGTCTGGACGATGTCGTTCGGCGAATAGAGCAGCGTCCGCCGGTCGTCGAACAGCGTGGCCATCTCCGGCTGGAACACGTCATAGATCAGTCCCGCCGGCGAGCGCGCGGCGCGGACGACCTCGTAGCTGCGCGCCGCCAGCTTCGCGAGGTCCTGCCGGCCGGTGTCCCGGGCCACCCGCGCGACGTAGTCGGGGGCGTAATCCACCAGGAAGGAGTTCGTGGCGAAGTCCCGGCTGCCGAAGTTGAAGTAGTTGCGGACGAGCAGCAGGCCCGCGGCGTCGCTCGCGTGCCGCGCGTAGCCGTCCAGGATCGTGACCGCCAGGTCCCGGTCCTCGTTCGCGCCGAAGGCGAGCGCGCCCTCCCACAGCCCCTCGGAGACCCGCAGCGCTTCGGTCGTCCCGGAAGCGTCGGGAGCGTCCTCCTCGTCCACCGGCGCCGGCGACCGCCGCCAGAGCACGAAACCCCGGGTGTAGGGATCGTCGGGCTCGTCCACGATCAGCCGCCGAACGGCGAAGCCGCGCAGCGCCGCGTACATCTCCCGGTCGCCGAGCCGGGACGCCACCCGCATCAGTTCACCCACGTCCACCGCGTAGGCGAAACCGTCAGCCCGCGCCAGGTCACCGGCGAGCACCCGGCCCCGCACGTCCTGGTGGAGCGCAATCAGCGCCTCCCGCGTCGCCTCCGGCCCCGGCCAGATCGAGCTGCGGCAGGACGACGGGATGACCGCCGTGACGCAGATCGCCACCAGGACCGCTCGCCGCCGCACGAACCCGAGAATAGCGAACGGCGTCGCGGCGGGCCGGAGGCCGGGAACCGCCGGCGGCGTTATCGCTGGGTGCAACGCAATCGCCCGCTCTGCGATCGCCCCAGCCTCGGCCAACCGAGTCCGGGCTCCGCACCGTGGGCGGACGGAAGCGGCTACTTCAGGAGGGGCACGACTCCGACGACGATTCCGACGATGACCGCCGTCTGCGCCAGCATCGCCCCGAACATCCACTTGATGAGCCGCGCCTCACGCTCCGCCATCTCACGCCGCAGGTTGGTCTCGGTCCGGTCCAGATTGGTGGCCAAGCCCGCCAGATCCGCTCTGGTGGCCATGGTCTCGCGCATCTGCCGGAGCTCCGCCAGCACCGGCTGAAGCCCAGTGGCGGCGATCTCGGAAGTCACGGCACGTATCCGCTGTTCCGCAGTATAGGCCACCTCCGGACTCCATCCGCGCCCCAGGAGTAGGTGGAATAGCGTGTCCTTCCGGGGTGGTTCGGTGGCCGCGGCGCCGGGACCGGATGGCGGGGCATCCACTGGTGGCTGGGCCGGTTTCCCAGACGACTGGGGGACTGAAGGTTGCGGCGAGCGTTGGGCGGGCATCGAACGCTCCTTTTGAGGAATGGAGGACCCGGCGTCCTCCGTTACTTCCTACAGGAGCCTGTCCCGGCAATCTCGTGGCATTCGACGGCCGATCCATCCCGGCTGAACCGCTTCGCTCCGCGTTGCGCTTCGGTCGAAAGAACGCTGCTATTCCTCCCTCGCGCGCCTTGTCAGCCGGGCGCCTCGACCGTCTCGGTGCTCACAACATTGCCGAGACAGACTCCTAGACGTAATCCCGACCCGTTTCTTCTCACTTCCGCGTCCAATGTGGAAAAGTCGAAGCGAAGCGGCACTTTCCCGATCTGTCCATCCGGCGACTCCGGCACGGCGCCTGCCTCCCGAAACCCGCTACCGGGACGCGTTCCTCCCGCGCGAACCCAGCCCCTACAATGGGCTGTTCCCCGCTGGCCGTTGAGGAAGGAGACAGTGCGATGCGTACTCCCGCCGTTGTTCTGAGTCTTGCCGCCGTGCTGGCCGCCGCCCCGGCGGCCGCGCAGCCGGAGTCGCTCGCCACGCTCTACGCGTTGGGCGGAGCCGTTTCCGACACGAACGGGGACGGGGTTGCCGACCGGTTGAACGCCCGGGTCGTGCTGCCCGGCTCCCCCTCCGCGGCCGAGGTCGCGATCGCGGCGGACCTCGCCGCCCGGCTCGGATTCGAGACCCTGGCGCTCGACCTCCCGTTTCCCACCGATGCGGAGATGGAGATCGCCGTGGGCGACGAGGCGCTGTCCCGGCTCGGGTTGAGCGGTATGGGTGACCTCGCCGCCGGCCGGGGCGCCGTCGAGCTGCACACGGCCGGCGACTCCGTGGTCGTCGCGGTCCGCGGGGGCGACGACGCCGGCCTCGCGGCCGCCGCCGCGTGGCTCGCCTCCCGGGCGCCCCACGTGTTCCGGACGGACGGCGACTCCCTCGGCGACGTCGAGGCCGCCGTCGTGAGCGCTGTCGGAGACGCCGCCGGGGCCGCCCACACGGTGCGGGTGGAGGTGGAAGCCGGGGCGAACGCGCTGGCCTCCGCCGAGGTGCGGGTCCCCGCTGCCGACGCCGACGCCGCGAACGCTGTCACCTCCGCGGTGGAGTCGGCCGGTGACGACCTGCGGTTCGACAGCCTTGCCACGCTGCGCGTGGTCGCTGCGCACGATGGCGGGGAGTCGGAGGCGTCGGTCAACCACGACCCGCCAGCGGCGGAGCCCGGACCCGTGCCTGGCCGGCCCGGCTCCGGCGCCAAGGACGACCTCGCCCTCGGCGTCCTCTATGAGCCGGCGGGACTGTTGGGCGATTCGAACGGCGACCGCATCCCGGACCGGCTGGACTCGCGGCTGGCGGTGACCGCCGAAGACCCGGGCGGCACGGTCGCGCTCGCCGCGCGGCTGGGCCTCGAGTCGTCCGGAATGGACTTCCCGGTGGCGGCCGCCGCCAGCGACGTTGACGAGCCGGCCGCCGCGCCGACCCTGGTGGTCATTGGCACCGCCGGCGAGAACCCGCTGCTCGCGGATCTCGCGGTTCCCGATCTCGGAGCCGGCGAGGGATTCGTCGGGGTGATCCCGGAGGCGTTCGGCAAGAAGGCGGCGCTCGCGATCACCGGAGGCGACCAGGCCGGGCTGTCCCGCGCCCTCTACCAGACGGCCGTTGGCCTGCCCCACCTGGACGCCGCGAACCGCAAGAAGGACCACCCCACGGTGGACGCCGTCGAGTTCAACACCTGGAAGTTCCTCACGCAGCGGAGCCCCGGCGGGCAGGCGGCTGCGGCGCTCTACAAGCTGGAACGGATTGCCGCCGAGATCTCCCATCTCGGGATCGAGAGCTCGAAGATCCTGGTCTCGATCAAGGATCCGGCGCCGGGCCTCGACAACTTCGTCGCCGCGGCGGCGGAGCGGTTGGGGCTCGGCGATGCGACGGTCGAACTCGACGACCGGAACGTGAACAACGCGGCGGTCCTCCACGAGGAGGAGTTCGCGGTCCCCTCCGAGGTCGAGGAGTTCCGGGGCATCGTGCAGGAGCGGCTGCTCCCGGCCGTCGGCCGCGGAAACCGGGTCCGGGTCACGGTCTTCCTGAGCGAGCCGGCCGCGGTGCGCCACTCGCTCCGGGACGAGCTGGTGGCCGAGCTACGCGGCCGGGGCGCTTCCGTCTCGGACGGCGACGTGGTGGTCCTCTCGGCCTACCGTCAGGGCTACAGCTGGATCGAGGAGGTGGTCCTGCCCCGGCTGTTGGCCCTCCGCGAGGACGGAACGCCGACGGCGCGCGCCCGGCTGCTCTTCCGCGAGCACCGGCCGCCCCCGGAATGGCCGCAGCAGGCGATGCACACGCCGCTGCGCTGGCAGCACGCCATGTTTCCCGCCGACGAGATCATGGCCGAGGCGCTGGCGCTCGATCTGGGGGACGTGGGATTCGAGTTGCGCACGGAAGCGGACGCCCCCGCCTACCGGGTGGTCGCCGAGGACGCGAGCGGCGAGGTCCTGCTCAACGAGACGTTCGAGCCCCGGGTCGTCTCCCGCCCGTTCTTCGACCGGTATCCGGACTATGAGCTCATCCAGGTCACCACCGGCGGGATCAAGGCCGAAGTGGACGGGGAAACCGTGGTGGACGAACGGATCCGGATGGACGCCGAGGCGTTCTGGGACCACTACCAGTCGGACACCCTGGCCCGCGTCTACGACTACATCATGGAGCTTCACGATGGGAAACCGCGCGGACCCGCCGATGCCCCGTACTTCGGCCAGTTGAAGGTGGTGCTCTCGCTCTCGGAACCGGAGCGCCTGCTGGGGGTAGAACAGGAGGTCGAGTCCACCCACGACGCGATGCACGAGGACATCTACTTCGTGACCCACTCCTTCCTGCGCCAGATCGGGCGGAACTCGCTGGGCACCGAGCTGACCTACGGCGGCCGGGTGATCCCGGAGATGCGTGGGAAGACCGACGGCACGCCCGGGACGGCGCACATCCTCTTCACCGGCTTCAAGACCAGCCGGCCGGCGATCGTGGTGGACTACACCACGGCGGACGGACGGACCGGCACCGTGCGGCGGAACATCCCCAAGGTGGAGGTGGGCCGCCCGAAGGCGATGACCGCGCGGGTGAGCGCCGGGAACGACGGGCTCGACAGCCTCCGGCTCTGGGTGAAGGTCGATACGGACGCGGACGAGCGGGACTACTACGTGGACCGCCACGGCGAGGACGACGCCGACGAACGGATCATGTCCGCCGCGCAGGTCACGAGGGTCATGGAGCTTCTCGGGGAGCTGCGCGGAGCCGGCCACTATGCGGACGAGCTGGCGTTCGCGGGGCTCGGCGAACTGGAGATCGCCGCCGCCTGGGACTGGGGATACGGGCCGGATACGCAGCGCGTGGGGACCCTGGCGGCGAACGGGGAGCCGCCTCCCTTCCCGGACATCATGAACTTCCGGGACGCGACCGGGAACGACGACCAGCTCGTGCAGTGGGACTCCCCGATCTCGCCTCCCGAGGCCAACGGGATCCTGGCGCGGATGTCCGAGTTCCCCGAAGCCACCGTCTACCAGATCGGCGAGAGCTACCTGGGCCGGACCACCTGGGCAATGGACCTGATGCCTCCGATGGACGCCTCGCACTGGTCGCAGCGAAAAGCGAGCCTCCTGAAGCCGACCATCGTCTACAGCGCCCGTCAGCACGCCAACGAGGTCTCCTCCACGTCGCACGTCCTGCGGCTCGCCGAGATGCTGCTCACCGATCCCGAGCGCACGAAGAACCTCGACAAGGTCAACATCGTCTTCCACCCCGTCCAGAACCCCGACGGCGCCCAGCTCGCCTGGGACATGCACCAGTACAACCGGGACCACATCCTGCATGCCGGCTACTGGGCATCGCTCGGAATCGACTCCACGACGGACAGCGACGAGCCGATGCCGATCTATCCGGAGGCCGAGGTCCGCCCGCGTCTCTGGCGGATGTGGCTTCCGGACATCTTCCTGAACCCGCACGGCTACCCGGCGCACCAGCTCGTCCAGCTCTTCAGCGAGTTCAGCGGACTGGTCCGGGCCGGCCGGCGCACCGAGCGGAACTGGGGATTCAACAAGGGCTGGTTCATGCCCGGCTTCGACGTGGTGGACGACCCCGAGCTGCCGCGCCACAAGGATGCGGCGATCAAGATCCGCGGCTACATCACGAACGCGATCCAGGACACGAGCCTGGTGAGGACGATGAACGAGCGGACCTACGACCGCTACCGCCGCTACGGGATGCAGTTCGAGCCCGAGGTGTTCCACATGGATCTGCACAACGGGGTGAACATCCAGATGCCCATCAAGGGCCGGCGGGCGAGCGCCCCCGGGCGTGGAGGCCGCGGCTACGACCCGAAGATCACCATCTGGGCGGGCGGCACCGAGGCTCCGGACGAGCCGGCATACGGCGACTGGATGGTGGTCGTTGCGTCAGCCGGGCTCGCGTGGGACACGGCGGTCCTCCAGTACCTGCTGGACGGCGACCACCAGGTCAACCGGAGCACGAGCGAGTTCTTCGGCGGCGTCTCGATCCGGCTGGATCGGCCCAGGCCTCCCGAGGACAGCGAGGAGGAAGAGGAGGAGTAGGGGCCCGGGGGCCGATACGGCTTGGAACGCCGGCTTCAGCCGGCACTGCGGGCCGCAGGCCCGCAACGGCATGCCGCCGAACGATCACGAAGACCGGCTCGCAACGCCCTCGCCTCTACAATTTCCGGTGTGCCGGAGCCGGGTTTCCTCGACGGGATCATCCTGCAGGTCTGGGTTACTCCACGGTCCTCACAGGAGCGGCTCACGAGGCTGAAGGACGGGAGGATCAAGGCCTACGTCTCCGCTCCTGCGGAGAGCGGCAGGGCGAACGCCCGCCTGGTCACGCTGCTCGCCGACCGGCTCGGGGTCCCGCGCGATGCGGTTCAGATCGTCGCCGGAACCTCCCATCCCAAGAAACTGGTTCGGGTCGCGGGCCGCACCGAGGCCGAGATCGAAGAGCGGATCCGGCCGCTGCCGTCGGGGCAACCCCTGAAGCCGGGGGGTCGCCGCTGGCGCGATCGCCACGGCTTAGTCAGAAGACGGCGGAGGCGCGCCGCTCGGTCGGGCTGATCGGGCAGCGGCGTCCAGGTAGCGCCGTGGGAACTGGTTTCGCCGCAGGAACGCACGGAGCGCGGAGGCGACCTCACCGGGCGCCTCTTCCGCCAGGAAGTGCCCGCACCGTTTGAACTCGCGGCACTCGTAGTCCCACATGGCGGACATCCACCGATCGAGGTCCCTTCTGCGAAAGGCCATGTCCCGGCACCCCCACAGGATGAGTACGGGCTTGTTCGCAAAGCGGGCGTGCTCCTTCCAGATCGAGTCCAGCCAGCCGCGCGCTCCCACGATGTGTCCGGGCAGCGCGGCGCTGGCGCGCCGCTTCTCCGGGTCCGCCTGCGCGTTCCGGTAGTGCTCCATGACTTCGGGCGTGAGCACGCTCCGGTCGCCGACCGCCATCGGCATGAGCCGGTTCACGAAGAAGTTGCGGCGCTTGATGAGGTACTGCCCGAGCGGGCTCGACATGAAGAAGGAGAACGACCGGAAGTGGAGGTCGCCTCCGACCGGCCAGCACCAGGTGTTCGAGATAACGATGCGCCGGACGCGCTGCGGGTGCTGCCGGGTGAAATCCAGACCGATGGGCCCTCCCCAGTCCGACATGTACAGCGTGATGTCCCGGAGTTCGAGGTGGTTGAGGAGCGCCGCAAGGTTCCGTGCGTGCGTTTCCGGATGATGGTCTTCCGACGAGCTGCTCCACGACGAGAGGCCGAAACCGATGTGGTCGGGCGCGATGCAACGAGCGTCCGAACGAAGCGCCTTGATCAGGTGGCGGAACTCGAAGGCCCAGCTCGGGTTCCCGTGGACGAAGACGATGGGGTCACCGGAGCCCTCGTCCACGAAATGCATCCGCTGGCCCGAGGGGGTCGTAAAGAACCTGCTCTCGAAGGGGAACAGGTCGTCGGAGACCCACTCGGGGCGGACAACGGACTCACAGTGACCCACGCTGCGTATCGTTCCATAGTTTCTCTGCGAACAAAAACATAAGCCCAAGAGGATAGGCGTGTTATGTCCAGCACGCGGAAACTTCGAGAATTCCCGGGATTCTCGGTTCCAGGGAGTGCTTCGCCCTCACGGGCCATGTCATTCATCGCTGGACGGGTGCGCCGCGCGTGCCGGTCTGAAGGTCCCACCGGGAGAACTGGCCGGCGGTCCCGGACCTCCGCGCGCTCTGCGCAGACCAGCGAAACGCGGTTTCGACCGCCTCTCGGCGGTCGATGCCGGCCGGAGGCCGGCGCTCCGAGGGGGCCTGCCCTACGGCAGGTGTTCGCGGGTGAGGTTGCGGGGGCCGGTGTCCGTGACCAGGACGTTGTCCTCGATGCGGACGCCGCCGTAGGGGGTGAGGGCATCGACGGCCTGCCAGTTGATGGCGTCGCGGTTCTTGCCGTTCCGCCAGCGGTCGAGCAGCATGTCGATGAAATAGACGCCTGGTTCGACCGTCAGGACGTGGCCCGGCTCGAGGGTGCGGGTGCTGCGGAGCATCGGATGCTCCTTCGGCGGCGGAGCCCGACGGCCGTCGGGGTCAGCCAGGTGGCCTCCCACGTCGTGCACCTGGATGCCCAGGAAGTGTCCGAGCCCGTGCGGAAAGAACACTCGGCTGAGACCGCTCTCGACGGCTTCCTCGGCGGACACGTTGATGACGTTCTCGTCCTTGAGGACGCCCGATAGCGCGAGGTGCGCCTCGTGGTGGAGTTCCGCCCAGGGACGCCCGGCCCGCACGTCCTCGCAGAGCGCCTGCTGGGCGCCTTCCATCGCCGCGATCAGGGAGCGGAAGCGGTCTTCCGCCGAGGAGGCGGCAAAGGTCCTGGTGATGTCGGAGGCGTAGCCGCGAACGCGCGCCCCGGCGTCGATCAGGAGACTCCGTCCGTTCCGCACGTGCGGCCGCTTGCCCTCGTAGTGGAGGACGGCGCCCTTCTCGTTGAGCCCGACGATCGTCGGATAGGGCAGATCCGCTTCCAGTCCGCCGACCGCGGCGAGGAAGGCGCGGTGCACCTCCAGCTCGCTCCCCCCGTCCTGGAAAGCGGCGTCCGCGGCGATGTGTCCCTCGGCCCCCACGCGGTTCGCCTCGCTGAGGCACTCCACCTCGTAGCCGGTCTTGATCGCGCGGCGCCAGTCGAGCCGGGTCAGGAGCGCCGGCGGGTTGTGCGCGAGCCCGAGGGTTTCGGAGACGCCCCCGCTCTCCGCGATGCCGGCGGACCGCCCCTTGGGGAGCCGCTTCGTGATTTCGGAGATCTGCCGCTTGCGGCTGCCGCACTCGGCGATCTTGAACCCGTCGGTCCAGAAGGCGTCCCCGATCCGTTGCGGTTCGTACCAGAAGTCGTCGGGGGAGAGGGTGGCCAGAAACGGCTTCTTCCCCGGGCGGATCAGGAGGAGGTGACCGGGCCCCTCCCAGGGACAGAAATGGAGGAAGTGGGCGTTCGCGCGGTAGGGAGCGGGCTGGTCGTCCCGGAAATAGAAGTACTGCGGGCCCGAGGCCAGGACCAGCGCCGCATAGCCGGTCTTCCGGAGGTCTTCGGCGATTCCCTCGAGGCGGATTTCGAGATGCTCGCGGAACAGGCTGGTGAGGTCGTCGTTCATGGTGCGCGGAGGATACGCCGCCTGGCGGCCATCGGTCGTGCCATGATTCGCCCCATGGCCGATCGGGGGCGCGCAACCGGGCTCTTGCTCTGGCCGCTCCTGCTGGCGCTGGCCGCGTGCGGCGGAACCGGAGGCAGCCCGGCGTCGGCCGCGGCCCCACCCGAACCCGCTCCGGCC
>VXWI01000094.1 GCA_009835985.1 Acidobacteriota bacterium | reverse complement strand
CTCACCGCCGACGTCACCTGGAACACCGACTTCGCGCAGGTGGAGGACGACGAGACCCAGGTCAACCTCAGCCGCTTCAGCCTCTTCTACCCGGAAAAGCGCGAGTTCTTCCTCGAAGGGCAGGGGGTCTTCGATTTCGGCGGCCGGCAGACCCGCGCCTTCGGTGGCCAGGGCCCGTCCGACGCTCCCATCCCGTTCTTCAGCCGGTCCATCGGGATCTCCGGAGGAAGCGCGGTTCCGATTCTCGGGGGCGCCCGGCTCCACGGCCGGGCCGGCGCCTACCAGATGGGACTCATGAACATCCAGACCAGCGACGTCCCCGGTCTCGACGTGGAGAGCACGAACTTCAGCGCCTTCCGGATGAAGCGCGACATCTTTTCGCGCTCCAACATCGGCGTCATCGCCACCCACCGGAACATCAGCGCCGACGGTTCCGGGGCCAACTCGCTCTACGGGGTGGACGGGAACTTCGCCCCCAGCGAGAACATCCGGATCAACACCTTCTACATGGCCACGAGCGAGGCCGAAGTGGAGACCGGACACCAGGCGGCCAGCTACATGGGGCAGTTCCGCTACGACACCGACCTGATCGACGTCTCGGCCGAGCGTCTCTACCTCGGCGAGGACTTCAACCCGGGGATGGGCTTCGTCCGCCGACGGGACTTCACCAAGAACGGAGGTTCCCTCACGTTCGCGCCGCGGCCGCGCGGCATCGATCGGATCCGGCAGTTCGAGTTCAAGGTGGACGCGAACCAGTACGACCGCCCCGACGGCGAAATGGAGACGCGGGAATACAACTTCGAGGGACGGGCCATCTTCGAGAACAGTGACCGCTTGGTGGTGACGCATACGGTCACCGATGAGCGTCTCCTCGAGGGTTTCAGGCTCTCCAGCGATGTGCAGGTTCCCGCCGGCAACTACCGGTTCGCGCGCAGCGGACTCCGCTTCTGGCTGGGCACGCACCGCGCCGTCTCGGGTTACGTCCGCTACGAGTTCGGCGACTTCTTCGGCGGGACCCGGCGCGAGGTGAGCTACTGGGGACGCGCCGAGGTGAACCGGCGGTTCTCCATGGAGCCGAACATCAGCCTCAACTGGATCGACGTGCCCGGCGGCGAAGTGCAGGCGCAGGTCAGCCGCCTGCGCGCCACCTACACCGTCTCCCCCCGCAGCTTCGTCGGGGCGCTGGTCCAGTACAACTCGGCGGCGCAGTTGATGTCCGCCAACGTGCGGTTTCGCTGGGAGTACTCGCCGGGAAGCGATCTGTTCGTCGTCTTCAGCACGAACCGGGACGGGGATGACGGGCTCAGCGGGCTGACCGACCGGGCGCTGGTGGTCAAGTTCACGCGCCTCTTCCGCTTCTAGTTCGAGCGCCGGTAGCGAGGTCGCCCCCGCCGGGCCAATCGCCGAGTCTGTTTCACCTCGGGAACAGGGGCCCTTCCTTGGCGGCGACGGCGGCAGCCCGCTCGGCGGCGGCGGGCAACTCGTTATCGGGGTCGTAGGCGGCGCGGGCGTCCGCGACCAGGCCTGACGGGTCGGACTCGCTTTCCCCGATGTGTTCGATGAGGACGTATGCCGGGGATCTCCCTCTCTCGACGCTCCTGTCCGCGCCTGCCGCCCCCAGCAGATCGAGCGCACGCAGGACCGCGGCGCCGGTCGCGTAGAAGCGGCCGAACGCGTAGTGTGCCTTGATCCCCCAGCCCCGCTGCAGGAGCGCGTCCGGGTCGCCGATGAGGCCGGCTTCGTAGTTTCCGACGTGGTACTGGAACCGAGTGTCGTCGCCGGCCATACGGTGTTCGACGTAACGGGCGGTGCCCTCGCTTCGCTCCTGGTCGTTGTCCAGTACGACCCGTCCGTCGGCCAGAAAGCGGGTCCTGCGGATGGCCGCGAACCGGCGGGCCGCCGTCTCGCGGGTTGCGCGATCACCCGACGTGACGGCCTCCTTGAGCGCTCGCTCCTCCAGCGTCGCCAAGGCGATGTTGTCGGCGTCGAGGGCATAGTTTTCCACGTCCTGGGATTCTCGGCGGGGAGCCCACCGCGCATGTTGATACCGATGGAACATCTCGTGGATGAAGGTGGAGGTCCATTCCAACCTGGAGGGGTCCAAAAAAGCATCGCCTTCGTCGGCGACCATCACGAACGAATCGACGCCGCCCAGGACGGCGTTGAAGTCGAAATACCGTATTTCGCTGAGCGTGGCCTTCGTGTCGGCATTCACGCCGGCAATCCGGTGCAGCGAGCTGAAGGGCGCGCTGGGGCTCAGACCGGTTGCGTCGCCCAGTCTTTCGGGAGAGGGGAAGTTGATGGCCAGCGCCGATTCGACCTCTCCCCGGTCGGACTTGTACGGGACAACCGATGGATGCTCGCCGGGGTCGAAGCCCGTCCAGACCCCCTGGACCCCGGTGTATCCCAGGGTCAGGTTGGCGATCGCCACTGCTGTCCAGTCGTTGGGGTCGATGGGTTCGGTCGGCGGTGGAGCGGGCGCGGGTGCCGGTGGAGCGGGAGCGGGCGTGGCAGGCGAGGGAACAGTGGAGTCCCCTCCGCCGCAGGCCCAGGCAGCCAGCCCGGTCGCCGCCAGGGCAACTACGAAAACAGATTGCCGGATGCGCACGAGGAGTACTCTAAGGAACGGGGCGGGGGCAGTGCCCGGGGTCGCTTCAGGCCGGTATCCCCGCTATCAGGTGATGAGGAAGACGAAGGGATGCTGTCGGCCGTGTCGAGAACTGCCAAGGGGTTCCAGCGCGTCGCTTGCGTGTCTCCTTTGCTACTCGGACGTTTCGTGAGCCGTGCGGTGGCCGGCAGCGCTCTGGCCCTCGGGCTGATCTCGGCCCCGGCCGCGGGGTTGTCAGGGCACGCCACCGGCGCTCAGGAGGAGCAACCGGCGACGGCTCCCGTGATCCACGGTCCGCCGCCGCCCGACCCCCCGGCGATGATCCGGCGTGACGACCAGGGAGGCGCCACCATTCGCGCCGTGCGGCTCGACAAGCCGCTCGACTTCGACGGACGCCTCGACGAGGCGATCTACGACCGGGTCCCCGGAATCAGCGATTTCATCCAGACCGAGCCGCTCGAAGGGGCGCCGGCCACCGAAAAGACCGAGGTCTGGGTCTTCTTCGACGACGAGGCGATCTACATCGCCGGACGGTGCTGGGACACCCAGCCCCACCGGATCGTGGCCAACGAACTCCGGCGCGACCACGGGAGCATCTGGCTCAACCAGCACCTCGCCGTCACCTTCGACACCTTCTACGACCGCCGGAACGCCTTCATCTTCTACCTGAACCCCCTCGGCGGGTTCTTCGACGGCCTCATCACCGACGAACGGAACTTCAACCGGGACTGGACCGCGGTTTGGGATTCCCGGACCGCCTGGTTCGAGGACGGCTGGACGACCGAACTGCGGTTTCCGTTCAAGACCCTCCGCTATCCCGCCGGAGGTCCACAGGTCTGGGGCATCAACTTCCGCCGGGTCGTCCGCTGGAAGAACGAGATCTCGTACCTGACCCAGCTTCCCGCCGCCCTCGGCATCTGGTCGATCACCAAGGTGAGTTCCTACGCGACCCTGGTCGGCCTCGAGGCGCCGCCCAGCTCCCGGACCATCGAGGTGAAGCCATACCTCACCGGCGATGCCGCCGGGACGCAGATGGAGGACGTCCCGTTCGAGCGGGAGTTCGGATCCGACTTCGGGGTCGACGCCAAGGTCGGAATCACCAGTGGGCTCACCGCCGACCTGACCTGGAACACCGATTTCGCGCAGGTCGAGGCGGACGCCCAGCAGATCAACCTGACCCGGTTCAGCCTCTTCTTCCCCGAAAAGCGCGAGTTCTTTCTGGAAGGGCAGGGACTCTTCGCCTTCGGGACTTCGGAACGAACTCCGCGCGCCTCGGCCGGCCGATTCGGGGCGCCGAGCAGCGTTCCGCTCCTCTTCTTCAGCCGCCGGATCGGGATCGCCGGGAACCAGTTGGTGCCCATCCGTGGCGGCGGCCGGGTGACGGGGAAGCTCGGCGACTTCGGCGTTGGGGCGCTCGCCATGCGGTCCGGCGCGAACGCCGCCGCGGGCGCCCCGGAAACCGACTTCGCGGTGTTCCGGCTGAAGCGGGACATCCTCGGCCGCAGCACCGTCGGGATGATGGGCACCTACCGCTCGGACACGGGAGGCGGGCTGGGGAGCAACGGCGCCTACGGGATGGACGCGCGTTTCGGGCTCTACGAGAACCTCGACATCCGCAGCTACGCGGCCTGGACGAAGAACGAGCACGAGGAGCGGACCGGCATGAGCTACCGCGGCCAGTTCGACTACCAGGCCGACCGCTACGGGCTCCAGCTCGAGCGGCTGGTGGTCGGCGAGGGCTTCGATCCCGGGATCGGCTTCCTGCGGCGCCGGGACTTCGAGCGCAACTATGCGGAAGCGCGCTTCAGCCCGCGGCCCCGCTCGATCGCCTGGCTGCGGAAGATCGGGGGCACCGGCAGCCTCGACTACACCACCGACACCGGCGGGAACCTCGAGACCCGGATCTTTTCCCTCCGGTCCGACGCCGAACTGGAGAACGGGGACAGCTTCCAGTTCCAGTTGGCGCGGAACCGGGAAGTGCTGCACGAAGAGTTCCGGCTGACGGACGACCTCGCGGTGGCCGTCGGCCCCCATGACTTCGACACCGCCCGCCTCAGCTACCGGGCCGGGCCCCAGCGGCCGATCTCGGGAACCTACGCCTACCAGCAGGGCGGGTTCTTCTCGGGAACCAGGCGCGAACTCGCCTGGCGCGGCCGGCTCGAGGTCATTCCCCATTTCATCGTGGAACCGACCGTCTCGCTCAACTGGATCACCCTGCCCGACGGGATGTACGACACCCGGCTGGTTGCGGCGAGGCTCAACTACAACCTCTCTCCCCGGAGCTTTCTCGCCGCGTTCCTTCAGTACAACAGCGCCGCGAACAGCCTCTCGACGAACGTCCGGTTCCGCTGGGAGTACCAGCCCGGCAGCGACTTCTATCTCGTCTACAACTCGCTGCGGGACACCCTGATGCCCGGGTATCCCGAACTCGATACCCAGTCGTTCATCGTCAAGTTCACGCGGCTGTTCCGTTTCTGACCTTCCGCCGTAGAGTTTCTGGTTCTTGACCCGTTCCGCGTCCCTATTCCTCGCGGCCGGCACCGTTCTGATGGTGCCGGCCTCGCTGTGGGGACAGTCCGGAGACGCCGGGGAACGCCAGCAGGGACAGGGTGCGGCGCCGGCGACCACGGCAGCGGTCCGCGGCCCCGCGCCTCCCGACCTTCCCGAGATGGTGCGCCGCGACGACGCCGGCGGCGCCACCATGCGCGCCACCCGCCTCACCGAGCCGCTCGATTTCGACGGCCGTCTCGACGACGCCGTCTACGACCGGGTTCCCGGGGTGGGCGGCTTCATCCAGTCGCTGCCGCTCGAAGGCGAGCCCGCCACCGAGCGGACCGAGGTCTGGGTCTTCTACGACGACGACACGCTCTACGTGGCGGGCCGGTGCTGGGACTCCCAGCCGGACCGGATGCTCGCCACCGAAATGCGGCGCGATCACTTCGGCATCCACAACAACGAGAACTTCGGCCTCATCCTCGACACCTTCTACGACCGGCGGAACGCCTTCTTCTTCTACATGAACCCGATCGGCGGCTTCTTCGACGGCCTCATCGTGGACGAGTGGGACGTGAACCGCGACTGGACCGCGGTCTGGGACTCGCGGGCGGCCCGGTTCGAAAACGGCTGGACCGTGGAGATGGCGATCCCCTTCAAGACCCTGCGCTACACGAGCGGCGGTCCCCAGGTCTGGGGGATCAACTTCCGCCGCATCGTGCGCTGGAAGAACGAATACTCCTATCTGACCCAGCTTCCCGCCGCCATGGGGCCGCGGGCGATGACCAAGATCAGCTCGGCGGGCACCCTGGTGGGCCTCGAAGCCCCGGCCAGCTCGCGAACCGTCGAGGTCAAGCCCTACGTCATCGGCGACGGCGCCGGGATCCGCTCGGGCGCCGGCGGGCTGGAACGGGAGTACGGGGGCGACTACGGGGTGGACGCCAAGGTGGGGATCACCAGCGGGCTCACCGCCGACCTCACCTGGAACACCGATTTCGCCCAGGTGGAGGCGGACGCCCAGCAGATCAACCTCACCCGCTTCAGCCTCTTCTTTCCCGAAAAGCGCGAGTTCTTCCTGGAAGGACAGGGGATCTTCAGCTTCGGCACCGGGTCGCGGGCGCCACCGTCCGGAGCGACGCGCAGCTTCGGCCCGCCCAGCAGCACTCCGGTGCTCTTCTTCAGCCGGCAGATCGGGATCGCTGGTGGCCAGGTGGTGCCGATTCTCGGCGGCGGGCGGGTGACCGGAAAACTCGGCGATTTTGGCGTGGGGGCGCTCGCGATCCGGAGCGGCGCGAGCGACGCCGCGGGCGCCCCGGACACCGACTTCTCGGCCCTGCGGCTGAAGCGCGACATCCTGAACCGCAGCACGGTGGGCGTGATGGGCACCTACCGCTCCCACACGCCGAGCGGGCTGGGACGGAACTTCGCCTACGGGATGGACGCCCAGTTCGGGTTCTTCGAGCATCTCACCATCCAGAGCTACGCCGCCTGGACGCAGAACGAACTCGAAGACGAGACCGGGATGAGCTATCTGGGCCAGTTCGACTACAACGGCGACCGCTACGGCCTCAAGACCGAACGGCTGGTGGTGGGGGACGGGTTCGACCCGGGAATCGGGTTCCTCCGGCGGCGGGACTTCCAGCGCAACTACGCGGAGGCGCGCTTCAGCCCGCGGCCGCACTCGATCAACTGGCTTCGCAAGATCGGCTGGACCGGCAGCGTCGACTACACCACCGACAACGAGTCCGTCCTCGAGACGCGGATTTTCTCGCTGCAGACGCGGGTCGAAATGGAGAACAGCGACCGGCTGAACCTCGAGGCCACCCGCAACCGGGAGGTACTGAGCGAGGAGTTCCTGCTGGACCGGGATGAAGGGATCGGCGTGGGAGTGGGCGCCTACGACTTTGACACCGTGCGGATCAGCTACCAGGCGGGCCCGCAGCGTCCCGTTTCTGGAAACTTCGCCTACCAGCAGGGCGGCTTCTTCTCGGGCACCCGCCGCGAGGCGGCATGGCGCGGCCGGGTGGAAGTGACGACGCAACTCACCCTCGAACCCATCGTCTCGCTGAACTGGATCGCGCTCCCGACGGGCGACTACGACACCAGCCTGATCGCCTCCCGGATCAACTACACCCTTTCGCCGCGCAGTTTTCTGGCGGCGTTCCTCCAGTACAACACCGCCGCGAACAGCCTCTCCACGAACGTCCGGTTCCGCTGGGAGTACGAGCCGGGGAGCGACTTCTACGTCGTCTACAACTCGCTCCGCGACACGCTGGCGCCGGGATATCCTGAACTGAACACCCAGGCCCTCATCGTCAAGTTCACGCGTTTGTTCCGGTTCTGAGCACCCTCGCGCTGTCCCGGCGTAGAGTTCCCCGGACCTTCGGGTTCCTCGTGTTGCCGCGCTCCACCCTGCGTCTCGTTTTCCCTGCCGCCGCCCTGATTGTCCCGGTCGCCGGATGGGGGCAGTCTGCCGAGCTTGCCGAACCGCAGGACGGCCAGGGTTCGGCGCCGGCGCCGGCCTCCGTGGTGCGCGGCCCCGCGCCTCCCGAGCTTCCCGAGATGGTCCGGCGCGACGATGCCGGAGGCGCCACCATGCGCGCCACCCGCCTCACCGAGCCGCTCGATTTCGACGGCCGGCTCGACGACGCCATCTACGACCGGGTGCCCGGGGTGGGCGGTTTCATCCAGGCGCTGCCGCTCGAGGGCGAGCCCGCCACCGAGCCGACCGACGTCTGGGTCTTCTACGACGACGAGGCGGTGTACATCGCCGGGCGGTGCTGGGACAGCCAGCCCCACCGCATGGTGGCGACCGAGATGCGGCGGGACAACTTCGGCATCTTCAACAACGAGAACCTCGCGGTCGTCCTCGACACCTTCTACGACCGCCGGAACGCCTTCTTCTTCTACATGAACCCGATCGGCGGGTTCTTCGACGGCCTCATCGCAGACGAGAACCCCCCGAACCGCGACTGGACCGCGGTCTGGGACTCCCGGGCGGCCCGGTTCGAGAACGGTTGGACCATGGAGATGCGGATCCCGTTCAAGACGCTCCGCTACGCGACCGGAGGCCCCCAGGTGTGGGGAATCAACTTCCGCCGGGTGGTCCGCTGGAAGAACGAACTGTCCTACCTCACCCAGGTCCCCACTGCCCTCGGACCACGCGGCATCACCAAGATCAGTTCGGCGGGGACGCTCGTGGGCCTCGAAGCGCCGGCGAGCTCCCGGACCGTGGACGTCAAGCCGTACCTCATCGGCGACTCCGCCGGGATCCGCTCGGACGCCGGCGGGCTGGAGCGGGACTACGGCGGCGACTTCGGGGTGGACGCAAAGGTCGGGATCACGAGCGGCCTGATCGCCGACCTCACCTGGAACACCGACTTCGCCCAGGTGGAGGCGGACGCCCAGCAGATCAACCTCACCCGCTTCAGCCTGTTCTTTCCCGAGAAGCGCGAGTTCTTCCTCGAAGGGCAGGGGACCTTCAGCTTCGGCACTTCGAGCCGCAGTCCTCCCGCGGGGTCCACGCGCAGCTTCGGCCCGCCGAGCAGCACCCCGGTGCTCTTCTTCAGCCGCCAGATCGGGATCGCCGGCGGCCAGATCGTGCCGATCCTCGGCGGCGGGCGGGTGACCGGCAAGCTCGGCGACTTCGGCGTCGGGGCCCTCGCCATCCGCACCGGTGCGAACAGCGCGGTGGGCGCGCCGGAAACCGATTTCTCGGTCCTGCGGCTGAAGCGCGACATCCTGAACCGCAGCACCATCGGCGTCATGGGCACCTACCGCTCCCACACCGCCAGCGGCCTGGGACGCAACTTCGCCTACGGGATGGACGCCCGCTTTGGCTTCTTCGAAAACCTCACCATCCAGTCCTACGCCGCCTGGACCCAGAACGAACTCGAGGACCGGACCGGGATGAGCTACCTGGGCCAGTTCGAATACAACGGCGACCGCTACGGGGTGAAGACGGAACGGCTCGTCGTCGGAGACGGCTTCGATCCCGGCATCGGGTTCCTGCGCCGCCGGGACTTCCAGCGCAACTATGCCGAGGCGCGCTTCAGTCCCCGGCCGCACTCGATCGCCTGGCTGCGCCAGATCGGCTGGACCGGCAGCATCGACCACACCACCGATAACGAAGGGACCCTGGAGACCCGGATCCTGCAACTGCGGACGGAGGTCGAACTCGAGAACGGGGACCGGCTGAACGTGGACACCGCCCGCAACCGGGAGGTGCTCAGCGAAGAGTTCCTCCTGGACGCGGACGCGGGAATCGGTGTGGGGGTGGGTCCCTACGACTTCGACCACGTCCGGGTGGCCTACCAGGCGGGGCCGCAGCGTCCCATCTCGGGGAACTTCGCCTTCCAGCAGGGGGGGTTCTTCTCCGGGACGCGCCGCGAGGCCGCGTGGCGCGGGCGGGTCGAGGTGACGACGCGCTTCTCCCTCGAGCCCACCGTCTCGATGAACTGGATCGACCTGCCGACCGGCGAGTACGACACGAACCTGATCGCCTCCCGGATCAACTACACGCTCTCGCCCCGCAGCTTTCTCGCGGCGTTCCTCCAGTACAACACGGCCGCCGACAGCCTCTCGACGAACGTCCGCTTCCGCTGGGAGTACGAACCAGGCAGCGACTTCTACGTGGTCTACAACTCGCTCCGGGACACCCTGGCGCCGGGCTACCCCGAACTGAACACCCAGTCCTTCATCGTCAAGTTCACGCGTCTCTTCCGGTTCTGACCCCGGAGGCGCGGCAAAAAGCCGGACCCCGGTTCGGAGTGCCGTGCTACCAGACGGTGATGTCCACCCGGGTCTCGCCGTCCCGCACCTCGATCTCCGTGCCGCGGGCGGCGGTGATCAGCGACCGGGCCATCCCGAGGGGATGGCAGCGGACCTCGGAATCGCCCGACGCCTCGCAGGCGTTGCCAATGTCCTCGAGCACGCGGAGCGGCGTCCGCAGGAAGACCCGGTTGCCCGAGTCGCCGCCCTCCCGCACCCGGATGACGAGATCGTCGCCCTCGGTGGCGATGAGGACCAGGTCCTCTCCGTCGGTGACCCGCACGAGCTCGGCGTCACCCGCCGCTTCGAGGGCTCGCGCGAACGGCCCGAGCGCGAGGACCGCTGCCCCTTCCAAAGCATCCATGTGTTCATGGACCTCGTCGTTCACCAGGTGGTCCGGGACGAAATGGAGCGCGGCCAGGGGAAGCATCAACGGGACCGGCGCGACGATGTTCGGCCCCTCCTCGGCGACCACGGAGACCACCGCGACGCCGCAGGCCGCGACGCAGGCGCCGAACAGCAGCGCCGAGATCAGGGCCGCGGCGAGCAGGAGTCCGAGCAGGCGGAGCATGACCGGCTACCGGGGTCCGATCCAGACCCGGACCCGGCCGTCGTCCCCGCCCACCGAGACCAGGACGTCGTCGTGGTCCGCGAGCGCCCGGATCGCCGCGGCGAGATCGGGCTCGGTTCCCTCTTCGCCGAACAGGGCATCCCCGAAGGCGACCGGAACCCGGATGTCGAGCGCGCCGTCGTCCCCGCTACCCTCGATCCGGACCTCGTCGCCGTCCATCCGGGCGCGGAGGTTGCCCCCGTCCGCTTCGTCGATCGTCACCCAGGTGCCCGGGTTGTCACGGAGCGACTGCCAGAGGGCGCGCACGTCCTCGGCGTCCACGTCCACGTCCGTATCGTGGTCCCATTCCTTCTCGATCTCGTCGAGGATGTGCTCGCCGAGCGAGTCGCCGAGCGCCTCGACCGCGGCGAACGGCAGGTTCACCTCGACCTTGGTGTTGTCGTCAGCGTCCTCGACCTGGACGTGGAGCCAGGGTCGCTCCTGCCCGAGCGCGGGGATGGCCGTCAGGGCGAGAGCGACGGTGGCCAGAGTTGCATTGCGTAGCAGTCTCATCATGCTCATCGAAACGAACGCTGGGGTGCTGCGGTTCCCGTGGATCGGAGCGCCGGCCTCCGGCCGGCATCGCCGACCGTAGGGAGGCGAAACGCACAACGCAATCGTCCTCAACGTCTACACCCGACCAGGGCACCGCGCAACGCCACCCGAAAGGAGACGAGCGCGGCCCTCACGTTCATAGGGCCTACCGCCATCAACGCGCGTTTCGCGCTCCCGCGCGATGCCGGCCGGAGGCCGGCGCTCCGAACCGGCGAGGCCCATCCACCGGGATGGGATACTCGGCTCGGTGCCTCGCCCGCTTCGCTCGCTCCTCTATGTCCCCGCGTCGAGTGACCGGATGGTCGTGAAGGCCGCCACCCGGGGCGCGGACATCGTGGTGCTCGACCTCGAGGACGGCGTCCACCCGTCGCACAAGGATGCCGCGCGGGAACGCCTTCACGAGTCCCGGGCCGCGCTCGCCGGTGGCGAAGCGGTCGTCGTGCTCAGGACCAACCCTGCGGAAGGCCCCGGCGGACACGCCGACCTGGAAGCCGCCGCCACCGCCGGATTCGACGCCGTCCTCCTGCCCAAGGCCGAATCCGGTGAGACGGTCCGGGTGGCTCGGGACATCCTGGGCCGGGCGACGCCCCTCTGGCTGATGATCGAGACGGCGCCGGGCGCCGCGAACGTCTTCGACCTCGCCCGGGTACCCGGCGTGGAAGGCCTCGTGTTCGGGTCGGCCGACTACCGGCTGAGCATCGGCGCCCGGATGCGTCAGGACGAGTCCGAGCTGGATTTCGTGCGGCAGCGGATCCTGCTGGCCGCCCGGACCTCCGGGGTCCACTGCTGGGACGCGCCCTGGTTCGCCTTCCGCGATCTGGACGGGCTGCGCCGCAGCGCGCGGCACGCCGCGGAGATGGGTTTCGACGGCAAGTCGGCCGTCCACCCGGCGCAGGTCCCCGTCATCCACGAGGCCTTCGCGCCCACCGCGGAGGAACGCGCCTGGGCGGAACGCGTCGTTTCCGTCATGGAAGACGCCGCCGCGCGCGGCGTTGCGGTCGTCGAACTCGACGGCGAGCTGCTCGAGGTGCTGCACCTCCGCCAGGCCCGGCGCCTCCTCGCCCGATAGCCAGCCCCCGGGTGGGCTGATGGGCTCAGCTGGTCTCGGCCAGTGTCCCGGGCCGCGCGAACTCGGGATCCTCCCAGCGCGCTACCACCGCCGGGGCGGAACAGTGGCTCGCGACATTCGTGCTGGTGCGGATCGGATCGATCAGCGCGTCGATCCCGAGCAGGATGCCGAGCCCCTCCATCGGTAGGCCGTGCCCCTCGAACACCGCGGCGAGGATCACGAAGTTGGCGCGTGGGATCCCCGCCACCCCCTTGCTCGTCACCTTCAGCGTCAGCAGGATGATCGCCGCCTGTTCCCAAGAGAGGTCGACTCCCGCCGCCTGCGCGATGAACAGGGTCGCCATCCCCAGGTGGATGGTGCTGCCGTTCATGTTGAGGCTCAAGCTCAGCGGCGTCACCACTCCGAGGATGCGTCGCGGCACCCCGAATCGCTGCAGGTTCTCGAGCGTCTGCGGCAGGGCGGCGGCGCTCGACGTGGTTGCGAAACCGACCAGGAACGGTTCGCGCATGAAGCGCGCGAATCGCCGCAGCGGGATGCCGCAGACGAACAGGCCTCCCGCCAGCACCACGAGGAGGAAGAAACCCTGCGCCAGCCAGGCGACGGCCGTGAACTCGGCGAGGCCCTCGAGGCCGGCGGCCCCGCCCCCCGCGATCGCATTCGCGGCCGCCGCGAACACCGCCACGGGCGCCAGGTACATGACGTAGTCGGTGTAGCGGAAAGCGACCTCCGCGAGCGCGTCCGCGAAGTCCACCACGGGCCGGGCCCGTTTGCCCACCGAGAGGCACGCGATCCCGAAGACGAAGCAGAACACCACGATCTGCAGCACGTCGCCCCGAGCCAGGGCGTCCACGATGCTCGTCGGGACGGCGTTTTGCAGCGCTTCCACGAACCCGGCCGGCTCCGGAAGCTCCACTCCGGACGCCTCGCCGAGGGACAGGCCGTCGCCGGGCCGGGTTGCCGCCACGCAGAACCAGCCGAGCAGCAGGGCGATCGTGGTGGCGATCTCGAAACAGACGACCGACTTCCAGCCCAACCGCCCCAGCGCGCCCATCGACCCGGCGCCCGCGATCGCCCGGATCAGGACACCCACCAGCACCGGAGCGATGATCGACCGGATCAGCCGCAGGAACAGAGTGCTCAGGAACTCGATGCGCTCGGCCCAGTGCGGTGCCCAGAGGCCGAGGACGACGCCCCCGGCCATCCCGATGAGGATCCACCAGGCGAGCGAGATTCGGGGCACCGGGGAATGGCCGCGGACGCGCGGCTCAGCGGATGGCCGCTACCACCTGCGCGAGCGCCGCGAGCGAGAGCTCGGAAAGGCTCAGCCCGTCACCCCCCACGTTCCGGAGCAGGATCACCGCGGCGTCGGTTTCCGGCTCGATCCAGGCTGCCGCCCGGTACCCCGCCACGCCTCCCCCGTGGCCGTAGGCAGTGAACGGGTCGCCGTCTGCGTCGTCGACGCGGCGGGACATAAAGCCGAACCCGTAACCGCTCGCCAGGTCTCCGGTGGAGAACGCCTTCGTCAGGTTGTCCTGCCGGACGCTCGCCGGGATCACCCCGTCGAAAGGCTCTCCCGCGGTCCCGATCAGGAAACGCAGGAACACCCCCAGATCCGCGACCGTCGAATAGAGCGCGCCGTTCGGCACCTTGTAGCCGCGCCCCGCGTGTTCCCGCGCCGGCGTCTCCGCGTCGAGGCTGCCGTCGTCCTTCACGGTGACCCCCTCGGCGATCCGCTCTTCAAGCTGGGGGACGGGGAAGAAAGTGCTCGAGTCCATCCCGAGCGGAGCCAGGAGGTTGTCCCTGACGTGGTCCATGAAGGGCTCGCCGATGGCCCGCTCCACGGCGGCGCCGAGCATCGCGTAGCCGATGTTGGAGTACTGGTAGCGGGTTCCGGGTTCGTACTCGAACGAGACTTCATCGAGCGCCCGGAGCGCGGTGTCGAGCCAGTCCTGGGGAGCGCCCACGAGGTAACGCGGAAGGTTCCGGGGCTCCCGGGCGAGCCCCGCGGTCATCGTCGCGAGCTGGAAGATGCTGGGCCCGGGCGTCCAGGAATAGGGGTTTTCCACCTCCGCAAGTTCCGGCACGAACTCGGTGACCGGATCCCCGAAACGGGCCCTTTCCAGGTGGACGAGCCGCAGCATCGCCATCGCGGTGACCGGCTTGGTGATGGAACCGATCCGGTACAGGTGGTCGGCTCGGGCCGGCGTCTCGCCTTCGGTGTCGGCGAACCCGAAGCCATCCGCGACGACCGTTTCCCCGGCAACCACGATGCCGAAGGCGCCGCCGCCGCGCCCGTCCTCCTCGATGACGCGGCGAATCTCCTCCGACGCGGCGGCCGTGACTTCCGGCAGGGACCGTACCGGCTCCGGCTCGGCCGCCGGCCCGCAGGCAACGGCTAGCCCGAAAGCCAGGCAAGCGGTGATCGACCGGAGCAAGAGCGGGTTGGGGAAATGAGGAGAAAGACGCATGACCGAAGCGAAAGATACCCGGGTGCGCTGCTAGGATCGGCGGCGATGAGGCGCCTGCCGCTCCTTCTGCTCGCCTGCGGTGTCGCCCCCGCCGCGGGTCAGGAAGCCGCCGAGCGGATGATCCGGGTCACGGAGGGAACGAACTTCGCCGTCACGGCCTCGCCGGACGGCGGGCAACTGGTCATGGATCTGCAGGGGACCCTGTGGTTGCTGCCGGCGGACGGCGGTTCGGCCGAGGCGCTCACCGACGGTCTCGGGGACGACCGGTGGCCCGACTTCCATCCCGAGGGCGGCCGGGTGGCGTACCAGTCGTACCGGGCGGGAACCTGGGACATCTGGCAACTGGCCCTTGGGGGGCAGCCCGAGCGGCTCACCAGTACCGGCTTCGATGACCGCGAGCCGGCGTGGTCTCCCGACGGCGCCCGGATCGCCTTCTCGTCGGATCGCGCGGGGAGCTACGACATCTGGATTCTGGACGTGGCGACCGGGGAGGTGACGCCGGCGACGAGCAGCCTCGGCAACGAGTCCCAGCCCGCCTGGACCCCGGACGGTGAGGGCGTCGTCTTCGTGGCGACTCCCGAGGGGGAGGCGGACGGGGCGGTGCACCGACTCTCGCTGGAGGCCGGCGCGGTCCCCGTCGCCGTGCCTGGAACCGAAGGGAACGTCGCCGCTCCGGCGGTGAGTCCGGACGGATCGCAGGTGGTGTTCCGGCGGCTCCAATACGAGGGTCTCACCCTGATGGGAAGCCGCTTCGACATCGGGACTGCGAGCGCGTGGGTGCTCGCGCCCCTCCCGGCGGCGACGGAGGGATCCGACCCGGCCGACGAAGGCCACCACACCGCGCCGCGAGTCCTCGCGGGGGCCGGCGAGGACCTGTTCCCCTTCCGGCCCCAGTGGCTGGATGACGAGACCCTGCTCTATACCGGCGACGGCGGAATCCGGCGGCTCGGGGTGGGGCTTCCCGCGGAGACCGCCGAGGCGGGGGAGAGCGCGGCGGCGATCGCCGAACCCGTTCCGATGTCGGCCGAGCTGGGCGTCCGCCGTCCACCGGAGCGCCGCGGCAGGATCCGCACCGAGTCGGAGGAGGCGCTGCCGGTCCGGGGGATCATCCGGCCGAGCATCAGTCCGGACGGGACCCGGCTCCTCTACGCCGCTCTCGGGGACATCTGGACCGCCCCGCTCGATGGTTCTGAGGCCCCGCTGCCGCTGACGCGCGACACCTGGCTCGACACCGACCCGGTGTGGTTGCCCGACGGAGCGAGCGTTCTCTTCGCGAGCGATCGCGGCGGGACGATGGACATCTGGGAGAAACGGCTCGGTTCGGGACCCGGCGCGGGGCTCACCCAGCTCACCGCCCGGCTCGGCGCGGAGGTGAGCCCGGCGGTGACCCGCGACGGAACCCGCATCGCCTGGCTCGACGAACGGGGAAACCTCCGCGTGACGAGCCGCGACCTCGACACGGGCCCGGACGCGGCGCAGGAGGAGCGGGCCGTCTATACCGCGCGGCGCGGCGCGGGGATGCCGAGTTGGTCGCCCGATGGCGAAACCATCGCCCTCGCGAGCCTGGTCCCGTACTCCTCACGCTACCGGGAGGGGCGGAACCGGATCGCGCTGGTGTCGGCGAGCAGCGGGGAAGCGCGGATCCTTGAAGAACCGGCCGCAAGCTTCGGAACACGCGACTCGGACGGTCCCGTCTTCTCCCCTGACGGATCCCGGCTCGCGTTCGCTCTCGGTGGAGGGCTTGCGGTTCTCGGGCTGGACGCCGCCGGCGTTCCGGTCGGATCTCCTGAGACCCTCTTCGAGGGCCCGGTGGACTTTCCGGCGTGGACCGCCGACGGGACCGCGATCGTGGTTGTGTCAGGAACGGAGGTGCTGCGCATCCGGGCCGACGGCAGCGGTGCCGAAACGATCCGGCTGCGCCACGATTTCCCGCTCGCGCCGCCGTCGGGCACTCTGCTGATTCACGATGTCGGGATTCTGGACGTTGAGGAGGGCGAGGTCGTGCCCGGTCAGGACGTCCGGATCGAGGCCGGCCGGATCGTCTCGGTGACCCCGGCCGGCGACCCGCCGCCGGAGGAGCTGCGGGTCGTGAACGGCGAGGGAGCCACCCTGATCCCCGGGCTCATCGAGATGCATACCCATCCGATGGGACCAGCCTTCGGGAACCGCTTCGGGCGCGCCCATCTTGCCTACGGGGTGACCTCGGTCCGGATCACCGCGGGCCCCACCTACCGGACGCTCGAGGAACGGGAGTCCATCCTGGCCGGTCTCCGCGTGGGCCCGCGGATCTTCCTCACCGGCGCCACGCTCGACGGCACCCGCATCTACTACCCGGGCGCCGCGGCGCTCTCGAGCGGGCAGGAAAGGGAAGTGGTACTGCGACTCGCCAGGGAACTGGATTACGACGTCGTCAAGACCTACGTCCGGCTCGACGATGAGGCCCAGCGGGATGCCATCCGCCGCGCCCAGCGGTTCGGCGCCTTCGTGACCTCCCATGAGCTCTATCCGGCGGTCCGCTACGGGGTGAACGGCCTCGAGCACGTGAAGGGCACGTCGCGGCGGGGCTTCTCGCCAAAGATGACCGACCTCGGCCGCTCCTATGAGGACGTCCGGGCCCTGATCGCCGAGTCGGGAGTGTTCTTCACCCCGACCATGCTCATTTACGGCGGCTGGGACCTGGCGCTCGCCCGCGAGCCCGATCTCGCTTCCGCCGATCGGCGGGTCCGGGCGTTTCCCGCCTGGCTCGCCTCCTCGCTCACCGCGCCGCGGGAGCCCGCGGGGGACCGCGAGGCCCAGATCGCCCGCAGCCTCGCCCTGATGCGCCCCATGTGGGAAACGGTCACCTCCATCGCGGACGCCGGCGGCCGCATCATCGCGGGGACGGACACCCCGATCGTTCCCTACGGGCTCGGGCTCATCGTCGAGGTCGAACAGTTGTCGGAGGCCGGACTCGGACCCGCCGGAGCGCTCCGGACCGCCACCGTGATGGCTGCGGAAGCGCTGGGACTGGCCGGGGAACTCGGCGTCATCGCGCCGGGCGCCCTCGCCGATCTGGTACTGCTCGACGGCAATCCGCTGGACGACATCACGAACCTGCGGCGGGTGCGCGCGGTTCTCGTGAACGGGCGTCTGGCGACGCTGGACCAGCTTCTCGGCTTCTGACACGGGGCCGACGAAGGGCGCGACAGAAGCGTATTTTCCTGAGCGATCCGCACGCGGGCCTGTGATACTCTGCGGCGCGTCGCGCGCTCCTGGCCGCTCACGATCGGGCGGTGGAGCGCACCAACCCCGCTTGGGCCAAGAAAGGACCAGATCAACAATGACCAAGGTGGAACTCGTAACGGCCCTGTCAGATCATGCCGAGATCAGTCGTCGCGAGGCCGGTATGGTGCTTGACGGACTGCGTGACCTGGCGATTGAGGAACTACGGAACGGCAACGATTTCGTGCTTCCGGGCATCGCCAAGTTCTCCGTTGCCCACCGGGAAGCGAGGATGGGCCGGAACGTCCGTACGGGAGAGGCCATCGAGATCCCGGCCCGCAACGTGGTCCGCTGCAAGGTCTCTCGCCCCTTCCAGTCCGACTGCTGCGACTAGCCTTCCCTCGCGAGGGTCCGCAGCCGTAGTGGACTCTGGATCTCTGCGCGGAGATCTCCAGGGGTTCCGGTTGCGCCGGGTCTTCCCGAACCGGTATGCCTTCGCCGTCTGCCCTGCGGGCGGATTGCCAATGCGAGGGATCGGTTGAGTCGCGGCCGGACGGAGCGAGCGTCCGGGGCCTCGCCCTCGCTCTATCCCGCGGCGGAACTCGCGGGATACCGGGACGACCCCGCAATCTGGCGCAGCGTCCCCATGGAGCTGGTGCGGCGCCACCGCTTCATTCCGCTGGCGGAAGACGGCGAGCGCCTCTCCATCGTCGTAGCGCCTCCGGTCGTCGAGTCCGAGGTGGATCGGCTGGAGTTGCTGCTCCGGCGACCCGTGGTTGTCCACGTGGGCGATCCGGCGAAGATCGACGCCATTATCGAGCGGAACACCGACTCCAGCTTCCTGCTCGACCGCGCGTCCGAGGACCTGCGGATCGAGCGGCTCGGACGAGGCGACGGGGACTCCGGCCCGCCCGTCATCTCGCTCGACGCGCTCGAAGACTCCCGGGCCGGGAGCCCCGTGGTCCGGCTCGTGGATTCGCTGCTCCTGAACGCCATCGAGCGGCGCGCCACCGACATCCACATCGAGACCAAGTCCGGGCAAGTCGTGCTGAAGTACCGGGTGGACGGCGTCCTCTATCCGGCGATGGAGCCCGTGGACCGCGCCCACCACCAGACCATCGTGGCGCGGCTCAAGGTGATGGCGGAGCTCGACGTCGCCGAGCGGCGCGTCCCGCAGGACGGACGGTTCCGGGCCGTGCTTCCCGGAGGGGGCGAGCGCACCCCGCGGACGGTGGATTTCCGCGTTTCCGTCATGCCCAGCGTGCACGGCGAAGACGTGGTGATCCGGGTGCTCGACAAACGCAGCCTGGGAACGCGCTTCGAGGCGCTGTCCCTCGAGGCGCTCGGGTTCTCGGGCCGGGAGTTGGATCTTCTCCGCGAGCACGCGCGCCGGCCCTTCGGGATGCTGCTCGCCACCGGTCCCACCGGAAGCGGAAAGACGACGACCCTCTACGCGGCCCTCTCCGAGATCGCGACTCCGGAGGAGAAGATCGTGACCGTGGAGGATCCCGTCGAGTACGAGATCGCGGGGGTCACCCAGGTTCCGGTGAACGAGAAGAAGGGCCTGACGTTCGCGCGGGGCCTGCGCTCCATCCTGCGGCACGACCCGGACACCATCATGGTGGGCGAAGTCCGGGACCCGGAGACGGCCTCCATTGCGGTGCAGGCGGCCCTGACCGGCCATCTCGTCCTCACCACCGTTCACGCGAACCACGCGCTCGACGTGGTCGGCCGTTTCCTGCACATGGGGGCCGACCCCCACAACTTCGTCTCCGCCCTGAACTGCATCGTCGCCCAGCGCCTGGTCCGGGTGCTCTGCCGCGAGTGCCCCGAGCCGGGCCAGCCCGGTGCGACGGAACGCAGGGCCCCCTCGGCGCTTCCCTCTCCCTCGGGTCCCGTCCTCCATCCGTCCGGCTGCCGGAAGTGCGACGGAGCGGGGTACCGCGGGCGGACCGTGGTGGCCGAGGTCCTGCCGCTCAGCGCGTCCATCCGGGAACTCATCCTGGCGCGTGCCGGAGTGGGCGCGATCCGCGCGCAGGCGGAATCGGAGGGGATGGTCCCGCTGCGCCGGAACGCTCTCGACCTCGTGGCGCGCGGGGTGACCACCCTCTCCGAGGTCGATCGGGTGACCGCGCGTGACGTCTAGCAGCCTGTGGTAAAAGTCACGCGGCATTCGAAGGGTGATGCATCCCGGCTGAACCGGGCCGCTACGCGTCCCTCATCGTTGCGTTTCAGTCGGAATACGCTCGGTATTCCTCCCTCACGCGCCTCGTCAGCCGGGCGCCTCACCCTTCTCGGTGCACACGTCACTCTCACCACAGGCTGCTAGCAGCGAAGCGGCCGGTCGGCCGGCCCCCTCGCGGGCGGACCTCACGGCCACGCTCGTGGCCCGGGACCAGCTGTCGCCGGACGCCCAGTTGCTCCGTTTCGAGAGCGAGGCGCCCTTGCGGGCCCTGCCGGGTCAGTTCGCGATGGTCCGGGTCGGTGGGGGCGGGTTGCTGCGGCGGCCGTACTCCTACTGCGACCTGCTGGACGACGGCGCCTTCACGCTGCTGGTCAAGGAGGTCGGGGTGGGGACCCGGGCCCTCATGAGCCTGCCCGTGGGCGGGGAGGTGTCCAGCCTGGGTCCGCTGGGAACGACGTTCGATCCGCCGCCTCCGGACCTGACGCCGGTGATCGTTGCCGGCGGGGTCGGGATCGCGCCCTTTGTGCTCTTCTGCCGCCGGCTCGCGGAAAGCGGGCGCCGGGGCATCGTGCTGCTCGGCGGGAGGCGCCGTCCCGACCTCTATCTCTGGGACGCGTTCGAGCGTTTCGGGATGGACGTCCGGGTGGCCAGCGAGGACGGAAGCGCCGGCCACCACGGATTCGTCACCGCGCTGCTCGACGCCGCGCTGGTGGAGGCGGGCCGGCCGGTTCTCTACTCCTGCGGGCCGACGGGAATGCTGCTGAAAGTGGCGGAGCTTGCGACCTCCGCCGGCGTTCCCCACCAGGTCTCGATCGAGCGCCGGATGGGATGCGGAATGGGCTGCTGCCTCGGCTGCGTCGTCTGGGCGCGGCCACTGTCCGGAGGTCCGGAGGAATACCTGCGGAGTTGTACCGAGGGGCCGGTCTTCGACGCGGAAACAATCGCCTGGGACCGGGACCCCCATCCGCTCTGATGGCCGAGCCAGGATCCGCCACCGTCGACATGGGCGTGGAAGTCGCCGGGCTGCGGCTGCCCACCCCCCTGATCGCCGCCAGCGGCACCTTCGGCTACGGCGACGAGTACCGGGAGGTGGCGGACTACGACTGCATCGGAGCGATCTCGGTCAAGGGCCTCTACCTCGAGCCCCGCGAGGGGTGCCCACCGCCCCGAATCTGGGAGACCCCGTCCGGCATGCTGAACGCCATCGGCCTTCAGGAGGTCGGCATCCGGCGTTTCCTGGCCGACAAACTCCCGGCCGTGCGGGCCCTCGGGAAGATGGTCATCGCAAACATCTGCGGGAGCTCGCTCGAGGAGTACGGCGAATTGTCGAGGATCCTCGACCAGGCCGAAGGGGTGTCCGCCATCGAGGTGAACATCTCCTGCCCGAACGTCGCGGAGGGCGGGATCGAGTTCGGATGCGATCCGGACATGGCGGCGCGGGCCACCGCGGTGGTGCGCCGGGGAACGCGGCTGCCGGTGATTCCGAAGCTCAGCCCGAGCGCGAGCGACATGGCCGCCGTGGCCCGGCGGGTCGCGGAGGCGGGCGCCGACGCGGTGTCCCTCATCAACACCATTCCCGCGATGGCGGTGGACGTGGAGACGCGCCGCCCGCGCCTCGCGAACGTCGTCGGCGGTCTGTCGGGCCCGGCGGTCCGTCCCATCGCGGTGCGCATGGTGTGGGAGGTCGCGCAGGGAAGCCGGCTTCCGGTCATCGGAATGGGCGGGATCGCGAACGCCGAGGACGCCCTCGAGTTCCTGCTGGTGGGTGCCGCCGCGGTGCAGATCGGCACCATGAACTTCGTGGACCCCGGCGTCTGGCGGCGCACCTTCGATGGGCTCGCCGCGTACTGCCGCCGGCACGAGGTGGCCGCGCTGCGAGACCTGACCGGGGCGATGCGACCGGGATCCGCCGGGTGACGATGTCCCCGGCCGGCTCCGGCCCCGCGACTCCGTCGCATCCCGGCTGGGTGGCGGAGCCCGGCGCCGGCGAGTTGGTGGTCGCCGTGGACACGCCGTCCCTCGACGAGGCGCTCCGGCTTCGGGACACCCTGGCCGGCGCGGTTTCGTTCTACAAGGTGGGCAAGGAGCTGTTCACCGCGGCGGGCCCGCGCGCCGTTTCCGAGTTCGCCTCGGTGGGACGCGTTTTTCTGGACCTGAAGTTCCACGACATTCCGGCCACGGTGGCGGGCGCGGTGCAGGCCTCGGCGTCCCTGGGGGCGAGCATTCTCGATGTCCACGCCTCCGGCGGACGGCCGATGCTGGAGGCGGCGGCCCGGGCCGCGTCGGATGCCCCGGCGCCGCCGCTTCTCCTCGGGGTCACCGTCCTGACCCACCTCGATCAGGAGAGCGCCGCCGAGGTGTACCCGGGGGCATCCATTCCGGACCAGGTCCTGAACCTGGCGCGGCTCGCGCGGGGCAGCGGCTTGGGGGGCGTGGTCGCCTCCGCCGCCGAAGCCGAGGCGCTCCGACGCGCTTTCGGAGACGCTTTCGTGCTGCTCGTCCCGGGAGTCCGGCCGCGTTGGGCGGCGGAAACCCACGATCAGAAGCGCGTCGCCACCCCCGGAGAAGCGGCGCGGCGGGGGGCGAACTACATCGTCGTCGGCCGAGCCATCACGAGGCACGCGGACCCCCGGGCGGCGGCGCTTCGGATCCTCGAGGAGACCGGGGGCTGATCGGGGTTTTGCGGCATCCGGGAGGCGCGGCAACCGCCCCGGAACCCTCCGTTGTGTCGTTGACTTCGGTGAGAGCGATCCGATAGCCTCTGACTGGCTCTTCATTTGCTGCCCCCGGAGGTTTCCTTGTGAGAAAAGCCATCGCCACCCTGCTGTTGCTGTCTCTCGCGACGGTCGCTCTCGGGTTCGCTGTGTCGGCGTGCTCCAAGCC
>VXWI01000044.1 GCA_009835985.1 Acidobacteriota bacterium | reverse complement strand
TCCTTTCGAGTGGTTCAGGGTATGGCTCAAACACACAAAAATCCTTACAGGCTCCCAGTCGGGCTACCCACTGAATACAAGAGCCGCTAAAGGCTTGGGGTAGCTCCTCGGGCTGGCGAATAGGTGGGGATGCCAGCCGTCCCGAGTTCTCACCGAATATTCGGCCACAGCCAATCGATCCGCACAATGAACTGAGATGGATCCGTCGCGTCACGACCTATGGTGTATTCGACATTCCACCGGTCCCCCTCGTTGTCGACGATTTCACCGCTACACGCGTAATTTCCGGTGTTTGGGTTGTGATCCGTCGTTGTGATCAGTCTCACATCGGTTGCCGTGTAATCCGTCTCCTCCGCAAAGATTGTCCTAACCAGACCCGTCGCCTCGGTGTCGCCACAGGACGGCAACTCTGCCCGCTGGTCGCGGACTAGCAAGACCACCAGGGCAATGGCACCCAAGAGGGCCACACCAATGCCTAACATCGTGAGGAAACCGCGTGAATCTTGGACTTCGGCGGGCGCAGGGCCCGTTGATCGGTAGTGCTCTTGAGAGGATTCGTTATTCGTGATCGCCTGTTTCCCCTCATCGTGGTTCGTCCGGGCATTCGGACGAGTTGCGTCACTGAGGTCGACTAGTACTGGTTCATCATCATGCCCATAGTGTGAGCGGTACAGCCACAGGATAACCAGCAGCAAGGCAAGGATCAGCTTGCCCCCGATGCGGTCCCAGAGCGGAAGTTCAGGGTTCAGCGGCAACGAAACGTTGGCCCTTGTCGCAAGCTCCTCCAACTCGGATCGTGTCAACGGGACATACTGGCTGGAGTTGGGGATGTAACCCGCCCATCGAATGTCATAGTTCCAAAGTGGCAGAAAGAAGATCGTGATTTGCTTGTAGATGACTCCAGCGTCAACGAACTGGCCAAAAAGGCGGTCAGGCGTTCGAAATTCCTCGGTATCTGGGAAATCCGCGATCTTGTGCGTCTTCTCGCCTCCGAAAGTGAAAAACACCGGTTGTGCTTCAACCCGGGTAGGAGCAACGAAGGCAGTACCCGCGACCACGACAGCGATCGCCAATCCGGGGCCGAGCGCCATTCGCATCGCGGGCCTTCGTTTGGGAACTAACTTTACGCTCGGCGTTACCGCTGGGGGACTAGGGAACAGGGCGACGAAGAACGCGGCCGGAGCCAGCGTGAAGGTGAATCGTCTCGGGTGACTCGGAATAGGGCCCTCCGGCTCCGCAGTGCCGCTCATTCGTCGGCGCTCATTACCAGCGCGTGAATCAGCGCCACCGGCAAGAGGAGGGGAAACCACCCGTAGAGCCACCAGAGCCAGAAGAGTCGCCCTTTTTTTCGGGCGATCCAAGCGGGAATCAGGGCTAGCACCATCGTCCCCAGGTCCTGCCTCATCAGACTCATCTGGTAACTCATCCCGCGCTCCATATCCGTCAGGATACGCCCGCGCGTGGTGGCTTCAAGCCACAGGGTCACGAAGTTCCGTAGCTCCATAACAAGGAGCATGGGCAACAAACCGTAGAGCCACCACCGCCAGAAGGACCGCCCATTTTGTCGGGCGATCCAGGCGGGAACAAGGGCCAAGCCCGGAATCAGGGCCAGCCTCATCAGCAGCAGGATTCGCTGCCCGCGTTCGCTTTCTTGTTCGGCAACCTGGGCCGCCCGTGCCTCGTAGGCGGCCCAGGCTTCTGGGGCCGTCTCCACGAGCCGTTGCCGTGCGGCATCCTCGGCCTCGATGGCCACGTAAAGGACGCGCTGTTCCGGCGAGAAGGCAGCCATCAGACTGGCCCGGGATTCCTCGGTCACCCGGTCGAATTCCGCCTGGGCCTCCGCTGTCAGCTGCTCGGCCTCGGCCTCGGCGGCCTCAAACTCCTGCCGGGTCCGAGTGGCGTCCCGCTCCGCGCTCTGAACCGCCGCGACTGCAGCATTCCCGACCCCGATCCCGAACCCTGGGCGAGCGAACCGAAGATCGCCCCTGCGCTCGTTCCAGGTTTCGACGTAATGCTCCCTGGCCGCCTGTGCGATGCGTAGCCGTTCGTCCCGTACTTCCCACGCGGCCTCGACCTCGGCGTCTAACTCGCGGCCGAGCGCGGAAAGCAGATTCTCCGTCCGGCGAGTGGAGCGCTCCATTCTGAGCGCGTCCGATTCACTGACCGGAACGCCCGCAGCTTCTCTTGCCTCGACGGCGGCCTTCCATGCTCCGAATTCGACCGGGGCCGCTGCGTCTAGTGCGTGTACGGCCGTTCGGAGTTCCGAGTCTTCTCGACAGCCCAAGAACGCCAGCACCAACGCCAGCGCGAGCACGGATCCGGCCGGACGCCTCTCCCGTAGGCACCGTACCGCTTGTTCCGGTCGGAATCCCGTGTCCGGTACTCGATGTTGGCTATCCCGGTCCGGATGCGTTCGGGTCACTGACGGCGTTCCCGAGCGGCGACCGGGGCCCGCGACGAGCCAGCGGACGCACGCGACACGGATCGTCGGCATTTCTCACTCCTTCCCGGCCTAGGCCGGGCCGTTGCCAACAATCTCGTAGGGAGGAGTGTCCCCACCTATTCGCCAGCCCGAGGAGCTACCCCGAGCGTTTAGCGGCTCTTGTATTCAGTGGGTAGCCCGACTGGAAGTCGGACTCCCTACGTTGTTGGCGACGCCGACCGTATGCCGCCGCCAACCCGGTTGTCAAGGCGCGTGCCAAGCTGACAGAACGATGGGCGGAAATCCCGCGCGCTTTGGCTCAGGTGGGATTTCCAAGTCTGGAAAGCCGGGCCTTTCGTTGTCGTCCTCTGGAATCCGTCGTCGAAGATCTGCGTGGCCATATCTACTTGGGGAGATGCGGCCGCAGGTCCGATACTACGGCCGTGTACCGGAGTTCCGCGGCTTCGCGTCCGGGCTAGGAGTCAACCATTGTCGAGAGCCCGCTACCGCTCGGACGGGTTCGAACGCCGGTAGGTCGCGTAGATGGCGTTCCTCTTCCCATGCAGGCCCAAGACTCCCCACCAAACCCCATCCGCACGGAGGGCCTCGGAGGGGGCCAGAGGAGCGGATCGAAACGTAAAAACCCATCTAAATCAACAGGTTACCGTTTCGACGATGGCGGACCCCCTTTCACGCATTCCCACCGGTCAGGCGGGCGGCGAACAGAGTCCGCTGCCATTTGTTTTTTCGGGTGTTCGGCGGTGTTGGTGACTCCTCGCGGTAGAACCGTGCGACCGCGCCGGCCCCGGCCAGTTCGGCTCGAAGTCGGCGGCCAGTAGGCGGGCTCGGCCGGCCGCCCCCGCTAAACGGTCGCATCCTCCGCGACGAGCCACGCCCGCGCGCGTGTCCGCGCGTGTCTTTGCGTGGCAGCGAAAGAGCGTCTACGATGGATCGTAGCCTCAGCCCCCAACACAAGGACCTCTTGGGATTGCGATCGGTTATGAGACTCACGCTCGCCGCCATCGGACTGTCCGCTGGGATTTCGCTTCTCGGCTCCGAGCTTCACGCGCAGTGGGGTGAGCACAGCCTGTACCAGTATCACTTCGGAGAGATCTCCATCCCGCCGGCGTCGGCGGATGAACCGATGGTGGAGAATCTGTCCATCGAGCGCGCGATCACCTACCTGGAGGATGGAGCCAAAGCCTGGGCGAACAACCGCGGCTGCGTCTCGTGTCACACCACGGGCTGGTACGGGATCGTTCGTCCGCAGCTCGCCGAGAGTCTCGGTCAGCCCGATGAAAGCTGGCGGGCCTTCCTCGAAGCGCGCCTTCAGGACAGGCTCGCCGCGGACCCCGGAGAGCTCCAGCAGGATGTGAACCCCGCGGAAGTCGTGCATCTGGCCGCGTCTCTGGCATCCTGGGATGCGTACGTGGACCGGCGGTTGTCCCCCGAAACCGAGCAGGCCTTTCAGCTCATGTTCAGCCTTCAGCGGGACGACGGGGGCGTGGCACTCGCCGGACACATGGCCGCCGTTCGAGTCCGACGCGTATCAGCTCGCGACCGTCGCGGCCATGAGTCTGGGTCTGGCTCCGGGATGGCTCGAGCAGGCCACCTCCCCCGAGTTGCAGAGGCAGGTAGCCAGTCTGCGAGAGTACCTGCGGGAGGTCCCTCCTCCCCATGACTACGCTCGCGTGGCGTTGCTCTGGGCGGACCGGTATCTCCCGGGCGTGCTCAGCGCCGACCAGAAGCAGGACATCGTCAGGGTGATCCTGGACCGTCAGCGCCCGGACGGGGGCTGGTCGATTCGCTCGTTCGCTCGGCCCGAGGAGTGGGGCCGGGGCAACCGCGCGGAACGCCTGCGAGCCGAGGCGGACTTCGGCGATCCCGCGAGCGATGGCCACCAGACCGGTCTGGCGGTCGTAGTGCTGTCGTCCGCGGGCGTGCCGCCAACGCACCCCGCCGTGCAGCGAGGCGTGGAGTGGCTCAGGCGGAACCAGAGAGAGTCGGGCCGCTGGTGGACGAAGTCACTCAATACCGAGACATGGCACTTCATCACGTATACCGGGACGCTCTACCCGGTGATGGCCCTCGCGGTCACGAGTTCCCTGACTGGTACTTCGTCCGAGGAGCGTTAGCGGGATCGCTAGCCGCACGAACCCCGCACAAAGCAAATCCACCTCAGCCACCGTCCGGCGCCTTAGAACTGGATCAGCATTAGCGGCCCGCACGGCCGCGGGCGGTTCATCGGCGCGGCCGCTGAGCCAGTGGCAGGCACAGTCGTCCCTCCCGTACCCTGAGGGGGCAGGAGGCGCCCATGTCCGTCCGAATCCCGTCCATCCTCATCTCACTGCTCGTCGCGTCCACCTTCGCTACCGCCCAGCCAGGCGTCCATACCTCCCGGAGCGGCGGCGAGGTCATGCGTCTCCTCCGCCGGGAGAAACTCGACCTGATCCTGCCGGGCGCGATGCGTGACAACGGCGTGGACATGTGGATCCACGTCACCCGCCACGGCGATCCCGACCCGATGGCCTACTGGTTTGGTAACACCTACGGCTATCTCGTCTTCACCGACCTCGGCGACCGGATCGAGCGGGCCGCCTTCGGGAGCGCCGGAGCGGTCGGGGATATCGACGTCCGGGGCTCCGACGACTTCGCCCGGACCATCTCGAGTTACGGCCGGGGATACCAGATGGCGTTCAACTACGGCGACGAGGTGTACGACGAGTTCACCGAGTTCGTCGCCGAGCGGGACCCGCAGACAATCGCCGTGAACACCTCCGAATGGCTCGCCGAGGCCGACGGGCTCTCCCACACCTCCTACCTGAAGCTGGTGAAGATTCTCGGGCCCACCTACGCCGAGCGGATCGTGTCCGCCGAGAACGTCATCAACGACTTCCTGGTGCGGCGAACGGTCCGGGAAGTGGCCGAACAGATCAACAACCTGGAGACCGCCCGCCAGCTGACCCAGAAGGCCCTCGCCCGTATCGAACCGGGACGCACCACGATCGGGGAGATCACCACCTGGGCCCGGGAGTGGGCGTACGACCGCCATCTGGCCGGATTCAGCACCGGGGGACGGGGTGGCATCCGCCTCTACTACACCGCGGTATCCGAGGACCCGCCCTACCCCCCGGACGCCCGCTACTGGATCTGGCACGAGGACTACGTCTTCCAGCGCGGCGACTTCTTCGCCTTCAACGTCGGGGTCAACTACATGGGCTTCGGCACCGACACCAAGACCCACGCCTACATCCTGCGCGAGGGTGAGACGGCCCCGCCAGAAAGCATCCAGAAGCTCTTCGATCTCGCGATCGCCGGCCAGTGGATCATGCGGCCGCACATGCGGGTCGGCATGACCGCCAAGGAGTCGCTCGACGCCATGGTCGCAGCCATGGAGGAGGCGGGCTACATCTACACGCCGTTCGTCAACTCCGGAATCCAGGGGGTCGGCCGAACCCCCGACGGCACCAGGAACCTCGACTACGTGATCATCCAGGAGGGTCTCGGCGACGGCGACCAGCCGGGTTTTGCCATCGACCACCACGCCTACGGCACCGTGGGCACCGGAACCGTCGGTCCCTCGGTGACGAACTTTCGCGCGGACCGGCACCACCTGGTGATCCAGGAGAACCACCTCTTCGCGTACGAGTACATGGTGCACATGAACATCCCGGAACGGCCCGGGTTCCCGCTCGCGATCAACATCTCGAACCCGCACGTCGTGACCAGCAAGGGCCTCGAGTGGCTCCAGCCGCCCAACGAGAAGATCTTCCTGATCAACTGACCGGACGGGATCTCCCAAGCTCCTGTAGCAGCCGCCGCCAGGCCTCGCGTTCCCGCTCGGGGGCAAAGAGCGGCGCCCGCCCGGCGCCGTGCCGGGTGAGGTCAGCGAGGAATCCAGGCTCACGCTCCGCGCGCTGCAGGAGGGCCCGGAGCGCCCCCGTGTCTTCGGGCGGGTAGTACCCCGGATAGCCGGAACCCAGGAGGCCGACATTTCCCGGGATCCGGGATGCGATGACGGGGAGGCCGGCGACCACCGCCTCCGACACCACGTTGGCGCCGCCTTCGGTGAGTGACGAGATCACCATGGCGTGCGTGCGTTCGTAGAGCCGCCGCACCCGCCAGGACGGCACCTCGCCCAGCCATCGGTAGCGCGGGTTACGCGCCATTTCACGGCGCGCCGCCTCCGCCCATTCGGGGTCTCGCGCCTTCCCGGCGTGGAGAACCCGCAGGCGCGACTCCGCGGGCATCTCCCGCGCCGCCGAGGCCGCCCGCAGCGGGTCTTTCTCCCGGCGCAGGTGCGCCACGACGCACACGTCGAAACTCCGTTTCGAAGGACGGCGCACCACGCGCCTGTCGGAAACCGATTGGTGCACCACGCGGACCCGGGCGCGGAATTCGGGCGGCAGCGCTTCCGCGACCAGGTCGTGCAACCCGACGAGCAGATCGGCGCGTTCGAGCGAACGTCGGGTGGTCTCCGGCTCCGTGTCGAGGAACCCGTAGATGTCGGTCCCGGTCAGCGCCACGATGAGCGGTCGCGTGGGCAAGCACGCCCGGAAGCGGTCGATGGAGTCGGCGCTCCGCCAGGCGTGCAGGGCGATCAGCAGATCCGCGGAGGCGCCGTCCCAGGACATCTGGATGGACACCCGGTGCCCGAGCGACCCCAGAAGCCTCGCCCAGCGCCTCGCCGTGATCCGGTTCCCGGAGCGGGACCTCGCGCCCGCGGGTGTTACTAGAATGATTCGCACGGGCGAACCTCCCCTCCAACATGACCCAGCGTGTGCCCACCGATCATCTCGCCGCCATCATGGAGGAGGCTCACCGGCGGAGCATCGCGCTGACCGTAGGCCTCGACGAGGACCAGTTGATGGGACCGCAGTTGCCGATCGTCAATCCGCTCCGGTGGGAGATCGGGCACGTCGCCTGGTTCTATGAGAACTTCATCCTGCGCGACCTCTACGGCCACGCACCGGTCGTTCCGCAAGGAGACGAACTGTATGACTCCGCGGCCGTCCTCCATGAGACTCGGTGGAATCTGCCGCTTCTCGGCATGGAGGAAACGGTCCGCTACGCGGAAACGGTCAAGGACCGCTGTTTGGAACGGCTCGGTCCGGGCATGGCGAGTGAGCGGGACAGTTTCATGTACCAGTTCGCCACCTTCCACGAGGACATGCACACCGAGGCGTACATCTACACGCGGCAAACCCTGGGTTATCCCGCCCCACGGCTCGGGAAGCCGGCGCACGGAGCGCCGACCGGCGGGGGACACCCCGGAGACGCCAGCGTTCCGGGCGGCACCTTCCGCCTCGGGGCGGAGCACGACGCGCGCTTCCGCTACGACAACGAGAAGTGGGCGCATCCGGTGCGCGTGGCGCCGTTCTTGATCGCGAAGGCGCCGGTCACGAACGCGGAGTTCGCCGAGTTCGTGGACGCCGGAGGCTACCGGAGGCGGGAGCTCTGGAGCGAGGCCGGCTGGGCCTGGCGGGAACGGGCCGGCGCCTCTCTTCCGGCCTACTGGGTCTCCGGCGGAGCGGACGGGTTCCGGATGCGGCGCTTCGACGAGACCGTCCTGCTGGCGCCCGACGAGCCGGTCATCCACGTCAACTGGTTCGAGGCGAACGCGTGGTGCGCCTGGGCGGGACGGCGGCTCCCCACCGAGACCGAGTGGGAGGCCGCCGCCCTCGGGGAACCCGAAGGAGACCGGCTGGCGGCGACGAAGAGGACCTACCCCTGGGGCGAGGCGCCTCCCGAACCACGGCACGCGAACCTCGACGGCTGGTCGCTCGGGTGCATCGCGGTGGGATCGCTTCCCGACGGGGACAGCGCCTTCGGCTGCCGACAGATGCTGGGCAACGTCTGGGAGTGGACGGCGGACACCTTCGAACCGTTCCCCGGTTTCCGCCCCGATTCCTATCGGGATTACTCCGAGACCCAGTTCCACCGGACGAAGGTTCTGCGCGGTGGCGCCTGGGCGACGCGCAACCGGATGTTGACCGGCCGCTATCGCAACTTCTTCGGCCCGGAACGCCGCGACATCATGGCGGGGTTCCGGACCGTGCGAACCTAGCTGGCGCCTACTCGTCAGAGGCGCCCGGGTACACCCGCTCCCCCTCGTAGTCCCTCAGGCCACAGAAGCCGACGACTTCGTATCCGTTCGCTTGTAGCAACTCCGCGGCACGCGCGGCTCTTCCGCCACCCTGTCAAGCAGTGAGGACGGGCACTCCGGCCGGGAGTTCGCCGATCCTCGCCTCCAGTTCGTCGATCGGAATGTGGACGAAGCCATCGATGGTGCCGTGCTCGGCGAGTTCCTCATCGGTGCGGACGTCGAGAAGCACGGCGCCGTTCGCGAGTGCGGCGTCAATGTCCGCCGCCTCGACCCGGGGGGCCGGCTCGGGTGTTGCCGGTTCGGCGGGTGTATCTTCCTCGGCCGGGGGTTCGCCGCCTCCGCAGCCCCAACCCAGGACGGCTGCCGCCAGGGCGGCAGCGCCGAGAGGGAGTGTCCTGTTCACTGTGAACCTCCTGTTCAGAGTCCGTCGAGCGGGCGGTACTCCCGCGCGCCTGTATATTGCTTGAGGCCGGAAAAACCCACAACCTCGAACCCCGCGTTCTCCAGGATCGCCGCGGCACGCGCGGCCCGTGGTCCCACCATTCAGGTGGTGAGGATCGGGCGGTCCCGGGGCAGCTCGTCCAGCCGATCCGCCAACTCCCCGAGATGGATGTGGACCGCTCCCGGGATGGTGCCGGACTCGGCCAGTTCGAGGGCCGTGCGCACGTCGAGCAGGAGGACCCGCTCGTCGCTCAGGACCTCGTCGATCTGAGCCGCCGCGACGAAGGGCGCCTTGGTACCGAGGGCGCGCCCCATCAGGCTCATGAGGCCAGCCTATCAGTCCGGGAGTCCGAACGGCAGGGAAGTTGCGGGCTGGCTGTTTCGCCTCCCTGCGGTCGGCGATGCCGGCCGGAGGCCGGCGCTCCGACCCGGCGCTCCGGTCATTCGCGGCCCAGGGCGCGGGCCTCCGCCAGGAAACCCTCGTAGATCGCCCGGGCCTCGTCGAACTGGGCGTACACGTGCTGCTGCTCGGCCTCGGAACGCCAGTACTCCCATGCCTCGGCCATCTCGCGCAGCCGGTCGATCCAGCGGATCGAATACTCGGCGGCGGCGGCGCTCCGGACCGGCTCGTCGCCGACCGTGACCCAGACGGGATTCGTGAACGCCTGAGCGTAGGCGCAGTCCAGCGGGCGCCGCTCGTCCGGAGAGCCCTCGGCCCGGAGCAGCAGCCAACCGCTCCGGTCCAGCGGGACCGTTCCCGTGGCCGTCGCGGACCGCCGGTCCTCGGAGAGGGCGACCTCCGCCACGTCCTCACCGCCGGAGACCACCCACGCCCGTTCGAGCGGGGTCGATGAGCGGACCCAGGCGTTCCATTCCACTTCACCGCCGGACTCGGGAACGTACACGTCGTCCCCCGGGATCCGCCCGTTCACCCGGAAGTCGAGCAGCGGCCCGCAGCTCACGACGGCCCTCCCCTCCCGGATTCCTTCGAGGAAGGCGTCGAGATCCAGCCCCCGCTCCCCGGTGTGAACGTAGGTGCGGATCGATCCCACGAGTTTGGACCGCTGCATGTTGCTGATGGAGTCCTCTCCACCCACGGCCGTGACCCGGAGACCGTTGTTCAGGGTGGCGTACCAGGGGAAGAACCCGGCCCGCGAGGCCGAGGACCACTCCACCGCGTCCGTTTCGCCGAGGGCCGCATCCACGATGTAGCCCTTCGCGCCGCCGAGGCTCCCGGGGCTCCCGTCGGGGGCGACCAGTGGATCGTTTTCCCCGAAGTAGGCGTGCACGTAGCCGACGGTCGCTCCCTGGGCCTTCGCCTTCCGGAACATGTCGGTGTTGGACGGATAGAGGCTCTCGATCCCGGTGCCTTCGTACCCCGTGGTGTAGGGCGAGATCAGGTGTTCTTCGAGGCCGAAATAGAAGACGTGGCCGTAGAACGGCGGGCGGTACTCCTGACCCACGACCAGCACCATCTCGTCGGTCGAGAGCGGGTGGGCGCCGCCGCCGGGCACGAAGTGCTGGTAGTCGAGGATCCGGTTGTCCTTGTTGGCGATCTGCTCGAGCACCACGTCCTGGTCCTCGGCGGCTGACATGAACATCAGGTTCTCGAGGGTGTTGTGGAGGTTGCCGGCGTAGTTCATGTGGATGTGGGTGGAGCCGCTCCACCAGCCCTTGGCCGCCATGTCGGTGATCCGGGGCAGCCGGAGCGTCAGTTCGGTGACGTCCCCCGCGCCGATCTCGACGCTCACGCGCACCGGTTCGTATTCGAACCCGCGCACCGCCTCGATCTCGAGGGCTCCCACCGGCAGTTCCATCCGGAAGCTCCCGGCCTGGTGGAAGGAGTGTTCTCCCGCCCCTCCGATCCGGGCGAAGGCATCCGGCGGAGCGTAGAAGCGCCCGTCCGCGGCCCGCAGGTGGATCCGCGAAGCCACCTCCTCCCCCGTCCCGTCGTCCACGGTCCGTACCGAGAGCACCCCCATGGGTCGGCTCCAGTTGCGCCGGGTGATCTCCACGGTGCGTTGCTTTCCGCCGTAGGTCTCGAGGAGTGCGAGCTGCGGCAGCCCCCCCGCGTTGTCGATGTAGGCGATCCACTCGCCGTCCGGCGACCAGCGCGGATGGAAGGCGTCGTGCTGGAAAAAGGTCAGCTTGTAGGGGGAGCCGCCGTCGGTCGGCTGCACGTAGAGGTTCGAGAACTGGTCGGCGGCCCCCGCAGTGGAGGAGTAGATGAACCGTTTCCCGTCGATCGAGACGTCCGGACGGGTCCGGTAGAGCGACTGCTCGGCGAGCACGGTGACTCCCTCGTCGAACCCGTCCGCGGCCATGGGAGTCCGGATCACGTTTCCGGAACCGAGGGGCACCTCGTGGTTCGAGACCATCAGGAGTTCCCGGGAATCGGGCATCCAGGCCGGCGTGATGTGCATGTCCCAGGACCCGAAGTAGAGCCGCTCCTTCCCGTAGTTCTCGTCCCGGGTCAACGCGATCTCCCCGGACCCGAGTTCGCCGTCCGCGAACTCGCGGACGTAGACGTTGAAGTAGCCGGAGGGCTTCGTGGACACGTAGGCGAGGCGGTTGCCGTCCGGAGAGATCACGGGGTCGGTGTAGAGGTACTCGTCGCTCAGCAGCGTGCGGGTTTCCCCGGTTGCGACCTCGGTGATCGCGAGGCCGATGTTCTGGCCGTTCCGGTCCACGGTGAAGACGATGTAGCGCCCGTCCGGAGACCAGGCCGGGAGCGAGTGGTACCCGGGACCCGAGGTGAGTTCGTCGGCGACGCCGGTTTCGGGGTCGACGCGCCAGATGGAGCCGGACATCGCCACCGCGATGCTCTTCCCGTCCGGAGACCAGGCCGGCGCCCAGGGCGTGCTGCTGGGCGCCGGCGGGAAGTAGTAGTTGTGCATGTAGTTGCCGCCGTGGCGCGCGGGCGGATACGCCTCGGCGACCCCCTGGATGATGGGCGGCGGCGGCCAGCGCTGCGGCTGCGCGAAGAGCGGGGTGGCCGCCAGCAGGACGAGGGCAAGGCTGAGACGCAGGTACATGGACGTTCCTCTCGGGGCACCGATTCTACGGAACCGTGGACAACTCCGGACCTGCCGTCCCGGCGCGCGGTCGGGGTTTGCGAAGAGAAATGGCCATGGCTATATTTTTCGGATGCGTTCCATTTCCGCCGGCAAATTCAAGGACACCTGTCTGAGGGTCCTGGACGAGGTCGCCGCGAACCGCGTTCCCGTGACCATCACCAAGTGGGGCCGTCCCGTGGCCCGCCTGGTCCCGGTTGTTGCTCCGCACCCCGCGGAAGCGCTCGCTGCACCGGGCGCTGCCGGTGTGGAGGAGGGAGTCCAGCATTACGGTTCGGAGGCCGTAGCGGCCCCCGAAGATCCGACACAGCGGTTGCACCGGCTGGCTGAAGAACTCGGCCTGTCGCCGGACGATGTGCTCCACCAGGCGCTCACCGCCTACCGGGGAGGCAGGGCGCTCGACGAACTCATCGAACGCGCCCGGCGGCCCGTGGGGGCGTTCCGCTCCGGGCGCAGCGACCTCGCCGAGAACCACGACGAGGCATACGTGGAGATCCTGGAGGAGGAGATGGCAAGGCGGCGGTTGCCGAAGCGATGACGCCCGTTTTCCTCGACACCTCGGCGCTCCTTGCCCTGCTCGACGCCGAGGACCCTTTTCACGACGACGCCAAACGGAGTTGGGAACGGTTGCTGAACGCCGTTCGCGCCAGGCAGCACTTCCTCCTGACCCACTACGCCGTCGTGGTGGAATCCAGTGCGCTCATCGCGCGGCGACTGGGCGTGCAGGCCGTCCGACAACTCCACGAAGAAATGCTGCCCGTTGCGGAGGTCGTCTGGATCGACGAGAAACTCCACGCCCGCGCGACGGCGGCCATGTTCGCCGCCGGCCGGCGCAAGGTGTCCCTCGTGGACTGGCTCTCCTTCGAGGTGATGCGCGACCGCCGGATCCGGCGCGCGTTCACGTACGACGGGGACTTCGAGGACCAAGGATTCCTGCCCGTGCCGTAAGGGCCTCTATCAAGAGCATCATGGTCCTATAGTGTGGCCATGCAGTCCATCAAGGCGACCGAACTCAAGTCTCACTTGAGCCGGTATCTGCGAAAGGCGTCCCGCGGCGAGAGGATTACCGTCAGAGATCGCGACGGCCCGATCGCCGAACTCGGTCCGGCGCGCGGCGAGCCGCTCTCCTGGCGCGACCGCCTGATTGGCGAGGGCCGACTCCGGCCCGGGACGCAGGAGTGAGGCGCCCTGACGATCTCCACCATCGAGCGACGCGTGGACATCCAGGCATCGCTGCGCGCCGTCCGCGGGGAGCCGGAAGAAGTACATAGACGCCAGCGCACTGCTTCGTGAAGCGCAAGGAGTTGATCGAACTGCTCGCGATGACGGATCTGGTGCCGCTGGACGCCACGGTGATCGACGGTGCGAAAGCTTCGTTTGCGGTCAATCTCCGTGCGATCGATGCGATCCACGTAGCGACGGCGGAACGCCTGGCGACGCCGGCCGACGGGCAACCGCTGGAGTTCTGGACGCATGACGAGCGTCAGGCTACGGCAGCCCTTTCGCGTGGCCTGGCCGTTTACGGCGTGGGTGCCGCTGACGGCCGCTGATGTCGCCCATGTGTAACCGGGCGGCGATCCGCGCCGCAGAGCGCCACGGTGCCGGCTGAAGCCGGCGTTCCAAGCCGTGGGCGCCGTACGGGCGATTGGGGCTGCGACGTGGGTTTCGCCCGCTGCGCGGGCGATGCCGGCCGGAGGCCGGCGCTCCGACTCCCTGTCCTACAGGTTGCGGGCGTGGGCGCGGGCCGGGAGCACGTCCCGGAGGCGCAGGCCCTCGTCCTTCAGGTAGGCCAGCAGGCCCTTCTTGTCGATCGTGCGGAGCGCCCGGGCGCTGAGCCGCAGCCGCACGGAGCGCTCCAGCTCGGGCACCCACACGGACTTCCACTGCAGATTGGGAAGCTGACGCCGCTTCGTCTTGTTGTGGGCGTGGCTGATGGCGTTCCCGGTGAGGGGACGCTTGCCGGTCAGCCTGCAGGTCCTGGCCATGAGAGGCGCGGATTCTAGCCGGGATCGGGGGTTTCCGCCTATCGCGCGCCGAGATCCTCCACCGCGGCGCCGTTGAGGGCGTTCAGGAAGAGCTTGTAGGTGCCGCGCGGCTGGCCCCGGAACTGGGGACGAAAGCCGAAGAGCACGACCTCGCCCGCGCCCATCGGGACCCGCGCCATGGCGATCTTTCCGCCGATGGCGCGCTCTTCACCGAGCGCCCAGCCGCTCATGAGGATGTCCTCCTCCGCGTAGCGGGCGATGACCTCCACGTTGGCTGGGGGCGGCTCCATGGTCGTTTCCCGGCCCCCCTCCCGGGTCCGCGGCAGGCCCACGGTGTCGAAGGCGCGGCTCCGGACGAACTGGGTCGCCACCTCGTCGCGCATGCCGAAGGCCAGCGGGTGCGCCGTGTCCACGGTGGCCCGGATCAGCGAGCCCGGGATGAAGAAGGTCCGGTCGGCCAACCCGGCGGTGACGTTCCGCAGGGGGAGGCCGAACTGGGCGATGGCGAAGTCGCTCGCCCCGTCGAGCGTCACCAACATGCCACCTTCCTCGACGAAGCGGCTGAGCGCCAGCGACCCCTCCAGCCCGATGCCGCCGGTGAATTCGTCAGGCATGGTGCCGGGAGCGTGTCCCTGGAGAATCTGCCGCGTGGACTGGTGCGGCAGGACGATCACGTCCAGCCGCGACAGGTCGCCGGTCCGTACGTCGTCGTCGGAGAGGCTGGTGAGGTCGTACTCGTAGTCCTCGAGCAGCCAGCGGGTCCATCCCTCGTCCATGCTCGCGACGTACGATTTGTAGAGCCCGACCCGCACCGGCTCCAGCGGGAGCAGTTCCACGTCCGGCGCCCGCCCGAGTCCGCCGACGTCGAGCCCCAGCTCCGAGGCGATCCCCTCCATGGCCGCATCCGCGGGGCCCGACCTGCGGACCACGAGGGTCCCCGCCGGGTACTCCGTCCCGCCGTCCGCGAAGCTCTCCACCGCCCAGGCCACTTCGGCGCCCGCAGCGAGCAGCCGGTTCTGGGCGATCACCGCGGCGTTCGGACGGTGCGAGATCGCGTAGCCGAACGAGCCGCCGCCGGAGACCTCACCGGCCGGCGCCCGGACCGGACCATCGACGCGCGTGGACTGCACCGCGGGAACCTCCGCGACCCGATCCACCCGCACTCCCATCTGCATGGGCAACGTCCAGCCGGCGAGGTCATAGGGAGGATCCGGCGGCCCGTCCGGGGTGCGCCGGCGGTCGGGATAGTCCTGGGCCTCCAGCAGGTCTTCGGCGTAGGAGCGGAAGGCCTGCGCTCCCGGAATGATGTAGGAGCCCTCGCCATAGGTCTCCCCCTCGATCTCGAACGCCTCCTCCGCCCGCTCGATCACGATTCCGCCCTCGTAGAGCACGTTCAGGAGCGCGGCGGCCTCGCCGGGGTCCCACTGGCCGGCCGGGACGATCCAGCTCGCCGCGCTCCCCTCGATCGCGTCGCGGCCCATCCTCCAGATGTCGAAGAGCCACTTCTCCCGGAGGTCGGCGCCCACGTCCAGGACCGCCATCGACGCGGTCAGCGAGTAGCGGACCGGATCGGAGAAGGGCGACTCCCCACCCGGCCAGGGATAGGGATAGAAGACGTCGGTTCCGTTGGTCGGCGCCGCCTGCCCGCGGCTGGGGTTGCCGACGAACTCCGGACGGTCCGCCGGGTCGTAGATGCGCGGACTCGCCGAAGCGTGCGACGTCTCGGTCAAGAGGCCGATCATGTTGTGGAAGTAGGGCACCGTCCGCATGCCCCCGTTCCACCACATCGAATAGATCATGTCCGAGACCACGCCCGGCATCTTCTTCATGGCGAAGCGGTTCGCCATCGCCGAACCGATCAGGTTCACCGAGGTGGTGACCCCCGGATGGATCCTGGGATTGACCGGGTCGGCGAAGGGGGGCAGGAAGATCCGCGCCCAGGCCGGACCGGACTGGTGGTGGTTGTAGACGATCTGCGGGAACCACTCGTGGTAGAGCATCCGGCTCACCGCCGCCGTCTCCGGCATGTTGTTCATGAACCAGTCGCGGTTGTTGTCGTGCCCGACGTAGTGGTGGTAGAGCTCGGGCGGGCGCGTCGTCTCGAAGGGAGTCTTGAGGTTCCGGCGGTACCAGGACGCCACGATGTCCAGTCCGTCGGGATTCATGCAGGGCATGAGGATCAGGATCACCTCGTCCCGGATCTTCCGCATCTCCTCGGAGTCCTCGGTTGCGACCCGGTGGGCGAGCAGGGGCGCCATCTGGGTAGGCGCTACCTCGGTGGCATGAAGTCCCGCGTCGATCCAGACCACCGCCTTTCCCTCCCGGGAGATCCGGATCGCCTCCTCCTCGGGAATCTCCGCCTGGGCGAGCGCCCGGGCATTCTCCCGGTGCTGGTCCAGCGCCGCGAGGTTCTCCGGCGAGGAGATGAAGAGGACGATGAGCGACTCTCCCAGGACCGTCTCGCCGATCCGGAGGAGTTCCACCCGATCGCTCGCCGCGGCCAACGCTTCGTAGTACGGGAGCAGCTCGCCCCAGAGCCCGAGCTGGTAGTCGTCTCCCGGCTCGAAGCCGAGGACCTCTCCCGGTGTTGGCGCCGGCGCCGGAACCTGCGCCTCCGCATGGCTGCCGAACGCCAGGCCGGCGCCCAGGAAGAGAGAAACGGTCAGTCGAAACATGGGAGGCCCCCGAAACAAGCGGGAAATGTTACGGGGGACGCCCCCCGAGTCAGACGGACTCCTTCAGGGTCACCGCATCGAGGAACGGCATCATCTTGCGGAGCTCGGCCCCGACCATCTCGATCTGGTGGTTCTGTTCGGCGCGGCGGCGCGCCATGAAGTTGGGACGGCCGGCCCGGTCCTCTTCGACCCAGCCCCGGGCGTAGGCCCCGCTCCGGACGTCCGCCAGGATCTTCTGCATCGCCGCCCGGGTCTCCTCGGTGACGATCTGCCGGCCGCCGTGGTAGTCGCCGTGCTCGGCGGTGTCGCTCACGGAATACCGCATGTAGTTGAGGCCGCCCCGGTACATCAGGTCCACGATGAGCTTCAGCTCGTGGAGGCATTCGAAGTAGGCGATCTCCGGCTGATAGCCCGCTTCGACGAGCGTCTCGAAGCCCGCCTTGATCAACTCGCTCACGCCGCCGCAGAGGACGCTCTGCTCACCGAAGAGATCGGTCTCGGTCTCTTCCGCGAACGTCGTCTCGATCACCCCCGCCCGGGTCAGCCCAACGCCCCGGGCGTAGGAAAGCGCAAGCGCCAGCGCCTGCCCCGAGGCGTCCTGTTCTACGGCCACCAGCGCCGGGGTGCCGCCTCCCTCGATGAAGAGCTCCCGAACCCGGTGTCCCGGCGCTTTCGGCGCGATGAGCGAGACGTCCACCGCCGCCGGCGGGCGGATGGTGCCGAAACGGATGTTGAACCCGTGCGCGAACATCAGCGTCTTGCCGGATCCGAGATGCGGCGCGATCTGGTCCTCGTAGATCGCGGCCTGCGTGGTATCGGGCGTCAGGATGGTGACCACGTCCGCCCAGGCGGCGGCATCGGAACCGGAGACCACCTTGAGCCCCTCGGCTTCGGCGCGGCCCCGGGAGCGGCTCCCGGCGTGGAGGGCGATCCGCACCTCCACGCCGCTGTCCCGAAGGTTCAGCGCGTGCGCGTGGCCCTGCGACCCGTAGCCGAAGACCGCGACCTTCTTGCCACGGATCAGATCGAGGTTCGCAGAGTCGTCGTAGTAGATGTTGGCCATGGAAGAAGTCCTCCGGTAGCGGCGAAGACGTTCGTTCGCCTGGGAAAAAGCGTTCCGCGCGCCGCGGCCTCAGCCCTGCGGTACGGAATCAGACAGAGTGGGATCCACCGCTCTCGTCCGGGGCGGACCTCCTCCGCTTCGGAGGTTTGCGGGCGTCCGGATCGGTCATCACGCTCGCCGCCCCGCGCGCCATGCCGACCAGCCCCGTCCGGACCTGTTCCACGATCCCGTAGGGACGGAGCACCTCGGCGAGCCCGTCGATCTTCTGCGGCGACGCCGTCGCCTCGAGCACCACCGACTCCGGCGCGATGTCCACGAGGCGGGCCCCGGTGGCGCCCGCGAGCTGGATCACCTGCGTACGTTCCTCGCCGGTCGCCTGGATCTTGAACATCGCGAGTTCGTGATGGATCGCGGGCTCGTTCGTGATGTCGTCCGCGCGCAGCACGTTCACGAGGCGCGAGAGCTGCACCCGCATCCGGCGCGCGGTCGTCGCGTCGGTCCGCACCACGATCGTCATCCGCGAGACCCCCGGGGCACGCGCGGGCCCGACGCTCAGCGACTCGATGTTGAAGCCCCGGCGCCGGAAGAGCGAGGTGACCCGGTTCAGCACCCCGGGCAGATCCTCGACCCACACCACGAAGATGTGCGGCCGGATCCGCCCGTCCGGACCGGGCGTCACGACCTCACCACTCCACCGTCCGGCCGGCGGCCACCGGCTCCTCCTCGGACTCCGGGTCGCCGTCGCCGTCCTGTCCGGGCCGCCGGATCATGTCCTGCAGGCGGGCGCCCGTCGGGACCATGGGGTACACGGTGTCCTCCTTCTCGACCTGGAAGTCGAGCACCACGGTGCGCTCGTCGGCGCGGGCGCGCTCGACCGCGCCCTCGACGTCCTGCCGGCTCTTCACGACTTCGCCGCCGAGGCCGAAGGACCTGGCGAGGGCCGCGAAGTCCGGGCTCAGGATGGGGGTCCCGGCGTAGCGGCGGTCGTAGAAGAACTCCTGCCACTGCCGCACCATGCCCAGATAGCCGTTGTTGATGATCGCGACGTTCAGCTTGAGCCGTTCCTGCGCAATGGTCGCGAGCTCGCACATGGTCATCTGGAACCCGCCGTCCCCTGCGATCACCCACACCTCGTCGTCCGGACGCGCAACCTTGGCGCCCACCGCCGCGGGGAGCGCGAAGCCCATCGTGCCGAGCCCTCCGGAGGTGATCAGGGTCCGGGGTTCGTTGTGGCGGTAGTACTGCGCCTCCCACATCTGGTGCTGGCCGACGTCGGTGGTCACGATCGCCTTCCCGCCGGTCATGCGCCAGATGTCGTGGATGACGTGCGCGGCGTAGAGCTTGCCCATGTCGGGAAGGTTCTGGATGTCGCGGACCGCGGTATCCCCCTTGAAGCCCCGGATGGTCCCGAGCCACTCGGAGCGGTCCCGGGCCTCGATCACCGGCAGCAGGTGGGCCAGCACCGCGGAGAGGTCCCCGGCGAGGGCCACGTCCACCCGGACGTTCTTGTTGAACTCGGCCGGGTCGATGTCGATGTGGATCTTGGCCGCGTTCGGGGCGTAGGTCTTGAGGCTTCCGGTCACCCGGTCGTCGAACCGCATGCCGAGCGCCAGCAGCAGGTCGGCTTCCTGGATCGCCTGGTTGACCCACGACTCCCCGTGCATGCCCATCATCCCCATGTTGAGCGAGTGGTTCGCCGGGATCGCGCCGATGCCCAGCAGGGTCATGGCGATGGGGATGCGGGCGCGCTCGGCGAGTTCGCGCACCTGCCCCATCGCACCGGAGAGCAGGATCCCGTGCCCGGCGAGGATGACCGGACGCTCGGCGCGGTTGATGAGTTCGGCAGCCCGGCGCAGCTCGGTTTCCGGCGGCCGGGGCTCCGGCCGGTAACCCGGCAGGTCCACCTTCCCGAGGCGGGGCCGCGCCTCGGTGAACGCTTGCTGCGCGTCCTTGGTGATGTCCACCAGCACCGGTCCCGGGCGGCCCGAGCGGGCGACGTAGAAGGCCTCGTGGAGCGCCGGCGCGATCTCGTCCACCTCCGTCACCAGGTAGTTGTGCTTGGTGATCGGCAGGGTGACCCCCGTGACGTCGGTCTCCTGGAAGGCGTCGGTGCCGATCAGGGCGCTGCCGACCTGGCCGGTGACGCACACGATGGGCGACGAGTCGAGCATCGCGGTGGCGATCCCGGTCACCATGTTCGTCGCGCCGGGCCCCGAAGTCGCCACCGCCACCCCTACCTCGCCGCTCGCGCGGGAGTAGCCGTCCGCCATGTGGGTGGCGCCCTGCTCATGGCGCACCAGAATGTGGCGGATGGGGTAGTCGAGCATGGCGTCGTACGCCGGGAGGATGGCGCCCCCCGGATACCCGAACACGGTGTGCACCCCTTCCCCGAGAAGGGTCTCCCAGATGAGTTGCGCTCCGGTTCGCCGCCAGCGTTTCGTCATGATGCTCTCTCCGGGCCGTCACCCGGCATCGCTGCCAGGTGATTGCCGGCCTCCGGAATCAGGAGCCGCCGGCTCTCGCCTCGTCGGCGAGGGCCTCGCGGATCCCTGCCGAGATCCGTTCTCCTTCAGCCGCGCCGAGGGACCCCGGGCGCCAGTCGGTTTGAAGCCCCTGCCCCGGCTCGCTCCGTCGGCCGTAAGCAGGAATGACATGGAAGTGTACGTGCGGAATCGCCTGACCCGCGGGTTTCCCGTTGTTCAGGAGGACGTTGCAGTGCGGTGTCCCGGTCACCTTCGCAACGGCGCGACAGATCCGGGGCAGTGCCCGGCCGACGGCGGCGGAAGCCTCGTCCGACAGCTCGCCGAGCGATTCCCTGCTTTCCTTGGGAACCACCAGCAGGTGCCCGGGGCTCTGGGGGCCGATGTCGAGGAACGCGTACACCCGGTCGTCCTCATAAACGCGGTAGCTCGGAATTTCGCCCCGGATGATCCGGTCGAAGAGGGTGTCCCCGGACATGCCGGCGAACACTAGCAGTCCAAAAAGGCCAGCGGAAAGGGCGGAACGGCAGGAACGACGCGCGTCACCGGGGCCAAATGATGCGCCGAATTCCACTTTCCGGCCAGTACACTGCCGACCGTGAAGCGCTGGGTATTCCATCGGTTCGGGAGCGAAAACCTCCGCTTCGAGGACGGTTCCCCATCCCGTCCCGGGCCCGGCGAGGTCCTCGTGGGACTCCGGGCGGCGTCGCTCAACTACCGCGACCTCCTGATCCTGAAGGGTCTCTACAATCCGCGTCTCCCGCTGCCCCAGGTGCCGGTCAGCGACGGGGCGGGCGTGGTGGACGAGGTTGGCGAAGGGGTGACGGAGTTTTCTCCGGGGGACCGCGTGATCACCCATCCGGTGGTCGGCTGGGAGGACGGCCGCTTCCGCCGGGAGTACTCCAGGGCCACGCTGGGCGGACCCGGCCCGGGGATGGCGCAGGAGCAGGTGGTGGTCCCCGAGGCGGCGCTCTGCCTCGCCCCATCGGGTTGGAGCCATGAAGAGGCGGCCGCGCTGCCGATCGCCGCCGTCACCGCCTGGAGCGCTCTCGTGACCGAGGGTCCGGTGGGGCGCGGCCAGACGGTGCTCACCCTGGGGACCGGCGGCGTCTCCATCTTCGCGCTCCAGATCGCCAAGGCGCTCGGCGCGCGGGTGATCATCACCTCGTCCTCGCACGAGAAGCTGGCACGCGCGCGGTCGCTCGGCGCGGACGTCGGGATCCACCGGATCGAGACGCCCGCGTGGGACAAGGCTGTTCGGGAGGCCACCGAAGGCGAGGGCGCGGATCTCGTGGTCGAAAACGGCGGCGCCGGCACCCTCAACCAGTCGATCCGGGCCACCGCCGCCGGCGGCACGGTCGCGATGCTCGGCGCCCTCACGGGACTCGAGGCCCCCGTCCAGTTCGCGCCGGTGGTGATGCGCCGGATCCGGATCGCGGGCATCATGACCGACTGCCGGCGGGCGCTCCGGGACGCGGTGGGCTTCCTCGGGAAGAAGGACCTTCGGCCCGTCCTCGACAGCCACGTTCCCCTCGCCGAACTCCCCGTGGCGCTCGACCGTATGGAACGCGGAGCTCATTTCGGCAAAATCATCATTCGGATCGCCTGATCACCCCCACAATTGCCGGTTCCATCCCCAATGCTCCCGAACCCGACCTTCCTGGTGCCCGGCGGCGCGGGTTTCATCGGCAGCCACTTCGTGGACCTCCTGCTCGCGCGTTACCCGGACTGCCGGGTGATCACCTTGGACAAGCTGACCTACGCGGGATCCCTCGACAATCTGGGCACGGCGCTCGCCGATCCCCGGCACGAGTTCATCCATGGCGATATCTGCGATCAGGCCACCGTCAGGCCGCTCGCATTGCGGGCCGACTACCTCATCAACTTCGCCGCGGAGACCCACGTCGACCGGGCCATCCTCGACGGCGAGGCGTTCACCCGCACCGACACGCTGGGGACCGCGGTCCTGCTGGAAGCCTTCCGCCAGTCCGCACGCGGACGGCTCTTCCTGCAGGTATCCACGGACGAGGTGTACGGGGAGATCCTGGAGGGCGACGCCGACGAGGAGGCTCCGCTGGTGCCCCGGAACCCCTACGCCGCTAGCAAGGCCGGCGCGGACCTCCTCGCCCTCGCCTACCGCACCACCCACGGCCTGCCGGTCGTCATCAGCCGCGGGGCCAACACCTACGGCCCACGCCAGCACCCCGAGAAGATGGTCCCGACCTTCTTCGCCCGGGCGCTGGCCGGTGAGGAACTGCCGGTTTACGGAGACGGAACCCAGGTCCGGGACTGGTTCTTCGTCGCCGACCACTGCGCCGCGCTGGACCTCCTCCTGCGCTCCGGCATTCCCGGGACGGTCTACAACGTCGGCGGCGGGGACCGGCGGACCAATCTCGAGATGGCGGGAACCATCCTGGGCCTCGCCGAGCGGGTGAGCGGGCGGCAGGGCCGTATCGCCCACGTGGCGGACCGTCCCGGACACGACCGGCGCTACAGCCTGGACACCAGCCGCATCCGCCGACTCGGCTGGACCCCCGAGACCCCGCTCGAGGAAGGGCTCGCGCTGACCTGCGACTGGATCGTCGAGCACCAGGCCCAGGTCGCCGCCGCCACTCCCGTCCCCGCCTGACGGCTTGGAACGCCGGCTTCAGCCGGCACGCGCTGGCCCCAGGCCAGCGCGCGTCCCAACGCGGCTCGTGCAGGGTGACGCGTACGGCTTGGAACGCCGGCCGGTTCTCGCGGTAGCGGCCTCCAGACCGGCA